>JAFZYR010000020.1 GCA_017616165.1 Treponema sp.
CTGCTTCGAGAATCAAAGCCTGCTTCTGTCCTTCAGCTTCGAGGATTGCAGACTGCTTGTGACCTTCTGCAATAAGAATCTGTTCGCGGCGTTCGCGTTCAGCCTTCATCTGCTTTTCCATTGCATCGCGGATTGCCTGTGGAGGCTCAATGTTCTTAACCTCTACACGGTTTACCTTGATACCCCAAGGGTCTGTTGCTTCATCAAGAATAGAACGCATCTTTGTATTGATAACGTCACGGCTTGTAAGAGATTCATCAAGCTCAAGCTCACCGATTATGTTACGCAAGGTTGTTGCACTAAGATTTTCCAGAGCATTGATCGGCTGTTCAACACCGTAGGTATAAAGCTTTGGATCTGTAATCTGGAAATAAACTACAGTATCAATCATCATGGTAACGTTATCGCGTGTAATTACAGGCTGTGGAGGAAAGTCAAAAACCTTTTCCTTAAGCGAAACCTTTTTTACAATGCGATCAAAAAACGGCATCTTTACATGAAGTCCAACATTCCAGGTTCCCTGATAAGCACCAAGACGTTCAAGCACAAAAGCGTTTGACTGTGGAACAATTCTGATGTTTGTAATAATCAGAACCAGAACAATAACAACTAAAGCGATGATAATATAAATCATTTTAAATCTCCTTAACATAAGCCGTTACACCGGCAATTTCTTCGATAATGCACTTGCTGCCTTTTTCAAGAACAATGTCCTCTTTTACGGCTGCAGTCCATTCCATACCATTGATTTTTACAGCACCCTTGTCCAGTGCGCTGATTTTCTTTGTCACAACTGCAATCTGTCCGATAATCCGCTCATAATTTGTTGCAATCTGCTTTTGATTCAACTTCTTTTTTACAAACGGACGCGTAAAAATGAGCAGTACCAGAGCAACTACAACAAAAATAAATAATTGAGCTGGAAACGGCAGCGGCGTAAAGGCAAGGAAAACCATTACAAAGGCGCTTATTCCAAACCAAATGGTAGTTAGGGCAAGAGTAAGCGATTCAATCACCACGCAGATGATTGTTACCGCAACCCAAACCCATGGCAAGTTATCAGATAAAACTGAAATGATACTTTGCATGTTCTACCTCCTGAGATTCCGTCATTCCGAACTGGTTTCGGAATCTACGCTTAATATACGGCACAATCTGTGAGGGCGCAACGGTGACAATGGTTACTTTTGGGGTGACCTTGGTTACTGCCATAGGGTAACTTTTGTTACCGCTTGTCATTGCGAGTGCAGCGCGGCAATCCACTTTTTTTTATTGACAAATGCTTTGACGAGTGTTATATTGTGTATATACAATATACACAATGTGCGCTGCACGAATATGCACAAGGAGATGTCAAATGAACCTTATCGAAGTAAACGGTCTTTGCAAAAACTTTGACTCCTTTAAATTAAAGGACGTAAGTTTTTCTCTTGAAAAGGGCTACATCATGGGCTTTATCGGACGCAACGGTGCCGGTAAATCTACAACCCTCAAATGTATGCTCAATATCATGAATAACAATGGTGGTACCGTAAATCTTTGCGGACTTTCAATGCCAAAGGACGAAGTAGAAATAAAAAACCAGGTTGGTTATGTATTTGGCGGTGTTGATTTTTACCCGGAATCAAAAATCAAACAGATAACAGATGTAACAAAAATCTTCTACAAGGAGTGGGATGACGACCGCTACGAAAAGCTGTGCGAACGCTTTGAAATTGATCAGAATAAAAAATTCAAACAGCTCAGTGCAGGTATGAAGGTAAAATATTCTCTTGCAGTTGCCATGAGTCATAATCCAAAGCTTTTGATTCTTGATGAACCAACCAGTGGACTTGACCCTGCAGCCCGAGACGACCTTGTGCTCATGTTCCAGGAATTTATAGAAGACGGTGAACATTCTATCCTCTTTTCTACACACATCACAAGCGACCTTGAAAAATGTGCCGACTACATTACCTACATCAAGCAGGGACAGATTCTGGCTAGCACAGACAAAGAAAGCTTCCGCACAAGCTACATCAGTGTTGCAGGAAAGAAAGATCAGCTTACTACAGAAGTTCAGGACAAAATTATAGGCTTACATAAACATCAGCTTGGTTTTGAAGGACTTATGAAAGCCGAAGATAAGCCCCTGGCCCAGACCGGCGGCTTTGAAATTGCAGAACCAACTCTCGAAGACATCATGATTCACGTAGAACGCAGACAGGAGGAAGAATAATGAAAAGTCAGACCTTAAACCTTTTGAGAAAAGAAATTACTCTTGGAAATTCCGCACAGACAATGATTTGGTTTATCTGCTGTTTTGGAATGTTTTTTATTCCAAATTATCCTGTGTACATCGGACCCTTTTATATTACGCTCAGCATCTTCATGACCTTTGGAATGAATCAGGTTTCGCACGACACTCTTTATACTGTACTGCTGCCTGTTCGTAAAATAGATACCGTTAAGGCTCGCTTCCTTTTCTGCGGAATGCTCGAAGTAGTTTCTATTTTGTTCGCAGTGCTTGCAGGTCTTATCCGTTACTTTGCAAAGTTCCCGGAATCAAAATCGGGTGTTGGAATTACAGTTGCTTATATTGGATTACAGCTTGTAGTTTATTTAATTTTCAATATCCTGTTTTTGGGAAACGTTTACAAAGATCCTGTAAAACCCGGAAAACGATATCTTGTTGCAGGAATTACTTACTTTCTATCTTATGCAATCTGTGAACTTCCTGTATGGGCTTATTTTCATGCAGCCGGAACTATGACCGATGCGCAGATAGCTCAGGGATTTTCACTTGCCAAAATTGGACTTATATTCTATTCTCAGGACGGCGCATTCCTTGGAAAACAAGTTTTAATCCTTCTTACCGGAATTCTGCTTTATTCGTTGTCCTGGGTTTTGACATTCCGTCAGGCAGCAAAACAGTTTGAAAAATACGATATGTAATTTCATGTTGCCACACAAAATATGGATATAGTATTGTCACAAAAAACAGACAAACCGATTTACACTCAGATTTACGAACAGATTGCTGCCCAGATAATGAACGGGGAAATTGCAGCAGGCCAGAAGCTTCCGCCAATCCGAACGGTTGCTTTGAACCTGCGCATAAGTGTAATTCCCGTAAAGCAGGCCTGGGAGCAGCTGGAACGCGAAGGCTTTATTTCTACGGCAGCCGGGCGGGGAACCTTTGTATGCGAACTTGCACATCACGAACTTTCAGACAAGCGTACAAATGCCGCCCGGGAGCTTCTAACCAAAGACCTGGCTGCCTGCCGCGAAATGGGACTTAGTCTGGAAGAGATTCTGGAAATAATAAAAAAAGCCTGGGAAAAATAAGCGGGCATCCTACTGCTGCTTTGAATAATATTCCTGCAGTGCCGGTTTTGCAGCAACATAGTATTTTTTAAGGGCCGGGTCAAAATGTTTTCCAAAGCTTTGCATCATGATTGAGTCGGCCTCTTCAAAATTCAAGGCTTCCTTATAAACCCTTTTACTCACAAGTGCATCATAAACATCGGCAACAGCCATTATGCGGGCTTCCAGAGGAATTGCCTGTTCCTGTAAGCCTTCGGGATAGCCCGATCCATCCCAGCGTTCGTGATGATAGTGGGCAACATTTTCGGCAATAAGATGAAAATCAAGGTCATCGGTGGTCTTTAAAATTTCGTGGACTATGCGGGCACCCTCTGCGGCATGGGTTTTCATCTTTTCGTATTCTTCATCAGTAAAGCGGCCAGGCTTACGAAGCACGGCATCATCTACGGCAATTTTTCCAAGGTCATGCATAGGGGCAGCCTTAATAAGATTGTGACAGAATTCAGGTGTAAGCTGCAAAACATCAGTCTTACCATCCGCGCCATTTTTTTCCTGTGCCTTAATAATTTCATCAATCAGAATTTTTACGACATCGCTGGTGCGCTTAATGTGTCCGCCGGTAGAGTTGTCGCGGCTTTCTACCATGGTTGCCATTCCCATAATAAGGTTGTCGTGCATCTGAACAATATGCGCAGTTTTTTCCGAAACCTCATCCTTAAGCTTATCGTTAAATTTATTGAGCAGCGAAATATATTTCTGGTCCTTAGTATCATCCTGAATGTAAAGGATGTATCCACGGTTTGCGCGTCCATCAACAAGACGGTTTATATCAACCTGAAAAACCTGGTCCTTGTAGTTTTTAAAAAAGCTGTGCTTTCCGTTGTTCTGCGCATATTCCTTAATTTTGTTTATTATTTCTTCATTAAGCTCCTTGTTCTTGAGCGCAGAATCATCAATACGCAGCTCTACAAGGGCCGGAAAAACTTCCTTGGCAATATTGTTGCTTCCAAGATAATTAAACTTGTCGTCAAAGGAAATAAAGCCTGTTTTTCCGTTAAGGGCAATGGCATCAATAGCGGTATCGGTTACATCATAAAGCATGATGCGGCGTATAATCACAAGCAGGATAACCTGGCACACAAGGAAGGCAAGCGGTACCAGATCCAGCTTAAGAGCCAGGAGCTTTCCGCCAAAAAACAAAAATACACAGATAATTTCGCAGGTCAAAAGATGCCTTAGGATATGCTTGGAAACATCCATCTTTTTTCTTATGGCATGGAAGGTTGTGGCAAACATTATGAACATGTAAACGACAATGAGCACATAATAAAGAGTGTGAACAATGCCATAGGTTTTATGAAGGACAAGCACATTGTTTACAAGCTCGCCTGTAACGTTCTTATAAAATAAGCCCGAATAGCCTATGGTCAAAACAAAGCCATAGCTTATTGTGGTAACTATAAAAAGCAGGAGCCTCACCCATTTTTTTATATTCAGATTACACAGAGTGAAAATTGAATACATCAAAAACAGGTTTGCGTAACAGCCGCCTATGTACGAAATCTTTATACCTATAATTGCTTCGGGAATAGTTTTTGCCAGCGAAAGCAGATAATAGCCCATGTTAGAAAAAGGAACAATAATAAAAATACAGGTTATAAAAACCGGAAAGCGCTTACGCCACATAAAGGCATAAATACCGCTAAGAATAACCGAGAACGCAAAGAAGAAGAGATAAAAGTAGGTCAATTTTCTACTACCAGCCTTTTAAAGAAGTTGCATTCATCATCGTTGCAACGCTTTGCTTCGTCCAGCTTTGGATCCAGATGGAAAACATGCCAGAGAGGTTTTTCTTGAGAAGCATAACAGTGATACTCGCACTTTACGCCGGCGTCCTGCAAAGCCTTCATAACAACAGGGGCCTGTTCAAAAAGAAAATCTCCATAGCAGGTCATTACAAAGCTCTGTGGAAAATCCTTTGTAATATGAGCGGCCGCATTCAAAAGTGCAATTTCTTCTGGGGTGCCGCCGCCTGGCATCATGCCCTGCAAAAGCAGCTTCATCTGCGAGTCGCTTGGCTCAATTGAATATTTACCGCAGTTAAGTCCCACTGCACGAAGCGTCATATTTTTCTGGCTCAGGGGTTTTATAAAAGGAAAGCTTTTTGCAAACTCTTCGTTTGTAAGTGCTGCCGCATACATTGTCAAAAGGTGTCCGCCGGCAGAATCACCTACTGAAAAAACATTTGTTGTGTCAAAGCCATACTGCTCCTTGTTGGCAAGCATCCATTCAAAGGCCTTTTCAATATCTTCAAGGGCTGCAGGAAACTTTGCTTCAGGAGCAAGTCTGTACGAAAAATTAACTACTGCAAAGCCATACTGTGCAAGCCTCATGCAGTAAAACTGATATCTGTCCTTATCACCGTAAACCCAGGCCCCGCCATGAACACTTACAATTACTGGGAGCTTTTTTAAAGGAGTGGTTTGACCGTCGCCCTGTGCCTTTGGGCGGTATACATCAAGCAGCTGCCATTTTTTAAGGCGTTCATCATTACCAAAAAGAATATTATCAAAACGGATTACATCTTCCGGTGTTGTCTGGCCCGCATCTCGTTTATTGTCGTTTGAACCAAAGGAATGTCTGATTGACCAGGCTCCAACAAACTGTCTCAAAGTAATCATAGAATATCTCCGTTCAGTTTTTTTATTATACCATAAATGCCTTGATTATGATAGAATATTTTTATGCAAACACTTGTAAACACAACGCTGTGTTATATAGAAAAAAAACGCTGCTATCTCATGCTTCACCGCACAAAAAAGGAGCACGACTACAACCACGACAAATGGATTGGCATTGGCGGCAAGTTTGAAAACGGAGAAGAACCGCGGGATTGTGCTGTCCGCGAAGTTTTTGAAGAAACAGGCCTTACTGTAGAGCCGGGAGACCTGCAATATTGCGGAGTTGTTACCTTTGTTGATACAAGCTCAGAGCCCTGCTACACAGAGTTCATGCATATTTTTCATACACAGCGCTTTGAAGGCAACCTTAAAGCTGATTGCGACGAAGGCAGTCTTGAATGGGTTCCTGTTGAAAAGCTTAATACCCTACCCCACTGGCAGGGAGACGAAATATTCCTTGATTTTATTGCACAGCGCCGCCCGTTTTTTTCGCTCAAATTAATTTACAAAAACAACGTGCTGTTACAAACCTTCCTCGACGGAAAAGAATACAAGCATTTTATTTAAAGGCTAAAGCTCTCCGGCAGCAGCTGAGCAAGCGTAAACACCTTCTGTTCGCCCTTACCGTTGGCCAGCACAATCTTAAAATCACGGTCGCAGAATTCGCTGAGCACCTGGCGGCATACTCCGCACGGAGGGCAGAAATCCTGAATGGCAACGCTTCCATCCTGAGCCTCGGGGCCTCCCACAATCGCAATTGCAGCAAACTCGCGAACACCCTCGCTCACTGCCTTAAAAACTGCAGTACGTTCTGCACAGTTGCTTGGACCATAAGCCGCGTTTTCAATATTGCAGCCGGTCCAGACATTTCCGTTTTTATCAAGCAGCGCAGCACCCACATGAAAATGAGAATAAGGCGCATAAGAACGCTCAGTCATTTCTATTGCTTTTTTTACAAGTTCGTCATAATTCATAGTTTAATTGTAGCACATGATTGACATACAGTACAGAAAAGGTTGTATAATTTACAGTAAATCAAAACTTATAGGAATGAAATATGAAAAAGCTTTTGGGTTTATTTTTTGCAGTTGCAGCTGTAATTGCATTTGCAGCCTGCGCATCAAAATCAAGCGGTTCGACAAACGGACCGGACGATTATGAAAATGTTGAAGCAAAGCATTTTCCATTAATCAAAATTGTTTCAACAGAAAACGGTGGAAATTCAGACTTTGTTCTTTCTCCGGTAGCAAAGCACGTAAAAGAAGCTCAACAGTCCTGGGGAGATTTTAGCAAGGCCCAGGCACCAGATCCATGGTACGAAAAATGTCAGATCTGGGAAGACGATACAGACAAGGGAGCCGCCGAAGTTAAGGTCCGCGGAAACTGGACTACAAACTATGATAAAAAATCCCTCCGCATAAAATTTGCCAAGGGCAATAATCAGAATCTGGGTGGCATTCATGAAGGCGCTGCCTACAAAAACTGGGTGCTTCTTGCAGCTTACAAGGATGCCTCACTTTTGCGCGACGCCGTTGCCTTTCAGATGTACCGCAAAATGTTTACAGGCTATGCCAGCGACTGCCGCCTTGTAGAAGTAGAAGTTAATGGCATGAACATGGGTGTATATCTGCTTGCCGAACAGCAGGAAGCCGAACGCATGGGCCTTACCGAACCGGAAAAGAAAGCTACCAACACAGACATCGGTTACCTTATTGAATTTGACGATTATTATTATACAGAAGACGAAACCTTCCAGATGGATTATGTAGGCCCTGTTAAAGATTACGACGGCACAGTGCTTGAAGGCATTCAGGCTGGTTATACAATCAAAAGCGACATAACAGATAAGGCACAGAATGCTTTTATTTCCGGCTATATGAACAAGCTTTGGAAGATCTGCTACGAGGCTGTTTACAATAAGAAATACTACAAGTTCAATTCTTCGTATGAGCTGGTTCAGTTTACACCGGAGGGTGCCGATGACAATGCAAAATGCTATGACTGCGTAAGCCGTGTGCTTGACCTTGGCTCTCTTGCCGATATGTATATTTTCAATGAATTAATCTGCGACCCTGATTTGTACCTCACAAGCTTTTTTATGAATATTGATTTTGCCCCTGGTAAAGATCAAAAGCTGCATTTTGAAGCCCCTTGGGATTTTGACTCAACCATGGGTAACAAAAGCTTTGCAATAGAAAGCACCCGTAACGAAAACATGGACAAAATAAACATGAGCACAATTGACCAGATGTTCGCAGGCCTTTGCCAGACCGACGTAAACTGCTGGGACCCAAAAACCCACGGCAACCCATGGATGGTAATCTTTATCCGCCAGGCCTGGTTCCAGGATATGGTAAAGGAGCACTGGTCTGCCATAGATAAAGACGGCGTACTCTCTTACCTCCAAGGCTACATTGACGAATACTCCGCCCCGGAATACCAGAGTGTCTTTAACTACACCCGCACCCGTTGGGGCATCCCAGCCGGCGACCCGGAGCTTTGCCGTTCCAGCCAGCGCGCCGCCCTCAAATCTCAAGCCGCCTCCGCCACCTACCTCAAGGATTGGCTCACCACCCGCTTTGCCGCCACCGACGCCATCATTGCAGGCCTGACCCCGCAGTAAGCTTGTAAGCTTTTTATATACAAAGTGCCTTGGAGTTACCCCGGGAGTGCCTCGGTGTAACCCGGGCACTTTTTTTTCATCATATACAGAATCCAAAAGTTATCAATATACAGGAATAATAGCCTGTATACACAAATCCGTATATTTATCACCAGGGTAAACTTCCAGAATTGTAATTTCTAGAGTTGTATATTTTTTTTCTGTAATATCAAGACTATTAAGATAAATAATCTGCTTTTCAGAAGTATCCTTCAACAAGAATTCTGAAGAAGTACCGGTTTCAAGATTTTTTATTTTAATCCTTTTTACCCTGGAATTAGCTTTATATAAATCTGGTCTCTCTTTAGATTGAAAACCGTTATATAAAGCTAATTGCAATTTGTTGTGACCAAGAGTCTTTATTTGAATAGTATCATTTATACCATACCCGTTAGCTGATGCCCAAGGCAGTCCTTGTTCAGATTCAAGATTATCTGCTCCATAAACTGCTGTTCGTTCAACTAAAAAAGAGGATGCTGTATATGAAGTATATGGCATTATCCATTCTGTATAATCAAATTGCACCAAATTACCATTCTGATCTGCATACTCTATTTTACAGTCATCCAGCAGTTTTACATGAAATACATCACCTTTCTTATCGGCAATCTTATAATGCTGTTGTTTTGCTGTAGAAAAAAGATATAACGAAATGGTTTGATCTGGCATAATACCTTTATCAGAATTCCAGGTATCACCAAACAATACTAAATTGTCATAATCCTTTGCCCAAATTGAAACTTGTTTTTTCATATCAAAAAAAGGCTCTGTAATTGTATCTTTCTTTACATCATAAATAAAAGTCTGCTCAAACCCTAACGCAGAAAAGCAAAAAGAATATTTATTTTCATTTATTTCAGTTACCTCAAGTAATTCTACATAGTCTGCAGGCTCAAATATAATTTCTTTTTGCTTATTTAAAATTACAGGATTTAGAGTATAATCAACAGGATTCAGACTAACTTCAAATTCATTGTTTTGAAATTTAAAAGTATTGACCTTTTGTTGCCAAATAGCAATAAGAATAGACTTATTTTCTTTAGCAAAAGCATTGATAAAAGTCAGGGTTAATAATAGTAAAATTCCAATTAATTTCTTACAGATTTTCATAGTTATTTATTTTTTTCTCCTCCTGTAACAATGATTTTGCTTGAGCCAGGATCTACAGATTCATTCATTGTGACACACATAAGTAAATAATTCATATCAGCTTTATATTTAATACCAATACAACCATTTGTATTACTATAATTAGTTAAATGGATTTGATATCCACCATCTTCTACGATAGTTCCATCTGTTGCTTTTAACTGTTGTGTTGCAGCTGTTGTTATCCATTGATTACCATAATTTGGACTGTCAGGAATAGGGTTTGTTTTTGTTCCCGTAATTTTATAAGTGCCATTTGGAAATTGAGTAGGATTTGTTTTTTTATCACCTGTTTCTTGAGTTCTTGATGTATCAGTATTTTTTGTTGGATCATGAGAGACAACAGCTGTAGTTACTTTTATTTCCCTTTTATCAACAATTCCATTTGCTCTAAGTTCTACAGTCATAATCTGAGTATCCTTATTAACTGTCAATACTAATTCCAACCCCCACAAATCCACAAAGTTCACCGGGTCGTTGTTTACGTAGGCAAACCAGTTGGAGCCGTCGCGAACAGGGTCTACAGTTGTAAAGCGGGCGGACTCCGGCTGGTAGTCGCGGTAGCCGTAGTTGTATAGACGGGAAATCGGGTCCTGCTGCTTACCAAGATAACCAAAGTCTGTTGATCCAGAAAGGCTCCCCTGTATAAGAGAACCAAAGGCATCGTAGGTATAGCCGGCAAGCTGGTAGCCGCTGGAATCGCAGACTGCTGCAACGCTGCCAAAAAGGTCTGTTATAAAATACTGGCTGCCTCCATTTGAAGCCTGAGCTGCAAGTGTACCATTGGCGCTTATCTGAGTGCGCTCGCCGTAGTAGCGGGATGAAGTTGTTCTGTAGGTGTCATCATCAAGATAAATATAACGGGAGGAGTCATTCATATATTCGTCATCAAGATATCGGTAACGCTCACCTGTAGGCTTTCCGGAAGCTCCCCACCTTATGCCGGTTTCGTTGCTGTCGGTAAATAGTCCGTTTGCAAAGACAGGACTTTGCTTGATTACATCAAAGGTAAAACCATCATACAAGGTTCTTAGTGCGCTCTGGTCTATATCCTGTACAATAAGGCGCCTGCCCATTGCATCGTAAGCATACAAAGTCTGGGTATATTCCCTTGCACTTTTATCTGTCACCTCACAAAAAATTACACGGTTCTGGGAATTGTAAGCATACTTAGTAGTCTTCCCTGCACTCTCTTGTGTCAAAAGATTTCCGGCCTTGTCATAAGTGTAAATTACATAAGGCTGACCACGTGAGCCACTTGAAACAAGACAGTTTTCTTTATCATAGCTGTATTCAATTTTTCCAAAATCTGTTGTCTTTGAAATACGGTTACCGTTGCCATCATAGGCATAGCTTTCCTTTATAAATATCTGAAGATTAGTTAGAACCGAAGCCAGACCATACTGCATTGAATTGAGCAGTGGAACTAACTGTGAATGGATTTGTGATGACAGGAATTTATTTTCACCAGCTTGTGCAGTAACAGGCAGCCCGTTTGTTTCTGCTTCTTCAGTGAGCTTTTGAAGATGCTCCTGTGTATAAGGATAGTAAACCACAGAAAGCTGGCCTTTTTTATTGTATTCGTATAACGTAACACGGCCGGCGTTGTCTACGGTTGCAGTGCGTTTTCCGTCTTCCCCATAGACATAACCTTCTCCCCAGAGCAGTTCTCCGCGTTCTGATTTTTGGACCTTTACGATTACGCGTCCTGCTCTGTCATAGAGAGTTTCTTCCCTTGTTCCGTTTGCATACTTTCTCAATACTTCCAATCCATTTATGTTATAGCCTAATTGTACACGCACTCTCTGCTTATTGTCAAAGATTTCTTTAACTTCATTATTTTTTCCATATGTGTATATAGTTTCACGATTTGTACTGTAAAGCCTTGTCCTGTTGCCCGCCTGGTCATATTCAAAATAAATTTCTTCATCTGTGGTTACATCCTTTTGATATACAAGTCGGCCACCTGCATCATAGTTATAAACTGATGAACCATAAGCGTTTGAGGCCCGGATTATGTTTCCCATTGCATCGTACTCAAAACGATTTTCACTTCCGTCTGAATAATGAACAGTCCGAACCGTTCTGTCCTGTGAAAAAGTTATGACAGTCGTACTTCCGTCAAAGCCTGTCTGTCCGTCATTCTGACCTTCGGCATCATAAGTATAGGATTGAACAAGTCCGTTTCTGTTGTACTCAGCTGTAAGCCGCCCAAAGTCATCGTAGCTATAGATGTATGCTTCTCCGTTTCCGTCGGTAACTGTTACAGTGTGATTATCTGCCCCGTAATCATAAGACTCAATAATTTCTCCACCACACGAAACACTAAGCAGCCGGCCCCCATTATCATACCTATAGGATTTTTCGCTGTCTGCACGGGAACGCTCCTGCAACAGTCTTCCTGCCTTATCATAAACTGCGCAATATACCGTTCCGCAAGCATCGGTGACTTTTTCTAAAAGCCCGAGATAATTATAATAATACTGTGTCTGAGCCCCGTCTGGCTGAACTACTCTGCACACTTTGCCAAGTGCATTATATTCATAGCTTGTTTTATTATCATAGCCGTCATAAGACGCAGTCATTTGATTCTGACAGTCATATTCAAAACGCCTTGTATTTCCATTGCCGTCCGTCTGACTTATTACATTTCCAAAGGCATCAAGCTGATTTATTGTTTTGTATTTTCCACCCTCGGTAACGGTAACTGTCCTTCCATCCTGGGAATAATCATAGGTCACATAATAAATAGCGCCATATTCATCTGGCGTGCTTCCTGTTATCTGCTTTGTTATGCGTCCAAGGCTGTCATATTCATACAATACCTTTTGAACTTCACCCTGAATGCTGCTTACACGTCCCATATTATCGTAGTTATAATATGTAGTTTTATTATAGCGGTCCGTAGTATATTTAATGCTACTGTCTGGATAATAAGCGCTTTTTGTAAATTCTCCGCCTTCTTCGCCTGCCTGAGTAACATTGCCATTTTGATAAACATACTTGTACCAGCCTCCGTGACTGGACTGCTCCCCGTTTAATCGTCCGGCCGGAGTATAAGACATCTGCCTTACAATATTGTTTGCGTCTGTCGTCTTCCGCAGATTTCCGAAGCTGTCATATTCAAAGATAAGCTCAAAGCCAAGTGCATCGGTTACTGTAAGACGTTTTTTGTTGTCCGATAAAAAATTTGAATTGTAAGTCTGGCATGAGACATTTTCATTTACCTGTAAAGGCTCATCCACCGTATCGGTCTTGAATTGTTGTATTTTGTAAACTTGTCCGTCCTGATATTCATAAAGCGTAACCCAGCATTCTGCACCATGATTAATTTGAGTCCGGAGCTTTCCTTCCGGTGTGTAAACATATGATAAAACAAGCGTCTGGGTATTATCATCGCCCGTGTATATTCTAAGCGGCAGATGCCTTTTGTCATATTCTATCCTTGTTTTATGGACAATACCTGTTACCCTATCCTTTTGAATAACCTGAGTCATATCCTTGCGGCCATTTGTAACATAAGTTGTTTCAAGCCCGTTGTAATCACGTCTTATTACGCTGTGCCCTTGATATTCGTATTCAGATATAACCTTGTCTGCTATCGTTACCTTAGTTACCCGGTTGCGCTTGTCATATTCATATTCAGTTTTAATGCCACCGCAAAGCTCATATTCAAGATTCCCAAAATCATCATATTTATAAGTAGTTGTAACATTCTGCTGTCCGTGTACTGTGCGCCATTCAACCTGGCCATGCTGATTCACACACAGTGTATAAACCGTTTCACCACCGATGCTACAGGAAACAATATTTCCTTTTTCATCTATTCCATAGCTTGTGACAAGGCCATCACGGTCGGTATATTCTTGAACCTGATTGTATTTATCATAAACCCAGCTTTCACTTGAACCATCGCTGTAGTTGGCGGCGGTACGGTTTCCTCTTTTGTCATAGCGGTAGGTTGTGGTATTTCCGTTTTCCTTTACGCTCACAAGATTTCCATCTGTGTCATATCCGTTTATTATAACTGTATTATCCGGACGATGTTCTTCCTTTGTTCTGTGATTTTCGTCATATATATAAACTGTCTGATTACCATCGTGGTCGGTATATACTGTTTTATTTTCTGCCGGATAATAATCAAAGGTTTCTTCAAAATCTTCTTCATTTTTTGTTGCAGTTGCAAGCACGCACCCGTCATTAGTTACCTGACCATAAACAAATTCAACAAAGCTGTTGTCGCATTTGTAAAGATGTGTAAGCCGGCCACCACTATCATATTTCATAGTTACAGTGTCACCGTCTGTATCGGTAACTAAGGTAAGCTTGTTTCCTTCATACCCGTAAACCACACATTCTTCAGACGTGCGTTTGTTTACAATTGAACCAATATACTTTCCTTTATAACTGACTGTATAGCCTTCTCCAAAAGAATCAGAAATTGCGGTTATCTTTCCATCGTTACCGCGGGTAATACTCACGCTGTTTGAGTTTCGGTCTGTCACCTTTATAAGAAAACCGTTTGCGTCAAAATCTTTTATGATTCCGTCATACTGGATAACCTTATAGCCTTGACCACTTAAAGTGCATTCCTCAATCAGTGTGTCGCCTTTGCAAATCCACACTTCGCTACCGTCAGAAGTTTCCGTTAGCAGATGAGGATAACCCGCTTCATCAATTACAGTAAGAGTATCCAGTCCTGTCTCTTCATACGACAAGTCCATGCCCTCAAACATTACATACCGGTTTTTGATTTTGCGTGCTTCAGATTTTGAAACAAGTGAATTGTATTCCTGCAGCTTCGTTTGTGCGTCCAGGAGCAGAGTCCGATAATTATTATAAACACCAATGTCATTTTCCAGCTGCGAAATAGATGAAGCAATATGATTGTATTTATTTATGACGTTTTGCATATGAGTGGCAGCCGCAGTCTTAAGTGATGTAATTACCGCGTGAGCCTCATAAGGCCGTGAACCCATTTCCAAGCCCACTACTAAATAATAAAGGTTGTCGGCACTACGTATATTACTAAAGGCATTTTCTTTTCTTGACTCGAGTGAGCTCACAGCACCATCAAGACTGCCAACGCCATACACACTTTGTATAGCATTCTCCAGAATACTAACCAGAGAAGTCAGCTCCTCAACATAATTCTCCATCGCCTGCAGCCTTTGTTCTGCACCGGAAAGAGTTCCAAGTATAATTCTTTGATCAAGATCTGTAACCCAACCGTAACCCATGCTGGAAGTTTTATAATTCTGCGAGGAGTAGCTGCGCTTTACTTCAATTCTTCCGTTACTTATATCGGTTTCATCCTGCTCATAAGAACCAAGCGAATGCTTTACCGGATCTCCATCAACCGGCAGCTCCTTTTGTTCAAGGTTTTCCTGAGAGGCCTGCTGATTCTGTTCTGTCTTAAGATCCTGATTTTCAGCCGCCTTATCTGACGCTTCCTTCCCGGCTGCAACAGCACCTTGGGCCTGTGTAACCTCTGATCCAAGACCGCTGCCCGGAGAAACAATACTACTGTCTTTTCCCTTTTCCTCCTCAAGATTTTTTTGAGCCATGGCTGCCTGTGCCAGATAAAAGGCATTCATTTCTTCATCATCAATCGGTTCTACTTCCTCAACAGGTTCGTCTACATGTCCCCAGTGAACAAATCCGTTATCATCAACATAATAATATTCCGCATAAAGATAGCTCTGGGATTTTACTGCAAACATATACCAGAACACACCAAAGAAAAAAATTATTTTGTAGAGCTTTAAGCTTTTCATACACCACCCCTTTTTTTGAAAAATCTAAAAAACTGTATAGAATAATTTATCCAGAAGACTTCCGGAATTGCCGTTAATAGTCGGTACCCACCACAGGCTTTCCTTTACAAAGGCACATTGATCGGTCTGAGACTCATCCTTAATGTATGCAAGAGAATGTGTTACAGTCGTTGTTGAATACGAAAGCTTTGGAATAAAATGAATGCTCGCCGCAAGTCCCTCCGTTTGTTCCATGAGCCCTCCGGCTGCAAGAGCCAGTGAAGCCACGCTGCTTTTAGCATAAAGCTGAGCCATTGAATAAATATCCAGAAACATATCGCAGGGATACTGATTATGACTATAAGACCTGCAGTTCAATAGCGCATCGTAAACTGATTTTTGAGAAACGGAATCTGTAACTGTATTTGCAAGCTCCTTTGCAAAATCCTCCAGAGCCAGCACCATAGAATCAAGCCTGGCATTTTCAAAAACTGTTGCTCCGCTGACACAGACATCTGCCATGGACTTTGCAATCTGACAGTTACAGCAGTCTGAATCAAAAGGACACTCTTCAAGCGCTTTGAGTAGCCCCGTATAATTCCAGCCCGTACACAAGGTTAAGCCTGCACTTCCTACTGTGTAAGCGGCACAAGACTTAAGCTCATAAACAGTTTCTATGGTACCGCCAAAGCAGGTGTCAAAACCAATAACAGATAATTCCGCATCCTTTAGAGCAAGGTACAAATTATGAACACTCATAAAGGACTGGGTTTTATCATCAATTGCAACCGCGCGTCCTGTACCATGCCCCCACATAATCAGAGCATATCTTTGAGCAGGGTAAGTCTCCCTGGAAAATTCTATAAAGCTTTTTAATACCCTGTTGTTTGACATATCAAGCTCTGTCTGAGTACTGCAGGAAAGCCCAAGCCTTGGACAATCCAGTTGCTTTAATTCATTATTTCCTGCTTCAAAAAGCCTTGTGTCTGTCCAGTTACCGTCGGTTTCATCATAGCCTTCGGAGCGATCAAGAAGCACCACAACCTTAACCTTATAACAGTCAGCAACTTTTATATCGTTGAGATTCTGTAGGGCATAGGCTTCAAGGTCGTTATCAGCCGCCATATAAATCATAAGAGTGAGTTCTGCCTGTGTAATTTCTGGTTCTTCCTCTTCTACAATCTGGCTGCCAGTTACAAAGCCCTGCTGCATACACGAAGTAAAAAGCATGAATATTAATAGAAAGAAAACATTTTTTTTCATAATCATTCCCCCTTAGATAAATAAACTTGAGAATAAAGGCCAAAATCATCCTTCCATTCTTTGCCGTCTGAATACGAAACCCGGCTTATATAAAAATTGTCTATTAAAAACTCCACTGCCTGTGTATCCTGCAAATATTCTGCAAGAGAAGCATAGAACTGCTGACTTTGGGAAGGCAGAATGCTGCAGTCAAACGAACATTCAACGGCAACTATATTCTTAAAGGCCGGCCCACCCGTTTTTTTATCAAAGACATTCATCTTAATCTGTATTTTTTGAATCTCGACTGTCGCACTATTGTAAAAATCAAAGACAACCTCCTGTCCCCTACAGACAGGAGCGGTTACAGAAAACTTGGGAAGTTCAAAGGTGACGTTCTTACAGCCCGCAAAAACAGATGCAAAAGTGACTGCAAAAACGAGCACCCTCCACAGCAGGCAGCTTTTTGTAAAATTACATTTACTCATTCCCCCTCCTTACCACACTTCCAGCCCAAACGGATCCATCCAGATTGTTCCATCCTGGTAGACTATCTGACTGACATACAGATATTCGTATTTGAGCTTCTTAGCTTTTCGTGAATCCTCCTGTAAATATTCAGTAAGTCCAAACGAAAAATCGCAGGCGGCTAAAGGCTGTACATTATCCTTGCACTCATAAACGACATTGTCCCTTTGTGCCACAACTGCTTCGCCATCTTTATTACATACATTAAAAACCACAGTAAAGGATTTAATTGCTTTTTCAGTCTGATTAGTAAAGCGACCGCTAAAGCCAGGCTCCTTATCATCAGTAATCAGACCGTTTACCTCATAGGGAAGCTTTAGAGAAGTTTTGATTTTTTCCAGAGTGATTACACCTTCCCGCTTTTTATTGGTTTTAATAAGTCCCACCGCCTCATAAAGGCACATGGCTTCATACGACCAGGACCCCGGAATTACACAGAGTGTTTCTAAAAGTGAAAGCCCTTGTGTAAACTGTCCCTGCTCATAAAGAGTCAGAACCTTTTTGAAAACACAATCCTCACTTAAAACCGAAAAGCACTGGACATCACCCATATGCTCCAGCTTTACAGGAATACTGCTGAGTTTTGTATAACCGTTTTTCTGTCCGCTAAGCAGATATTCCTTTTTTGCAATTCCATTAAAGCTGCACATGCCCTGTGTGTTTGTTGCACCGTTTCCACAATGCTTTGAATTTTCAAGAACAACAGAAAAATCTTTGACGGCACGATTGTTCTCATCTATTACCAGAATTACAATTGATGAATCTCCTCTGTTTGAAATTGCCCTTGTACTGCGGCAGCCAGTAGCAAAGAGCGTAATCAAAAGAAAGCCTGCTGCTACAAAAAAGCTTTTTCTTACTCCTGTTTTTCTCATTCCAATCACCTCTCTTTTTTAATGATTCTTCCAAGCTCATTTTTGTAATATTCAGTAACCCTTCCATCTTCATGAAGGATTTTTCCGACAAGTGTCAGTTTTTCCTGCTGTACTTCTAAGGCTTGAATCTGTGGCTTCGCCGGCTCCTGCTGAACGAGCTCTTCAAAAAAAATGCTCACACTGTTCATCAGGGTTTGAATCAGCTTGTCCTGATTTGTAAGCTCCAGGTCGGAAAAGATAATTTCGAATACAACCTCGTCTGCCTGCTTTTTTATTACAAGCGAGGAAACATAAATCTGTTTTTCATCTAACACCGCAAGAACCTTTTCTGTTTTATTCTTGAGGTTCCCGCGAAGTGAAAATTTTAATGCATCAGGTTTTACAGTTTCTTCCATAATTAAAACTCCCTCCTCTTGCGACATTAAAAACGCCCTTAGAGAAGCTCTTTGTTCAGAGGCAATTCCATCTGTTTGTGAAAATCCGTTTTTTACCCGCTGGTTTAACTGCACGGTCATATAAGGAATCAAATCCTTTCCACCGGCATCATATTGTACAGAAGAAAAAACAGCCTGTGGCAAAAGGCTTTGAATCTGTTCGGGAAAAACATTGCGAAGTGCCAGAGTCGTTTTTTCTGTAAAGCCATCCGATTCCCAGCTGAAAAAGTCCGAGGCTCCGCCAAGATGCAGCACATTTTCCATAAGTATAACCGCGTTTGATTCCTCGACTTCATACAGATTGTCGGTCTCTTCACTAATCTGTGGAATTGCGTTATCAATGCTTTCCTCTGTCTGTCTGGACAAAAAGATGCTGACAACGAAAAGCACGACTGCAGCTGTAAGCACAGCAGCTGTCACCACCTTTAGCGGTTTTATTCCTGAGAAAAAAACTTTACCCTTTCGTTCGGGAATAATGATTCTTTTACTTTTGTTTTTATATTCAGCCAGAGTATATTTTTGCATTACGATAACATCTGCTCTAACCTCTTTTTTCTCGAGTCGGAATTTATAATCAAAGCAGCAGCTGTCAGAAAAGCAGGGATGCATTTTTTCAAGCTGGCTATAGATATATTTATTCCGTTTAGCTTTGGGAAAAGCCTTCAGAGGAAAAACAAAAGAATAAAAATCATAATCCTTTGAATCACATTGGTTCTTCAATTTTGGCTCCTGTAAAAAACTTCACCACTGGAGGCTTCAAAGGGTGCACCAGCAATCCATTTTCCATACATAAGCTTGGGAGCTCCCCGTTCCGCGGCCTCATCAATCATAAAATTTTCTGCAGGACACCAGGCAATATATTCGAGCTTAAACATAGCCCTGCAGCATAACTGCCATTGCTCAAGAGATTCAAAACCTTTTCCTTCACAGGTATTTTTAAAGCTTTCTGCAATAAAGCTTTTTGCCGCATAACAGTCACGCGTATTTTCCACCCTGGAGCCAAGAGTTTTTATACAGGTCATAGCATCGTGTACAGAAACACTTATGAGTCCAAGAAAAATTGTCACAACAATCAGAGTTGAAAAACGCATCATTCCTCCAGGACTGTGTTTTTGACCGCAGCGATATTCTGGCTTTCAAGATTAGTTGAATAATCCGACAGTGCCTTTTGCCAGTGCTTTAACTCTGCAGTTTTTTTGAGTCTGTAAGAGCTAACGGTTGTTCCAAGTGTTATTGCCGCTGCAACTACAACAGAGCAAACCGCTTTGCCATTGGGATTCATTCCCTTATTAATTCCATGAGACAATGTCATCTCCTCCTTCTTTTCCTCCTTTTGCTTTGTCTGCACCATAGCAGATGAGTACATAGGGCAGATTCGCAGGAACCTCTGACGGCATAACGGAGCTTTCAGCGCTGATATACTCAAAATCGGTTCCCCAAGGATCCTTCCCTGGTTTACGCTCAAGGTATGGTCCGTCCCATCCTTCTGGTACCGGATAGAAAACTGGTTTTTCCCATAAGGCGTTGAGTCCCTGCTCTGTTGTGGGGAAGCGTCCGCAGTCGAGGAAGTAGGTTTGAAGTGCCGCCCCGAATTGTTCAATTTGATTTCTGGCAGAAGTCTTTTTGGCGGTAGAAACAAGCCGCGCAATTGACACCGTGCAACCAGCCGTGAGGACTGCCATAATGGCAAGGACTGCAAGGGTCTCCACAAAAGTAAAGGCCTCATTCCTCTTCTGATTTTTTGCTTCGTTTTTTTCATTGTGTTTCTCCTTTGAAAATTTAATTTTCAACATTTACCAATTCCTCCCAGATAATTGATTTATTTATAGGAAAAAAGTGCCTTCGGAAAACATCGGAAGCACAAGATTAACAAGGAATATAAGAAGAAATATTCCTGTCCCCGAAATGAATATTGGTTCAATCAGCTTCATACAGATTGCACGCCTTTTTTCATCCCGGGCATTAAGCCACAAAGCAATTTTTTCAAATACATCATTTTCCCCTCCAGAGTTTTCTGCATAGAAAAACGCTTCCTCCAGTTGTCTGCGCAGCCGTTGATTCGGGGTATTCAACGAAAACGATTCCCTAAGGCTCAGCCCATAGGAAAGCTTCTCACCCGCCTGAGCAAAAAGCCTGCCTTCCCTTGTTTCAAACCCCAATATGTTCACTGCCGCAGTTACAGCATTGGCAATACATTCTCCTCCTTTTATCAGAAACCCCATTGCCAGAAAGGCTTCGTATAATTTATTTGTTCCAAGTATTTTTTTAAGGATTAAAATCATCACCGCGCAAAAGGAAAATAAAAATGAAAAGGCCGTAAGCAGAATAATATTAAAATCAGAAGTGGCAGCTGCCTGTGTCGCAGCCGAATAATAATAAAGCAGGATTCCAGCACCAACAGCCAGCATAATTACAAATACGGGATACACAGCCGCCCCCGCAATAGTGCTTAGATTTTCATTTTTGCGGACACATTTGTTTTTAAGAAACTGCAGTACTCTTTCAAGACACCCGCAGCGTTCTGCAAAACAGGTAAACGAAATATAAACGACATCAAAATCAATATAAGGGCAGACCTTAAGTGCATTCGAAAACTCCTGCCCGTTCAACAAAGCCGAATAAATATTCTGTGCAGCAAGAGGAACTGCATTCCTTTGGTTCCTTTTGTCAGACATCGCGCGGCTCATCAAGGAAAGTGCATTTTTTAGATCCAGCTTTTTTACACAAACCAGCTCCTCAAGGATTTCTGTAAAACGCCTCTTGTTATATTCATTTGTAAAATAATTCATCAACCTGCACCTCCTGCCTTGGAACCTGAAGCTTTTGTTCTTCCCTTTCGAACAAGAAAAGCAGGCTTTGCTTTTTTAGGCAGCTGTACAACCGGCTGTCTGGATTTTAGAATCTCAATTGTCTTATGAAATAAATCTGCATAATTCGTGCAGTGTAAAAACAAGGCTTCGAGCTTGTCCTCTGTCATCATTTTTTCTGTACAGCGTTCAAGCTCCTTCATAGGAGTAGCAGCATCGGCAACAAGACTTACATTCCCCTTAAAATAATTAAGCTCCTGAACAATAACACCCCTTAATATAGAAACAATAAGATTGCGCGGAACACCAAGATCCTCCAGCCTGAAAATTGCACCGGCCGCAGAAGCAGTGTGCAAGGTTGCAATTACAAGATGCCCTGTTAATGCCGCACGGATTGCCACAGCCGCAGAGCCTTCATCACGAATCTCTCCAATCATAAGCACATCGGGGTCCTGGCGGAAAATATGCATAAGAGAATCTGCAAAGGATGCGTTCACTTTTTCATCAACCTGAATCTGTGTTACTCCCGGAATAAGATACTCAGGAGGATCCTCCATGCTTATTATTTTTAATTTGTTTTCACTGTTCTTTTCTATGTCCATCAAAACCGCAGCCGCAGTGGTAGACTTGCCGGCTCCTGTAGGACCGCAAATAAGAATAAGTCCATTTTTATGTCTGTTCATTTTTTGAATTACTTCCAGCTGACTTTCATTAAAGCCAAGGCCATCTAAAGCAAGCGGAAGCCTCTTTGTATCCAAAAGTCTTATAACAACAGACTCCTGTGTTTCATTTCCATTTTTTCCTAATATGCCGACGGATGAAACACGCACAAAAACAGGGTCTTCATTCCCATAAACAAAATGTCCGTCCTGGCTTCTGCGTTTTTCCAGAACATTCATGCCGGCAAGAAACTTAATTCGCTGAACCAGCTCTGAACATTTATCCTCCGAAAGCTTTTCCATAGCTTCCAGTTTCCCGCAGATCCTGAATTTAACAGTATTATTTTCTATGTGAATATCAGTAGCCTTACGATTTCGCGCCTCGTTCATAAGGGTATCCAAAAGCAAAACGGCAGCAGCATCATTGTAAAACAAATCCGGTTCCAGATTTTTCTCTGCAAAAGACATCTTGTCCTCTTTGCCATCTCCGGTCCTTGTATAAATTTGTGAAACACATTTTCTAAGTTCCGCCCTGTTCCCCTTTATAAACTGAACGGAAGGAGCCTTTTTGTATTCTGGCGGGCAGTCAGGTCGTCTTAACATATATGCCAGATAATTATTAAAGGCTTTTTTTACCCGTTCTTTTAAAAGCTCATCCTTAGGGTTTTCTGCCATAAAACAGATGGAGGCTCCGGACTGCGACATAACCGCTATTCCGTTATAAAGACAATAACCTGCATTCAATTTGAATTCATAATCCTTCATAAAGAGCTCCTCCATAAAGCTTTTCTAACAGCGTATTAAAATATTCAAAGGCTATATCTGAACCGCTGCTCTGCTCGTCATTACTTCCGCTGTAATCCTCTATATGCGGAATAAGATAAATAACCATTTGAGACTGCTCACGTATTTTTTCTTTTGATTTAAATAGATTTCCAAGCAAGGGGATTTTTGAAAAAAGCGGCACCCCGTTTTGCGAAGCAGTTTCGCTATTTTGAATAAGACCGCTTATGACAATTGGTTCGCCGCTTTTACCGCAAACCTCTGTAGTAACAATTTTTTCACTGGTAGGCGGAGGATTTCCGGTCGAAGAGGAAGTATCCAGTCCTTGCCTTGTAACAGATGCTTTTACCGTACTGGTAATCATTCCGTCACCGCTAACAAGACCTGTAACCTCCAGCTTCAGTCCGGAAACTATCTCCTTTGTAACTCCGGAATAGACAGGCTTTCCAGTACTTGGATCCAGATTATTATCTCTGTATCTGTACGTATTTGTGTTCTGAAAATTAATCTGTTTTCCTGCAACACCATGAATCGTTGTGTCCGCAAAAACCGTAGTTTTATTCTCTTCGAGAGAAGTCTGCAGCTGAGCCGCAAAATCCAGACCAAAAGCGCTTACAACATTCAGATTCAAATTCAACACTGAACCAAGCTTAACCCCAAAATCATTCCTGTCACCGACAGCAATTCTCCTGGCAGAAAAATTCGGATTCCACGCGTTCTCACTCCCTTCGTCATACTGAAGAATCAGCAAATCATAGCTTACCCTTACAACAGGTCTATCACAAATTTTCAATTGCTCGCATAAACTCAAATAAGCCGCTTCAGTTCCCTTAAAAAACACGCTTGAATTGTCGTCTGCAAAAAACAAACAGTCCTTATCTACACCCGGCGGCAAATACTTAACAAACTCGTCCGGCCTGATATACTTTAACTCCACAAGATAAATATCCGTCTTAATATCAACTTCATCCTTAAAAGCAAGCACCTCTTCAAATTCACGCTCATCGGCACAAACCAGAAAAGACATTTCATCCGGCAGAACCACACAGTTAAGACCGCCAAACCTCCTGCTCAGTACAGAAACAAACCTTTCAGCCGCCATAAACTCAAGACTAAGCTTGTGCCATTTCTTAGCAGCATTCCCCGAAACAACATAGTAAACACCTTCTTCTACATAACACCCAAGTCCGTTATTAACACAAATCCTTTCCAAAGCATCATCAAAATCCCTGGCCATAAAACACATTCTGTTAATTCTTGAATCAGAATTTGTCATGACACAAAACTGCTTTTTTTCACCGCCATAAATACCTGCCTGTGCAAAAACAGCTTCAAGAACCTCGCTTATCTTTGAATCCCTTATGTCAACAAAGTAACCCCCGTCCTCAAGCACATGAACATCCATATACCCAAAGCCAGAATTCTTTTCTACCGAACCATTGGTCTTTTTTACAAGATGATATCCCGTGTTCTTCCTTTCAAGCTCGAATCCATTAAGCCTTCTGCAAAAACTCTCAAGCAGCTCCTGTTCGCTCAAACCACTAAAATGTACACTCATAAGTCCAGCCGGCAGCACTTCATAAGTCACAGCCTTACCAAGCCCCAGGCACATCTTCTCAACAATCTGTTCCGCAGACAAATCATAAGCATCAAGAAAAAACAAGCCGTCGTGCTCTTCCATCCTGAACCTGCTGACTGTCCACACTTCTTCTCCCTTAAAAACAAACAGTCGTGCTGCCTTCAAAAAAGAATCAAAAGCTGTTTCAAAATCCTTACCCGAAAAACGAAAGTCCGCACGACCACTAACAGTATCATCGCTTACAATCGAAATGCCGGTATCAAGAGAAACAACATACAGAATGTCACGGATCTGGCAATCAGAAAAATCCCAGCTGTACGATTCATGCTTTGTTGCATTTTTCTCTGCAGCATAAACCGCAGTACAAATCAGCACGCAGCAAAAAATCACACAGCAGATTTTCCGCCCAAAGTTAAGCATTATAAAGCCCCCTGATTTCAGAAAGTTTTTACATACTTAATATTCCGAAAAAACGGGACTTCTTACAAAAATTTGAGAAAAAAAATGAATTTTTTTTGAAAAATACGGAAATTCCCCTATGCTTTAGGAGGTTTTTTATTCCAGAATTTTGATTTTACGTTTTTGATGCGTTGTTTGAGCAGGTCAAGCTCTTCTTTGTAGTTCAGGCTTTTGAGGGTTGGGAAGCGGTGCACAAAGCTTTCTATGTTGCGGATTTTTGGCTGGAGCTGGTCCAGAGCCCTGGTAAATTCGGCACCATATTTTTCTTTGAGGGCACGAAGCTTTTCCAGGCTGACAGAAAAATCCACAAGGCGGCGCACGGTTATAAGCAGGTCTACGGTAAGGGCAATTGCAATTATGTCTGCACTAAGCTTTAAAACAAATTCCGGGAACAGCGATAAATACCACATTACATAGGGCTGAACAAAATGGATGATTACAACGCCAAGCACTCCAAACAAAAGTGAATTAAGCAGGCATACGCGGCCCCTTATATTAAACTTGTAGTGTGAATAATCCCACCAGCGGGTATGAAAAAGCTTTTCCAAAATCCAGCTTGAAAGATATTCGACAATTGTACCAAAGAGCATGCTGGCACAAAAAAGCATGCCCCAGGTGGAATAAAGCGACTGAGGCAGCAGCAGGATTGTAAGACCTCCAAAGCCATAAATAGGACAGATTGGTCCATGCAAAAAGCCGCGGTTTACAAATTTGTGTTCAAAGAAAATGCCCACATAAAGCACTTCGCTAAGCCAGCCAACAAGACTGAAGATGATGAAAATTAAAAATGTAATATGAAACGGCAAAGCATATACCGGCTGAACACTCATAATAGTAAAGATAATAATAAAATAGTTGAATGGCAAGGGTATAGATTGCCGCGCTTCGCCCGCAATGACGGGGGTGTTTTGTATTGCTCCTGTTACTTATTTTATGTTATAATCTATTTATTCAGTTTGAAGTTTTACATTTTATTCAGGAGGCGCGTTATGGACGGCGGGTCGAGTAGTTATCCCATACGTATTTTAATCACAAATAATAGCCTCTTGAATTTCAAAGCATAAGCATTCCTTTTTTATTTTCCTGTTATTTTGAAATTCTTTGGGCTGTGAGAGGAGAATTTTAAAATGATTACATACTGGCAGCAGGAAGACGGACAGTTTTTTAAGACTAAGAAAGACGAAATTAACTCAAAAAAGCCTCTTTGGATTGATGCACGCAATGTTACCCGTGATGAAACAAATCTGCTTCAGCAGGAGTACGAGCTTGAACAGGATCATATCCTTGATATTCTGGACCCTGATGAGCTTTCTCGTATGGAAGAAGGCGAAGGCTATATCCTTACCATTGTGCGTGTGCCTGTTTATGACCCGGCAGCAGAAACTCCTTACTTTGCTGTTCCTGTTGGCATTATCATTAAGGGCAAGACAATCATTACAATCTGCTGGACAGACTGCGAAATCCTTAAGGACTTTGGCAACAACAGAATAAAGAATATCCGCCTTACAGATTTTCCTTCATTTATCGTTCAGATTATGAACCGCGCTAACTTGAACTTCCTTCGTTACCTTAAGGAAATCAACCGCCGTTCTACAAGCATCCAGAACGAAATGCGCATGGAAATTGAAAACCAGGAAATCATGCTCATGCTTGGCTTGGAAAAATCTCTGGTTTACTTTTCTACTTCTCTTAAGAGTAATGCCCTGCTCCTGCAAAAAATGAAGAGCACCAAGCTCATCAAGTTTGACGACGAAGATATTGATTTTGTAGAAGGCGTTGCAATTGATAACCGCCAGGCAATTGAAATGGCCGACACTTATACAGACATTCTTTTTGGTGTAATGGATGCGTTCAGTTCTGTAACTTCAAACAACCTTAACATTGTTATGAAAAAGCTTGCAATCATCAATCTTGTAATGATGGCACCAACCTTTGTAACAAGCTTCTTTGGTATGAACTTTAAGCTGCCGTTTGAAACCATGCCGGGCTACTGGGCTGTTACAATGGCAACAATTCTGTGTGTAATTTCTGTATTCCTTAGCGTATGGCTTTTGAACATCAACAAGGAAAAGTCAGAGGCACGCAGACGGGCACGAAAGCTTTCGCGCAAGCAAAGACAGAAAATTAGAGCTGAGACGAGAAAACTGAAAAAGCAGGAAAGAAAGCTTAAGTAGGACCCTTCGAGAGCCTCAGGGACCCCGGTGTAAGCTACTGTACTGTACAGGCTATTCTAAAGCCGAAGTAGTTATAGCATTCGTTAGGGTCGTAGCTGTAGCGGTCGCCGGCGTAGTAGAACGGGGTGTAGTCCGAAACGCTGCCTCCGCGGCTAACACGGTCATAGCCTACAGTTGGTCCGTAATTGTTGCCTGCAGTATAATCTTCAAACCAGTCCCAGCAGTATTCAAGAACATTACCGCTCATATCATAAAGACCGGCACCGTTGGCATTTCCTGTTGCAGGCTCGCTTATTGAATTAGGATCAAACGGCACACCTGCAGTTCCTACATTACGTGTGGCACCGGCATTGTCGCTGGTCCAGGCATACAAAAAAGCCTCTTCTTCGTTAGTAGCCTGAGTCTGTCCGCTTACAAGGTTGCCCTTTTGAAAACCACTCTTTGTACGGCGGGCTGCATATTCCCATTCGGCTTCGCTTGGAAGGCGGTAACCGTCTGCATTCCAGTCGCAGGAACAAAGGTCGCAGGCTGCTGTATCAGAAGAGTCACGCAAAATAATTCCGTTGTAGGTATAGCATGGAGTTTTTCCGCGAAGCTCGCTAAGGGCATTGCACCAAACAATTGCATCATACCAGCTTATCATTGTTACCGGCTGATACTGATTTTCTTCTATTGGTTCGGCACCGCGCTTTCCGTTAGTTCCGCCCTGTCCGGGATTCTGAAAATAGTAGCCTGACTTTTCGGCCTTGATTCTTGTCTGATACCAGAGGCTGTAGCAGGTTTCGTATTTGTTTATTGAAAAAGCCTTGAGTGTTCTGTCTGCAGGATAAGCAGCTGTGTCCTGACCAATTTTGTAAGTCAGATGAGATTTAAAAGACACCAGAGAAAGCGGTGTAAATTTTTTCTGAACTGTTGGAGTTGTCTGAACTGTAGTAGCTGTCTGGGCAAATAAAGCACCTGACAGAACAAGGGCAAAAAGCCCCGCAAAAATCTTTTTCATTAAAGCTTGCACTCCTCTACCTTGCTTACACTCCAGTTGCCGTCCTTGTCGCGTTCTACCTGGAGCCATACATAAGTACCTTTTTCTCCAAGACTACCCGGGTTAATTACCACAGTGTCTCCCAGCTTACCCACTCCGGTTCCTTCGTGAATGTGTCCGCAGATTACAGCAAGCGGCTGGTTTTCCAGAATAAAGTCTGTAAACTTCTGGCTGCCTGCATGATGTTCGCCGTCAAAGGAATCGAGCTTTTCGCAGATTGGCGGGTTATGACTTATGAGAATAAGATTATTCCAAAGTGATTTGTCGCCGTTTTCGTCTACTGAATTTACAACAATATCAAAGTCGCTAAGGCATTCATCTTCGGTGCGTTCAAATTCTGTTTTACCTGTAAACTTTGTTCCGCCGCCGCTTCCTGCAAAGGCAAGTCCTTCATGGAAAACAAGTGCCTTTTCTACGCTTATATCCTTGTCTTCAAGATCGCCCAGAAATACCTCATTATCGCAGTTTCCAAGAACAGAAAAAATTGTATCATGCTTGGTGCAAAGCTTTTCAAGAGCAGCGTCCCCGGTTTCCGGCTTAAAGCATTCTGCAAAGTCCCCTGCAAAAAGCACTGCATCTGCCTTAGCAAAAATATCGTCCATTTTATCGAGCACATCATTGTGTGCATGTAAATCGCTTATTACTAAAAGTTTCATATAATCTCCTCTATTGCTGCCCTTAGCATTTTCATCTGCTGCGGGGTTCCGATAGTTATTCTAACAAATTCTTCGATTCCCGGAGTGTTAAAGTGTCTTATTAAAATGCCCTGTTCCTTTATACGCTTGTAAAGCTCTGCGCCACTGATTGACGGATGCTTTGCAAACAAAAAGTTTGTCTGGCTCTTTAATACATAAAACCCTTTACTGTTCAAAAAGTTATAAAAATCATCGCGTTCGCGGGCAACCTCTCTGGCTGCATTTGAATAATAGGCAACATCCTTACAGGCAGCCCTTCCGCTTACCTGTGCAACTGCATCAATAGGAAAATGATTTACACAGTTTTTTACGGTAGTCACAATATTTACAAGCTCTGGATTAGAAACCAGATAACCAAGCCTCTGTCCTGCACCGCACAGACTTTTTGAAAAGGTTCGTATAATCACAAGGTTATTAAATTCTTCCAAAAGCGGGATGCACGACTCACCGCCAAAATCAACATAGGCTTCATCAACAATAAAAATTTCATCACTGCTGGCCTTTAAGAGCATCTGGCGTACCTGCTCACGGGTAAGCCCTAGTCCTGTTGGGGCATTCGGATTTGCAAAAATTATTCCGCTGTTGTTTTTTTGTGCACGGGTTAAAATTTCATCAACATCAAGCGACCAATCTTCTTTGAGCGGAACCTGGTCCATAGGAATATCATAATAACCTGCATAAACCGGATAAAAGCTGTAGGTAAACTGAGGCATTACAAAGCGCTTGGAAGAATCAAAAAAGGCATAGAATACCATGGAAAGAACTTCGTCACTGCCGTTTCCGGTATAAATCATCTGGGGAGTAACCTTGAACGGAATCTTATCCTGTTCTGCCGGCTCAACCGTACCATCCGAAGCAACCTTTGTACGACAAAGCACACCGCCGCTTGCGTTGAGCATATCAGCAATAACCTCATGCAGCTCAAGAGAGTCTGGGTCGGGATAAAGTGCAAGCTTTTGAGGATTGTTCTGTACAAAATCGAGCACTGCCTTTATTACAGAAGGACTTGGCGGATAAGGGTTTTCGTTAGCATTTAACTTAATATAATCTCTGTCCTTTGGCTGTTCACCAGGAACATAAGGACTTAATTTTTGAACACGACTGGATAAAATCATAGTTATAATTTTACTAATATTACATCAAAAAAACAATGCAAACAATTTTTTTCCTATCATTTTTTTAAGTTATGATGTAAAATAATTCATATGGGAACATCATCAAATCTAAGTTCTATAATCCGGTTTTATGCCGAAAAACAAAAGTCTCCATTTATTGACCAGCGTGAATTCTGTACCTGGGTAAAGAAGTATGCCGAACATCACGTGGAAGAACAGGCTGAGCTTGTAAAATATTTGGGCGACCCTACCGGAACTGTAACTGCGGAGCTTGTAGGACTTGAACAGAAGCATCTTGCCGCAGTCATTCCAAACGGCAACAAAAAGATGATTGTTTCTATTGCGTATTTTGCGCAGAAATATGTTAACACCTATAAGGAGCTCATCAAAAACGAGTCAATTCCTTATCCGGTAGAAACAGACCTTCCTAAAAAATTTCCTACTGCAATTCTGGAACGCAAAAATGCGCAGGAATATTTTATTCAGAATATGAATCAGGAGCCAACCAAGTCGCAGAACCTGTATGTGGTTGTTTTTCCGCGCGACTTGCCTGCCCTGCTTTTGCCGGCCTGTGTTCCAATTAAGGTGCTTGTAGAATCTTCGCAGATGAAAATTCGCAAGATTCTTAAAAAGGATGAGTATCACGATTACTTCCTCAAAAAAATGAGGCAGGCTAATCCTTCAAAAGAAATTTCTGTTAAAAACTTTTTCACATCTTTTGTAGATAAGGATTACAACGGCTATATTGATGTAACCGACGGCGACCAGTACTATCTTTGGAATCAGCTTTGTTATTTTGTGCGCCAGGATTTTGAAAAGATTCAGGACCGAACACAGGATGATACAAGCGTGCTTCAGGCAATTTCCATTTCGGAAATTCACAGCTCTTATCTCAAAGAAAAATTCCAGACAGACAGAAAGCGCGAAGAAGCCCTAAAGGAGCTGGAATCAAATCTTGGTCAGCCACCGTACTTTTTTTCTACTCCGCAGATTCTCAAATTTCAGGATAAGCACGGAAAGCTTTTATTCGGTCAGTATTCCGAAGAAGATCTTAAGGAAACCCTTCTCAAGCTGTCTACCGAAAGCGAAGACAACACTCTTCCAAAGCTTGTTGTGTTCAAGGTTGCTTCGGGCACCCGCTATTATATTTACAAAAACAAGGTAATTTCTCTCATTGTGCGCCTTTGCAACGAGGCTCACGACAACATAAAGGACATACTGGTAAACAAGTGGTACGAGTCTCTGCTTGAATATACAAAGCTTCCGGAAATGACAAACAAGGATAAGTTTGAAAAAAAGCTGGAGCTGCTTGTAGAAGACAATTCACCGGTTTTGTATGCCCTGCTTACAGCAAACTTTATTACCCTGCTTTCTGCCGAAAAAAATCTGGACGATTCCTTAAGCACACTTCAGCTTTTTGCAGACGGAAAGCTTTTGCCTTACAGCCACCTGCTCATGCTGCGCAGCGAAGACATTCTTGCCGAAGCCAAAATGAAGCTTCCGTTTATCTACACAATTCCAATCATTTCGTGGATTATCGGGCTTTTCCGTTCACGCAAGATTGAAAAACAAAAGAAGGAAGCCAAGGAAAAACAGCTGCACGAAGAAGTTGATCCAATGTCGGTTCTTGATAACGAGGAAGGCGAAAAGAAGGCAAAGAAGGGACGTCACGAAGCTCTTGCAGATAAGGCCAAGGAGCTTGCTGCAGAGTTTATTCCGGAAGGCTCTACTGTGGACCGCGAGCTTAACTTCCTTACAAAGCAGTGGAACCGCATGATTTCCAAGGAAGCCTACAACAATCTTACAGAGGATGTAAACTCACTTATACGTGATTATACACGCCGTGTGTGCAATACTCTTACCGCCCAGTCGTTTACAAAAGAGCGCATAGAAAACCTTGCAGATGCCCTTGTTCGCACTCCAAACATGCAGAAAATTCAGGACCAGAAGGCGCTTACAGAATACGTTCAGCTGTACATGATAAGGCTCGTAAGCAACTCGCCAAAGAAGGGTTAACCTCCGTCATTGCGCGAGTTTGCAAAGCAAACTCGGTAAGCTCTGCGACAGGAGCGCAGCGACGAAGCAATCCATTTTTTGCCAAAATTTCGCTTTTTTTAAAAAAAAATTCACTTTTTTTCATTTTTTTTCTCAAATTTTTGTAATAAGTCCCGTTTTTTTTCTAATCTATATATGTCAGGAATCGTGATATTCCTGTGTGCTCCGGCCGGGCGCGAAAATCTATTTTTGTGGGGTTGTTATGAATCAGCTCAATTCTATTATTTTAGAGGGAAATGTTGTCAAAAAGGCAGTTTTGTCTAAACCGACAGCAGGGTTTGTTGTATGTAAGTTTCCGCTTGCAGTTAATCGTAAAACAAAATCTCCTGATGGTGAACAGCATGAAGAGGTTTCGTACTTTGACATAGAAACCTATGGAGAAATGGCTGAAAAATGCTCAAAGTATTGTGACAAGGGACAGGGAGTTCGTGTTGTAGGCAGGCTCAAGCAGAGTCGCTGGAAGGAAAACGATGTTTCCAAGTCCAAGATTTATGTTGTAGCCGAGCACGTGGAATATAAATTCCATAAGCCAAAGCCGGAAGAAATTGAACAGACTAATGAGCAGTCTAATGAGCAGACTTCGGTTCAGGCAGAAGGTCAGGCTCCTGCTGCAGAAACAAAAACGGAAGCTTCAGCAGCACCAAAATCTGAAGAAGTAATTGCCGCCGAAAAGACGGCAGAGGAGGCAGCTGTTTTCTAACGACGTTTTTTATTACCGCTGCGTCTGACCGGCGCAGCACCTTTACCTTTTACTTTTAAAGCGGCAAGCCTCTCGTTAGCGGCCTTGTATTCTTCCATCTGCTGCGGAGAATAAAATCCGTCTTTCCAGTTAAAGCGGGATATGCCCTGCAGAGGCTGCCCTTTTGCAAGGGAAGTAGAAATTGCCTTAATCTGACTGCGGCTGACCTTGGTCTTAGAAAAGTCTATGAGGATTTTTTTAAAGCCCGCAGCCTTAATAAACTGAACCTTATCTACAATGCTAAAGGGTTCTTCCGGCATTACAAAGGAACCGTCTGGTGTTGAGTTTACCTTAAAGACCTTTTCTTCCTTGTCTTCAAAGTAGGTAAAATCATAATCCGACGGAAGCTTAAAGCGCATGCGGAACAAGGCCGGGTATGCAAAAACAGGCACCAGAACACGGGAGCGCACATTCTGTTCCCAGGTTGCTTCAAGGTTACGACGGGAATCTTCGTAAGGCATTATAAAGGCGCCTATATTCTGATTTTCAAGCCAGGAAGCTGCCCAGCGGTTAAAGGTATACAGGTAAGGACCGGCAATAACCTTAACCTTTTTCTCTCTTATCTTGTCCTGCAAAAGCTGAACGTGTGCAAGATTGTTTGCAACAAAGTTTGTGTAGCCGTCGGCAATAAGTGTTTCCAGCTGCTGTGCAAGAGCGGCTTCTTCGGAAACTGAACAGAACGGATCAAAAGAAATATAAAGCTGTTTTTTAGAAAAAGGCAGCACGGTTTTGTGATTAAGCAGATCGTACGAGGTTTCTGAATTATACTCCAGAATTACGCGCACAGGATTAAGTCCCTGAACTGCAAAAAGGTCCGGCACCGAAGAAACCTGAACATAAAGTCCTTCCGGAAAATAATCCAGCTCCTTTGGAGTAACAGGGGTTATATCAAGCACCGGAAGCCTTTCGTCCTTAGGCTGCTTTCTGTAACGTCCTATGTCATTTGGAAGCACGTGGCGGTAATGCTTGTTTCCTGTTTTATACTGCAAAAGATATACTTCATCGCCTGTAGAAAAACCTGTTGGAATATCAATCCAGCGGCGGTCGCTTTTTTCTTCTACCTCTACAGTGCGTATCTTGTGGCTTTCGCGGCCGGTATCATCCTTTTTGTGAATGCGGATTGAATCGCCCGGGTCTGGATCATAGGTGCCTCCCTTTAAAAAGCACATCTGAACCTTTTCGCCTATTGCTTCTATGAGTCCGCGTTCTGCAGGCTTGATTCCGGCAATCTTACCAAGATAAAGTCCTGTTCCACCAGCCTGATCCGGATTTAGTATTTTTTGTCCGGCATTTTCTACACCGTCCTTAAGGTTTTCAAAGCCATACCAGTAGGTTGTTTTGGAGCGTGCAAAGTCAGAAGAAAGAATGCGTTTGCCGGTTGCAATTGCACCCTTTTTATCTTCCTTGTAATGATCAATTACATAGCGGTAGGCAGCAACTACGCTTCCTACATATTCTGCACTCTTCATGCGTCCTTCAATCTTAAAGGAATCTATGCCTGCTTCTACAAGGGCCGGAATATAATCAATAAGCTCAAAATCACACGGAGAAAAATAATAGCCCTGCTTCATTCCGCCTGGAACCTCGGCTGTATAAAAGCGGCGGCAGGCCTGGGCACACATTCCGCGGTTTGCAGATTTTCCGCCAAGGAACGAAGAAAAAAGACACAGGCCCGACTCACTTACACAAAGTGCACCATGAACAAAAACCTCCAGGTCTGCACCTGTTTCTGTTTTAATCTGTTTAATTTCTTCAAGGCCAAGCTCGCGGGCAAGCACAACGCGCTTTACTCCGTTTTTCTGGAGCAAGCGTACTGCAGAAGAGCTTTCTACATTCATCTGGGTAGAAGCGTGAAGCTCCATGTTCGGGAAAAATTCCTGGGCCATGCGCATGATTGCATAATCCTGAACAATAAGTGCGTCAGGACCAACCTCGTTAAGGTAAGAGAGGAATCTGTATAAACGCTCGGTTTCCTTTTCTTCGCAAACTGTGTTTACTGTAACATAAACCTTTTTATTCTGGCGGTGCAGGCTTTCTACTGCTGCTTCAAACTGGTTCCATGCAAAATTTGTAGTACGCATTCGGGCATTAAAGCTTTTTAAGCCCAGATATACTGCATCTGCACCTTCGCCAATGGCCGCATCAAGAGATTCTAAGTTTCCCGCAGGAGCTAATAATTCTACCATAGGGAAACTGTAACATAAAATGCTATGTTTTTAAAGACTTCCCGGATTTGGCTGATCCAGCACTGCCCACAACTCTGCGCCCGATTTTACAGGAAGCTCAATTTCCTGACCGTCCATCACCTGCTGCCGTAGGGCTTCGGCATCTGTTCTGTACATGGTTTTTGAATTGGACATGTTATCTGTTATAAACGCATTTTCCACATCGCCGGACTCATATATCCCGCTTTCGTCCACAAGGGCAGAATAATCAATCATGAGCTTTGTCCAAGCTTCTATATTAGACGCACGGTACATTACTGCATCCAAAAGCCTGCGGTCTGCACGGTTACGTAACAGGATTATATCGGTCTTATTGCCAAGCGTTGTGGTTTCTATATCTGTCCATAAATCACGAACCTCTGCACTGGTGTAGGACGAGGTTGCCTCTCCAAGGTTATCCCCGGTTTCGCTTACACAGCCGTTGCCCCTTGAACGCATGTGAACAACAAAAACTTCTCCCGTGCTAACCTCTATTGGCGGAAATAAAAACTTTTTTGCTTCCCCGTCGTAGGCACTGCAAAGCTCAAGCCCCGCAAGATTTCCACCCCGTAACACAAGCAGCTCCACAAACTCGTTACGGTATATACCCGCTTCTTTTTCAGTTGCACGCTGACTGCTCACGCTTTCTGTCTGAAGCTCTGTCATAATAAGCACCGGAACCCGGGAGTTATAGCCTGCAAACGGAATGGCAAGCGTAAGGCTGTTACCGGTTTTGTCGCGCACCTGTGAATAAAACTCGTAGCCCTGTCCCACCTGCATATCCTCTTCCAGCGTAATGATTACAGTTCCATCGTCCTGTTCGGTAACACTGCAGGGAATGCTTCCATAAACACCGCTAACCCGCTCCAGTGCCGGCGAAAGCTCCAGCGTATCTGAATGCTCCTCGGAAGCAAAAAGCTCATCGGTAACCTGAGCCACAACATAATCATGAACGCTCACCCGTTCCGAAAATTCCAGACGGACAGTGCGTTCATCGACAACCGTAAAATCATTAAGCACAGGAGGCGTATAGTCCCCGCCCACAATGGTAATGCCCTGCTCGGTAATCTTGCACGAAATGGGTGCTACCGCTGCCAGCATTATGCCAACAATCACACAGGTTTCTGCCGCTACCAGCAGCCACTGCCTGAGCTTTTCCTTTTGAATCTTAATCATATTTTCACCTCTAAAACAAAAATGGTGCACAGGGCTTTTCCTGTACACCATCCTTTAGGAGATAAAAATATCTATATATAATATGTAAAAAATTCGGGACTTATTACAAAAATTCCGCAAAAAAAATGCAGAATTTTAAAAATTTATTTAATTTTTGCGGCTTCCACCATATATCTGATGGAAATTCCTGTGTCATCCTCCTGGATTTTTTCGATGACAAAAATAAAGTTAGTCTGAGAAGGATCGCACATAATGCGTTCAATCTTGTAGTTGCTTATTCCAGACCTTACAACCTCAGGACTTCCAACCTTTGTCTTGGAAATTGTGTTTCCCTCTGCATCCTTTTTTTCTACCCAGATATAGAATGAAGATTTTACACTCTTGCCCTTTCCGTTGATTGTAGGAACAAGCTGAATGTGGAAGGTATTTGGAGAATCCACTGTTGAATTATTAAAATCTGTAAAGACAATTTCGTCTGTTCCGGTCTTGTTTACATCATCAAGAATATAAAGAACGCGGTCTGCATCTGCAACCTTGCACTTTAAGTCTCTTAAATAGTAATAGTTTTTTCCTTCCAGGGCTTCGTAAACCTCTACACCGGCCTTGTCGGCAGTTACTGCGGTAGGATTAATTTTGAATACACCACCGTCTACCCAGTCGTTCTTTGCAATATCTACCTGATATATTTCTGCCCAACCCTGATATTTTTTGTCGGTTCTACCATACTGGCCGAATACATAATACTTTCCGTCTTCTGAAAAACCCTTATCTACAAAGGTAGCAACATCGCCTGCACTCAAAGCGGCACAACACAAACTCACACACAATGCGAAAGAAATGATTCTTTTCATTTTCCCTGATCCTCCCGAAAGTTCAAGTAAATAAAATGTTTCACTTTTATTGTCGGTTTTTTTTAATAAGTCTTTACTATTATTTATTTACCCTATAATATTTAAACATGACTATAAAAACAAGAAATAGACTCAACCTTTCGCTTTTCTTTTTTTCGCTGTTTTTTCTGGCAGTAAATGTCCTCATTTTAATTCTTTCTATATATAATAATTCCTTTTCACTAAGAGAGTATATGTCACAGGGCGGCAAGCTGCTTACAGGCTACAGCCCGCTTATTGTTCTTATTTCACTTTACTTTCAAATTATTTATGTCTGCGCTACAAGCTATATGCTCTACCGCGTTTTTGAAAAAACCCAGGCTACAGACATTTCGTTTATCTTTCTTTTTTTGATTGCACTCATTGCCAATTCCATAAGAATCTGGATTCTTCTTTTTAATATGAACAGCACGTTTTCGGGTCTCTTAGTATTCTGCGGAAACTGCATTCTTTTTTCCAAGCTGCTCGTCCCTACTTCGCTGCTTTTTTCTGTAGTAATGAGCGATGCAGACCAGCGTCAGAACCTGGAAAAAAACATCTTTATCCTGCTTCTGGTAAGCATGTTTTTTGCTCAGCTTTTACCATTAAATACTGCAAACGTGTGTGCCAACTTTGAAGTAGACTACAGCTACCGTAACGTAATCAAAATAACCTCTGTTCTTATTGTTCTTGCAACGCTCATTGCACTTTTCTTTAACAACAGGCAGAAGTTTTACACCCAGCTTACAACCATAGGACTTGCGTGCATCTGTATAGGAACCTACATTCTGTTAAATTCCACAAATCTTATAAGATTAATACTGTCGGTTATTTTTCTTTTTGTGGGAAATCTTTTGTATCTTAAAGAGCTTCACAAGCAGTATCTTTGGAACGACTAAAGGCGCAAGGCAGCCTAAAGCCACAAAGCTGATAAAAGCCAGTATACACCACCGGTAAAGGTTGGAATTATCATATTGTCCCAGTCGCCAAGAGGAAACATTTCTATAAGCATTGCAACAAAAGCAACAATAAGGCTTACAACCCAATGACCGCTGACTATAAATGTTGATATAAAAACTGCGGTAAAACAGGTAAGGCTTCCTTCAAGGGTTTTTCCACCAGTATAAGGAAGCTTTACTCTTCCAAACAGCTTACCGCCAAGGCTTGCAAGTCCGTCTCCAAAGGCAAGAGCAAAGATTCCGATTTTTGCACAAGGCAGAGGAAGAACAAGGGCTGCAAAAACAATTCCCAGAACAAGAGTTACAGGTCCAAGAACAAACTTACATTCATCACGCTGGCGGCTTGCAGTTTCGGTAATGAGCGAAACCACAGGAACCGGATGACCTTCCAGGCGTGCAATTTCGCAGAAATAATACATAGAAACTATAATGTAGAGACCGTAAACTGTGTACCAGTAGTAATTTGCCAGAAACCAGGGAACCACGGAACAACAGATATGAATTGATTTTCTGAAGAGTTCCTTCAGTATTGTCTTAGAGTCCTTCATTTTCCGTCAGGTTCTTTGGTATTTCAATATAAATTGCCGGTTCAAATTCCGAAACAGGATGAGTAATATACTTGATGTTTTCCTGAGCAAGATTGCTTCCATCCAGACGGATAAGAGTCTGCTGATCACGGGTAAGAGAATCCCAGGCACGTACCGACTGCTGAAGCTGAACTATAGCCTGTGCATTTTTCTGGCTGTCTCCGGTGCGCTTTGCAAGTCTGTGCAATGTTACGCCATAGTTATTTGCCGCATACAGATAAGTTGTTACAAGGTCGTAGCCTGCATCATCTGTCTGAGGGAATACGGTTCCACCCTTTTCGGTAATTTCATTATCGAGCATAGTGATAAGCTGTTCGTAATAGCCTTCGGCAGCATAATCATCATTTCTAAGGCTGAGCGTATTTGCCATTGCAAGCAGGAGGTTGCGCTCCTTTTTGTTTGCTTCGCCGGCCTTCATAAATGAGCCCAGTGCTTCAAGATAGTTCTTTGACTTATAGCTGATGTATCCGAGTCTGTAACGGATGCGTGGAATATCATAGCCAAGTGCAACTGCATTCTTGTAATTGAGTGCGGCAGTATCGTAGTCTCCGGCAACCGTGTAGTTTATGTTTCCAAGATCTGCATACATCATACCAATCTGTTCGTTGCCTTCAAAGCCGGCATTTTCCTTTTCGGTTGTATACAGAGTAATTCCCTGTGTAAACTGTTCCTGTGCCTGCAGATATTCATTTGTAAGCAGGTAGTTTTCTCCAAGCAGGCGGTAAGTATCTATATACTTGTAAATGTCGCGCTTTTTAAGCTGTTCTGACTTGTTAAAGCGTTCCAGTGCCTTTTTGAGGGAATAAGAAATATTGTCTATGCTGTCGTTTGTATAAACATAGTAGTTACCAAGATTGTACCAGGCAATTGGATTTGAATCGTCCATATCGGTTGCCTTGATCAGGAGTCGGAGAAGTCCTTCAATCTGATAGCGCAGATATTCTTCGGAAGGAGCAATGTCTCCGTAAAGCTTGCTCAAAAGATAACCGCCAAGCTCTGTCCAGTCCTGGGCACTTACATCAGGCTTCTTTTCTTCTTCGAACATCTTCTTGTAAGAAAGCACCTGCTGCAGGTTATCACTGCGGATATAGTAGCGCATGAGACGTGAATTATACAGATCATTAGCCTTGTAAAGCTGAATAAGCTGCATGTACTGTTCCTTTGCAAGCTCAAGCTTTTGAGGATCCTTTTCTGTTCCCCATTCAAGGAAGATATCTCCAAGCATAAGGATTCCGTCTGCATCATTTATGTGATAATCAAGAATTTCGCGGCGTGTAATTTCTTCTGCCTTCTCGTAATTTGCAAGGTCATCAAGCTCCATCTGGGCATACTCAAGTCCGGCAGTCTTATCGTGATTAAAATAGATTAAAATCTTTCCATATATATCTGCTGCGCGCAGGTACTGCTTGTGAGCACGGTAACCACGGGCATACTTAAAGAACCACTTTTTCCTTAGCTGCTTTTCTGCGGCTTCGTCAAACTTAATCTGCGACTGAACATATTCGTCGGCCTCCAGAAGTGCATAACCCTGCTTGTAAAGGCTGCTTGCCTGAGCCGGAATTACGATACAGTTCTTTGTAAAGTTATAAAGTCCCCAGCCTACAAAGAGCAAAAGGATTGTACATAAAAGACCCGGAAGAATCTTGTTTCTGAGCTGATAAGAAAGGGACTTTTTATAAGCCTCGTATTCTTCTGCAGTACGGTGCTCAAAGTCGCGTGGAACCGGAATTGATGTATCAAGCATCTTTTCCAGTGTAGCGGCAACCTGGCGGGCAGGAGCTTTTTTGAGGATTTTTTCTATAATTTCAAATTCTGCGTCGTCTGTAAATTCATCCTGAACAATAAGGTCTTCAAAGGCAAGGCGAACGTTAAGAGGATATTCATTTAAGTTTTTAAGGAACTGCTTGTAGTCCTCGTCGCTCAAGGTATTTGGAGGAAGCTCTTTTCCAGGAAGTGCGCCATTAAAATCTGGTACATCAAGTCCCTTTGATTTTTTGCCTGTTGGTACGGCAGGAGCAGCCTCTACATCAGAAAAGCCCGGAATCTCAAAGTCTGAGCCTTCCATGCTTACCTTGCCGGATTCAAGCTCAAAGTCATCGCTGCCTGTATCTACGCTAAGCTGGGCGTCTGTATCCTGAATACCAAAATCGATGTCTTCCATCTGGGAAACATCAAAGGTTTCCATTGGTTCGGACTGTTCTTCTTCTGTGCCTTCTTCTGCAGAATCAAAGTCGCCAAAGTCTTCAACTGCCTCAAAATCCTGCGCAGTATCAAAGTCGCCTCCGGCACCTTCTGTATCAAAGCTGTCACCTGTGTCAAAGGCTGCACCGGCTCCGGCATCGCTGTCCATTTCAAAGGTTTCTTCTGAACCACCTTCGGCATTATCAAAATCAGGAATCTCTACGTCCTGAGCATTAAACAAATCTGCTGTAGAAGGCTCGGCAGCTCCTTCATCAAGATCACCAAGTTCTCCAAGCTCATCAAGGTCACCAAGCTCTCCAAGCTCTGCTGGTTCTTCGGCAGGAGCGGCTTCTTCGGCCTCCGGTGCTTCTGGAACATCCACAGGCTCAGGCATATCAAAGTCTGTTGTTTCGGCACTTTCGTCCAGGTCTCCAAGCTCTGCAACGTCTCCAAGCTCACCCATATCGGTAAGCTCAGCAGCGTCTTCTACCTGCTCTACGGCTTTTGGCTCTTCTAATTCACCAGGCTCTCCAATCTCACCTAATTCACCGATATCACCAAGCTCATCAAGGCTTCCAAGGTCTTCTACACCATCAGCTGGTGCAGGCTCCTCCGGCATTTCTTCCATTTCCGGAGCTTCAAATGCATCAGGGGCCTCTGGTACTTCAGGAGCTTCTGGAACTTCAGGAGTTCCGGTTATAGCGTCAATATCAGGGATGGCATAAGGATCTGATTGAGGTGTCTGTATATTATCTTCTGTAGGGAACGGTTCTGCATCACCAACAGAGCCTGCATCCGGCAAGTCAAAGTCCGGTAAATCTGCAGCGCCTGTACTAAAATCAAAGTCATCTGCCGGAGCGCCAAAATCTGTAGTTCCGTCATCTACCGGAAGAGCTGTTTCTGATTCTTCTTCCGGCTCTGGTTCAGGCTCTTCCTCCTGTTCTTCTTCTGTACCCTCTGTACCGTCAAAGCCGGCACCAGCCAGAAGTGCTTCGAGTCCCATATCTGCAACCGAAATCTCTTCGGGTTCTTCTTCAATAACTTCAGGCTCCTCTTCTTCCGGAGCGTCCATAAACTGGGAAAGGTCAGGCATGCCATCGTCACCACCGGCATCTGAACCAAGATCTACTGGGGCAAGCAGAGAGGACATGTCAGGGGCAGCAAAGGATGGAGCAGCTTCTTCATCAGAAGAGGAGCTGCTTTTACCGCTGGTAATTCCGGTAATTTCGGAAAGGTCGTCATCTACATTTGAATTATCTACAACACGAGGATTGTCCGGCATGCCGAGTACAAAATCTTCTGAATCGTCTTCGACAGTAATGCCCTTAGGAATTGGAACCACAATTGGTTTTTCTCCACGGGTTGCGCGTAAAGTGATTTCATCTCCCAGAGACTGAATATCTTTGTTGAATTGTTTAAGTTGACTTAAGCCTGGCATACCTTTTTTATTTTACCCCTTATTTCCCAAATAATACAAGTATACTACTCTTCTTATATGTACGGAAAAAAAAGTAATAGACATTAGTTAAAAAAAATATAAATTTATATGAAAAAAGTTTTGCTGCTCCCGTGTCCAGCAGTACGTTTCTGCGGGCTGAGCAATTTTTTTTGATTTTTTTCAAAAAATATTCATTTTGTAAAAACTATTAATTTTTTTTCCAACATGCCGATACTGACGGTATGAAGAAGTGTAAATTTTTCGCAATGTTGGGGTGCCTGCTTTTGTTTACGGGCATTCAGAGCGGTTTCTCGAAGGAAAAAGAAGTGATTTACCAGCCTTATGAGCTGGATAAGCTTATTCACGAAATTGATGAGCCCTGCGCTCCAATTGTTACAGAGGATTATATTATTTTTACGGCAGAGACCAACCACCGCAATGTGGGAATTGCCTTTGATTTTGAAAACTATCAGGTAATACATCCGTTCCAGATTCTCATGCGCCTGGACGAAGACGGAAACAAAACTCCAGTGCACATGTTCTACTGCTATGAACGCAAGCACAAGATTGAAAATATACGTTACCGCATGATTATGGACGGTCTATGGACAACAGATCCGCTTAATCCAAACAAGGTTTATGATGACAGCGTAAACCTGTATTTTTCAACAGTAGAAAATCTTGGAACAATCTACGAATATACCGAGCAGACACCGGATGATGCCGTACGCTTTATTTACAAGGGTGAATCGGGCCTTAATTTGCATCTGGCAGGAACCTTTTCCAACTGGGACCCATGGATTTACACTCTGGAAGAGACCTCCCCGGGCTTTTACGAGCTTAGTCTGCCGCTTCCAACAGGAAAATATTACTACAATTACTATATAGGCCTCACGCCAATTCTGGATAACACAAATCCAAACAAGGCCTACACCCTAGACGGCCGCAGCGCATCGGTTATTGTGGTAAATTAAACAACTATAACTTCTTCAAAGCCGGCAGCCAGCATTATCTGCTGGATTACCTTTCTGGCGTTTTCTCGTGCCTCGTTTAAAACACCCTCGGTTACAAGCTCGTCAAGGGTTTTATCCTTTGCCCTTTCAATTTCGTTAAATACTTCATCCAGGGTAATCGGAACAAAAATACTGTGATTTTCATCAAAAACTTCCTGGCTGGTAATGTCGTTACCCAGAACTTCTACATCAGGAAGCTTTATGCGAACAGACTTTCCCTCGCCGTACACATCTATATCACTTAATGTAATATCTGCAATACCTACCCTTATAATACCGGAATATTTAATGATGCTAAGGCTTTTAGAAAGCATCACAGATTTTTTTATGGAAATAATATCGCTGTAATGATACTTTGCCGTTACCAGCTCCTGACAATACGAAAGCTGATTCATTACAACCGCAATGTTCACGTCTGTTTTTGGAGTAAGCTTTTTTGAAGTAATATAATATCCCCCGCCCAAAAGCACAACCAGCAGAAGCAAGATAATAATAATTTTAGTAAGAATGCTCCCAAAAAGCGAATGTCGGCGCCTTGGCCGAGGTTCACGAGCATGTTTTTCAGCTTCCCTAAGCAATGATTTTCGTTCGTTAATTTTCTTTTCCATATAAATGATTTCCTTCTCTTTAGTAATTTATTATTCTTGAACAATTCATTATTCATAAAACTTAACTTCTTGATTATGATAAGTTTTCCAGAAATTGATGAAATCTGCATAATAATTTTGCATAGCGGAAAAAATTCTTGATAAATCTTTTTCCGGAATCTTTCCTTTATTATGAGCTAACTTAAAAGAACCATTTGACAATACCCAGAATTTTGAATCATTTTTATCCGGATCGCCTTTTGTTGCATGAAAATGAATAGGTTCCCCATTTTCATTAGACCAGAAGTATATTTTGTATCCGCTAGTTCTAAGGTATACGGGCATTATGCTGACTCCATTGCATCGAGATTTCTAAATGCTGTTATTCCAGGATAAATCTGCTTGAGATATTCAATAAAGTATTCATTACGCTTTTTGTCAAAATTTGAATGGATTATTTCGCCATTATTTTTTAACAAAATAGATTCTGCGGTTTTACAATCTTCAAAGCAAACATCATTATCTGTATATGTAATAAGAATTCCATCTTTTTCACAAAATTCTCTGCGCATATAAAAAAACTCCTATATATATTATACCCCATTATCCGCATTTTTTGTTGTTTTTTTTTCATTTTCTTATTATCTTTAAACTAATAGGAGGATTCCCATGGCAGAAGAAAACATCAAACCGGCAAAAAAGCGCCGGCTCATTAAACCATCTTTCTTTATCTGGCTGATTATCCTTGTAGTCGCTGTTATTGCAGGATTTTCAAGTTTTTACATCGTTGACGAAACGGAAAATGCGGTTATTACCCGCTTTGGTAAGTACACCACAACTGTGGGACCAGGACTTCATATAAAGCTTCCGTTTGGAATAGACAAAAACTATAACGTAGATATTTCTACCGTTCGTGCAGAGCAGTTTGGTTTTAAGACCGTAAAGGCCGGACGCAATAATGAATACAAAAACAACATCTACGAAGAATCAGAAATGCTCACAGGCGACCTGAACATTGTAGACGTTGAATGGATTATTCAGTACAAGGTTGTAGATCCATACCAGTGGCTTTTCCGCGTTTACGAAAAAGAGCAGACAATCCGTGATATTTCACGTTCTGTAATCAACACTCTGGTTGGTGACCGCGCAATCTTAGCCGTAATGAGCTCTGAACGTTCTACAATCCAGAATCTTGCTCAGGACATGATGAACGAGCAGTACAAGGCACTTGGTCTTGGTATAAACGTAACTACAGTTCAGCTGCAGAACGTTGTTCCACCTGCAGAGGTTCAGGCTGCTTTTGAAGACGTAAACAAGGCAAGCCAGGATATGAAACGCTTTATAAACGAAGGTAAGGAATCTTACAATGCAGAAATCCCTAGAGCACAGGGTGAAGCAGACCGTCAGATTCAGGTTGCCGAAGGTTATGCAACAGAGCGTGTAAACATGGCAAAGGGTGATGTTGCCCGTTTTGATGCAGTTTACGAAGAATACAAGCGTTCTCCAAAGGTAACAAAGGAACGTATTTATCTTGAAACAATGGACGAAATTTTCGGAAGCGAAAACAAGCCGACACTCATCGACAGCGAGCTTGAAAATCTTGTTCCTGTAAAGAATCTTAAGGACTAGGAGGAATAGAAAATGAATAAGGCAATGAAAAGATTTATAGGCTGGCTCATTACACTCGTAATTCTTCTGGTTTTGTTCCTTGCAGCAGGTCCTCTTTACATCGTAAACGAGGGAACTCAGGTTGTAGTAACCCGCTTCAGCAAGATTGTAGCTTCTCATACAGATGCGGGACTCCACTTTAAGGTGCCTTTCCTGGATCATGTAATTGAATATCCAAAGCTCATTCTTTCACTCGATGGAGACGAACAGCGCATTCCTACAAAGGAAAATCAGTATATTATTGTAGATACTACTTCACGCTGGCGTATTACCGACCCAGAAGCCTTCTACAAGAACTTCCAGACACTTGCAAACTCATACAACAAGCTTTCTGACATCATCGATTCTTCATGCCGTACTGTAATTACACAGAACCGCATGAGCGAAATTGTTCGTTCTTCTAACATCATTAACGAAGCTAAGGAAGAGGAACAGACTGATGAAGAAACAATCGAAATCAACAACCTTGTAAATGCAGATACAACAAACGAGGTTGTAACAAAGGGACGTAATGTTCTTTGCAAGCAGATGGCAGAAAAAGCACGTGCCGAAATTGCAGGCTACGGAATTGAGCTTATTGATATTGTACCTCGCCAGGTAAAATACTCAGACGAGCTTAATGAATCTGTTTACAATTCCATGATTAAGGACCGTAACCAGGTTGCTCAGGCATACCGCTCACTTGGTGAAGGTAAAAAGGCTGAATGGCTCGGACGTCTTGAAAGCGACAAGCGCAGTATTGCTTCTGAAGCTTACCGCAAGTCAGAGGAAATCAAGGGTGCCGCCGATGCCGAAGCTGCTGCAATTTACGCTGCTGCCTACAACAAGGATCCGGAATTCTACACCTTCTGGAAGAGCATGGAATCTTACAAGAACAATCTTAAGGATTACCCTGCAACCTTGAGCACAAGCATGGATTACTTTGACTACCTGTACGGTGCAGATGGAAAAAGATAAGAGGTAAAAAATGAAAAATGTAGTGACTATTATTGACGGGGAGCTTAGACTTTGTTCTGGGCTTGGCGAATATGCGTTTGGTAAAACAAACTATAATTCTGTTGTAACACAAAAGGGTTTGCTTGCCCAATGCGATTCCAAACCGGATGAACCGCTGCATTTTTCATTTACCCCCTGGACCTTCCAGGATATCAAATCCTTTGACGTAGAAGGGCACGAAGAAAGAATAGTTTTCTTTTGTGCCCAAAATCCATTTTCAAAAAAGGCAGAAACACTTTATTCACTTTTTGCCAAGGCCGGGCAGGCAGATGCATCTGTAGAAGATAAGGACAAAATGTACGAGGCTTCGTTTGCAGTATGCGCACTCATGACTCAGGCTGCAACCGAACAGATTGATATTCCTGTAAACGGAGCAGGTGGAATCATTGTTGACGGAAATAATTTACTCCTGCTGCCTCATGACATTTTTGTTCATTCAATTGCAGGTCTTAGCAACATGGAACAGGCAGACCTGCACAACTGCTGGATAAACCCAAGCCTTTCAGAGCTTCCATCGCTTTGTTTTACACGCGCTTCCTTTGCCTACAAAATGCTTACAGGCCGCTTTGCCTACCCTGCCGCCGATTCCCTTACAAGAAATGCCGATCTGCTGGACAAAAAGTTTCTTCCGCTGGAGCTTTGCGTAAACGGAATAAACGAAGAGCTGGCACAGGCTGTAAACAACGGGCTCAAGCTTAACTCCAACTCCATAAACATTCCTGGCAAAAAGCAGAAGGGCAAAAAAAGCGAAGAGCTTGTTCCAAAGGTTGAATTCCCGCTTGAGCTGCTCAAGGCCGCAAGAAGCGATACGTCTTCCAGAATGTCTCAGGAAGAATTTGAAAATAAAATCAAATCATTTCAAAAGCTGCAGAATTCAAAAATAAATACCAGACGAACCCTTCGCCGCAATACCACAGCCTTTACAGTTGGAATTATTGCTGTTATTGCAGTTATACTCATTATTGTAAACTCTTACAAAAGCTACCAGGATAATTACACAACAAAGGGCTTTACCTCTACCCAGACAATTCAAACCTTCTTTAAGGGCATGAACAATCTGGACATTCCGCTTATTCAAAATATTATAAGCGGACAATCTGCAAACCGGTACGCCGATTCCATAGGCAACGTATTTGTAATAAGCAAGCAGCGCCAGTCTAATCTTGGAGACGGCGGATACCTTAAGCCTGCTAAATATTTTGCGACCGTTACCGACCAGACAAAAAACAAGCTTGCCGAAATGTACGGAGCAACAAATATACGCATAGACGGCAAGTCTTACGACGAATATATAGACCTTCCAAAAAACAAGGATAAGCCGGAGCCTGTTAGTTCTGAACAGGGTGTTACTATAAACAAGGGCGACACTTCGGTGCATGTTGTAGAATACTATCTGCTTTATACAGACGGCGACTATAGCGATATAAATGTTACAAAAAATCGCGACACCTTTACCCTCACCTTTAAAAAAGATAAATGGGTTATCACCGATATTGATACAAGCACTCAGGAAATTAAAGTAGACAGCAATGCACTTAAAACTGATTACTTTACCCGTGTAATGGAAAATCAGGGCGATGTTGTAAAGGCTATTGCAGAGCTTTCTCTTACCTACGACTTTTTGCCGTCAGCAAAGGATGTTAAAACAGAAAAGACTCTTATAGATGAATACATTGCAGATCCATACAGAGGATTATTCTAAAAGCGGGCTTTAATCTTTAAGAGCGTCTATTGGCTCAAGCTCAGAAATATAGAAGAGTATGTCCTTTAAGAGCTTTCTTATGGTTCTAAGGGAATCTATAAAACGACGGTTATCGCGACCTTTGATTGTAGTCATATTCTGCAGGGACTCGTGAATACCGTCCTTCTGTTCTTCAAAAAATCCGTAGAAAACACGCTCAAGGGTTCTTGCTCCCTTACCAAAAAGCTCAATAGATTTTTTTACGGTTTCTTCTATCTGCTGCATCATTGATTCAATCTGATTCTGAACCTGGAAGGTGTTTACCCTGTTTGTAGCAAAATCATCAAACAGACGGCCAAATTCTCCTTCCGGCGAAAGCTTGCGGGCAAGATCCATCATCATTGTATTTGCCATAGAAAAATTGTTAAGACCTTCTGAATATTCGGTACGGTTTTCGCTCTTGTAAAAAATACCTTCCATGGCAACAACGTTAAGGTCACCGATTATCTTGTCATATTTTTCAGTACAGAACCACGAAAGAAAGCCGCCTGTAAGCTCATAGCTGAACGGTATTCTGTTCCACAGCTTGAGCCAAGGACGGAATTCCATAACAGGAAATACATCAAGTCCAAAATCTTCCTTAAGCTTTTCACTCAGATTCTGTTTTTTCTGTTCCCTCAAAAATTCATTCCATCTTACATCCTGAATCTTTTTCCATTGAGACCTGAAGCTAGGGAACCAGGCTTCGGCACCTTCTATATTTTCCGGCTGCCAGTCAAAATCATAGTTTACTACTCTTCCCAGATTTTTGATTGGAACATTATCTGCAAAGGAACGGATTGTTCCCATAAAAGCAGAAGCCTTTACCATAAACTCACGTACTGCCTTTTCTATATCCTTGTCCTGCGCATTGATTGTAAGATGCTTGCGCTGTGAAAAAAGATAGATTGCTTCCAGCACCTCATTTTGAATCGGGCGCATTGCCGAAAAAACAGCAGCCAGGGCATTATAGTCCATTGTTCCGTTGCTGTAAGGACAGGTATAAACATCACCCATAATATTTGTAAACTGAGCAATAAAATGAACATACTGAAGTGAACAGAAATGCGAAAGCCAGTTTGCACAGGATACGGCTGAATACATATTTGTCTTGGTATCCTTTTCCATATTGTTAAGGATTTCGTCCAGCTTTTTTGCAAGCTCTGTTCTGAGCTCCGGAGTTACCTGCTTTGAATACTGATAGATAAACGGATCTGCCTGAGCATTAATTTTTTCTGCAATTTCGGGAGCAACAAAGGAGCTTAAGAAAACATAAAAGTCTCCGGGACGGTCTTCGATATATGAAAAATAAGCCTTAAAAAAGTCTGCTGCTTCTTTAAGAGTCAAAAGGCGCTCATAAAAAATATAGTCAAACGACTTGATTCTGTGATTTATTGTTCCGGGATATTTGGCGTTAATTTTGCGGGCAATGCTGTTTATGAGATCCAGACCATAAAGCTGCTCTATGCTCTTTTTGTCAAACAGAGCACGAATCCACAGAATGAATTTATAAAATACAGATTCCCCTGCCAGCTTTTTCTTGAGGGTAACAGTTGTCTCAGAATCTGAATTATCAAATTCCAGCTGATAACTTTGAGGACTTGCTTGATTTATTCTGTTAAGCATTGCCAGCCTGTCTTCGGCGTTAAGACCTGCAACAAGCCTGTCAAAAGAACTTTTTGTGTTGCTTTCAACCATACATTATATTATCGGTAAAAAAGCACTTTATGTTCATAAAAAGGTTTAATTTCTGTATTCCGTGGTCCTGTTTTGGGTACATTCGACCACTTTATTCTTATAAAAGCAGTAAACTGTTACTTTTTTCTGTTTATTATCGTAGGTTTCGCAGATTGTACATGAGCGCGGCGGCAAAAGATTGATTTTAAAACCAACCTCCTTAGAAACCTTTGAAAGACTTACACCTGTTCTGTCCTTGTAAATTACAAGCGGTCCTCCAAAAAGCTCCTGACTGTGTCTTGCCCTTAGCTCTGCAATAACGTCATTATAGTCATTGGAAATTGTCTTATTTACAACACCGTTTGCAGTCTGAACATAATAAACCATGTAATAGCTTGTTGTGCTAATGTCTATGTCAGAACGGAAAACCAGCAGCTTTTTTGAAGGCTCGTAAACATAATCCTTGCGTTCAACTGCAGTAAGATTATTTAAAACTACAAGCAGTTCGTTTTTGCTTCCGTCAAAATCCTTGAGGTAGCAGGTATAGGGACGTGCAGGAATTCCGTCTATATGTGCATAACAGTTTTCGTAGGGAATATCAATTTTGAAAGAGATTTTACCTGTGTTTTTATCATAGGTATAATCGCCTTTTTTGAGCTTTGTTTTCTGAAGCTTTTTATCGCTGTTTACGATTTCCAGAGTTTCTATCTGTGAATAGATAAAATATGTTGATGCCTCGCGATTAACAATCTCGGTATCAACGGGAAAAGAATTTACTTTTGTAAAGGAAAAAGGAGCGGCCGCAAGGCCCGAAAGAAGAATACAGAAAATGAATAAACTGGTATAAACTCTTTTCATCTTTCTTTTGATAGCTCCTACGGGAGTCGAACCCGTCTCTCCGCCTTGAGAGGGCGATGAACTAAACCGATATTCGAAGGAGCCATAAATACAAAAAAATAAAAAACAAGTTTTTTATTTTTTTGTATTTTGCGAGTATTTTGCTTGCTCGCAGCGACTCGCATTTTTTGCTGCGCAAAAAAACGCAAAAACTCGAGAACGGGCAACCTTGTATTACTCGCAAATTTAGCCGGCGAGTTTTGCGAAGCAAAGACTCGCAAAAAAGGCTGACCGAATGGTCAGCCTTTTTATTCCCCAAGGAGGATTCGAACCCCCACAGTCAGAACCAGAATCTGAAGTGCTACCATTACACAATCGGGGAATAAGTAGTATCAATATATAAAAAAACTGCAAAAAAGTCAATATATAAGAACTGACCCCCGTTTTGTGTCCGGGAGCCGGTTTTTCTTATGCATAAACTATTTCTTTGCAGTTTTCTTTGTTGTTGAACCTGTTGCTTTTTTTGCGGCTGGCTTTTTATCTGCGGTTTTTGGTGCAGATTTTGGAGCCGGCTTTTTAGCGGTCTTTTTTGGTTTGGCTATGGTTGTATCTACAACTGAGTTATCGTCGTTGGCAAATTCTGAACGAACATATTTATCTGCTTTCCAGTCATTAATCCAGGTCTTGCCATCAAGAAGATAACGGAACTGAAATTCCTTATTAGTATCAAGCTGCTTTTTTACAGAAAAAGAACCATCCGGACCCTTTTTCATTGGAATTGAAGTTTCGTCCCAGCTGTTAAAATCTCCCACGAGGTTTACCTTTTCGGCTCCGGCAGCCGCATTTACATTCACACTAAAAACTACAGTACACTTTTTTCCATCTGATGAATAAGTTTTCTTAAGAGACATAATAAACGTCCTCCTTAAAATGTAATAATTAAAGTTTAACTTTATTAATCAAAATATGCAATACTTATTATGGATTGCCACGCTTCGCTCGCAATGACGAACTTCACATTTTGCTTGCAATGACAATATGCATTTTATGTGTTATATTCATTGTATGACACTCGATAAAAAGTTTATTGCCAAAATGACTCGTATCTACGGCCTTATCGTAGTTTTTTCCAATATAGTAGCCATGCTCGTTCCTTCTGTAATAAATATTCCTGTTTTAGACACAAAAAACATGAGTATATGGCAGGATTTTCTTAATCATAACAAAATGGTAAACTGGGCAACCCTTATTGCCTTTATAACCCCTACCCTTGTTTGTATAATCTATTCAAAAAAAATATTTAAATCCGACGATTCAATAGCAAAAAGCGTTGCAAACATACCTTCTGTTTTTGCACTTTCTTCGGTAATAGGCTGGAACGTCTATTATTTTATTGAAATACCCTTTGTCCTTTATGCACGCGCAATTTTTGGCATTCACATAAAGGGCATTCTGCTTAGCAGCTGGTTCTTTGCACTTTTTTCGGGAATGACCGGTTACACCATTGCCTATCTTGCTATTGAAATATTAAACCGTACAATCCTTTTGCCGCGCGTTTTCCCGGAAGGTCATATCATCAAACAGGATTTTTCTTTAAGACCGGTATTCAGACATCTGCTTACCTTTGGCTATATGGTCTCTACCCTTTTTCCGGTTACCCTTTTGCTTATAAGCTATATTTCAATACACATAAATAATAATATTCCCCTGCAAAAAACTATAATCTACATTTCTGCCCTGCTGGTTATAATTGCTTACGGAATAACCCTGTCCTTTTCAAAAATCATTTTGAACCCATTGGAAAAGCTTACAAAGGCAGCACAGCGGATTAAGGATGGAGACTACAAAACAAGAGCCGGCGTAGTTACGGCAGATGATTTTGGTGTTCTTGCAGACAGCTTTAATGACATGGCAGACTCCCTTGCAGAAAAAGAATTTATGCGCGACACCTTTGGTAAGGTTGTAGATCCCGAGGTACGCGATTACCTTATGTCAGGGGCAGGCAAGGAATCTTTGGGTCAGGCACTTGGAGGCCAAACCCGCGAGGTAACAGTTTTATTCTGTGACATAAGAAGCTTTACTGCAATGAGCGAAAAAATGCAGGCTGCAGAGGTTGTATCCCTTTTGAACCGTTACTTTACTGCGCTTGGAAAATGTATTTCGCCACATCACGGAATTATAAACAAATACATTGGTGACGCAATCATGGCAATTTTTGGAGCCCCTGTAGAAGCCCAGAACAGCGCACAGGATGCCTTTGAAGCTGCCTGTGATATGCGCAAGGCCTTAGTTCAGGTAAATAAGGAATTTGAAGCAGAAGGCCTTCCCCAGCTTAAGTTTGGAATTGGCATTCACACAGGTCCTGTTTTTGCCGGAACCATTGGTGCTCAAAACCGCATGGAATACACCGTGATTGGAGACACTGTAAATACCGCAAGTCGTCTTGAAAGTCTTTGCAAAACCTATAAAACAGATCTTTTGATTTCTCAGGCCTCACAGGAAAAACTGAAGGAAAGCCTTAGCTTTGTAGATGACGCTCAGATCCGCGGAAAAACGGAAGCAATGAAAATCTATACCTTCCCTAATTCTTAAGCGTTACGTAGGTTTTACCGAAACCGCCTTCATCGGGATTTGCAAATTCAAAGCTCTGAACCAGCGGGCAATGCGAAAGATAATCATGAACCGACTGCTGCAAAATGCCATAGCCCTTGCCATGAATTACGCTGAACGACGGAAAGTTTGAAAGCGCGCACAAATCAATCTGATGCTCAAGGGCTGCAATAGCTTCTTCGGCACGCATACCAATAAGACGCAGCTCAAACACCGGATGCTCATCTGTTTTTACCCGTTCAAAATCATAAGAAACACTTGCGGCGGTGGCTTTGGAGCCGTGTACAAGCTCCAGATCCTTTTCCTTCATGCTCATCCTTATGCTGCCAAACTGAACATTCCAGACCCCCTTGCGCGGAGAATCAATAAGCACACCACGACTGTTATTTGAAACTGCAATAACCTCTGCCCCGCTTTCAAAAACAAGAGGCTTTTCTGTTTTTTCTGTCTGCTTTGCTGCCTGGGTTTGAAGCGTACTTACGCTGGCATATTTGAGTGCTTCGGCATTGCTTAGCTTTTTCTTTGTTTTTTTGCCGGCTGCTTTTGCCTGGCCTCCAGACTGTTTATCAAAGGCCTTCTGGTCTGCAGCAATTTTTTCTTCTTCCTTTTCTATCTTCTGGTCCAGGCGCTCTACATTTTCTTCAAGCTCAGAAATAAACTTTTTAACGCCAAGAGTTTTATCACGGGTAAGCTCCCCTTCCCTTATCTGACGCACAAGGTTTTCCAGCTGACGACGGCTGTGAATAAGAAAATCGTGCATCTCCTGCTGGTGGCCCTTTTTAAGTTCATTTTCCTTGCGGCGAATTCCCAGCTCCTTTTCCTTAAGCTTGCCTTCTTTTTCCTCAAGATTCTGTTCAAGAACACGGGCCCTGTGCTGCAGACGGTCAAGCTCTGAATGCTTTTTATTAAGTCCCTTTATGAGCGAAGAAACATCGGCCTGCTCGGTAGCAATATATTTTCTGGCATTATCAACTACAGCCTGAGGAAGTCCCGATTTTCGTGCAATTGCAATGGCGTGACTTTCGCCTGGAATACCCATAACAAGCCTGTAGGCTGGAGAAAGCGTGCTTGTGTCAAATTCTACGCTGGCATTTACACAGCCGGGATTTGTATAACCGTAATTTTTGAGAATACCCATATGGGTTGTTACCAGAACAAAGGCCTGCTTTTGAATGAGCGCATCCAGTACGGACATGGCAAGTGCCGTTCCTTCCTGAGGGTCGGTACCACTGCCAAGCTCATCAAGCAGAACGAGTGTAGATTTACCGGCACCGTTTACTGCCTGCGCAATGTTTTTCATGTGACCACTAAAGGTACTAAGGCTCATATCAAGACTCTGGCTGTCTCCAATGTCTGCAAAAATGTCTGTAAATACAGGAAGCCTTGTGCCGTCCGCTGCAGGAACAGGAAGCCCGGCCTGATTAAGCATGGAAAGCAGTGCAAAGGTTTTGAGCGATACAGTTTTACCGCCGGTATTTGGTCCGGTAATAATGAGCACGCGCTTGCCTTCCATAAAATAAAAATCTATAGGAACAGCCTTGTCGCCAAGCAGCGGGTGGCGTGCCTTAAGTACAAGAGGCGGCTCTCCTACAGCAGGAACTGCATAGCAGCAGTTATGCTCAAGTCCCCAGCGGGCTGCAGCAATTGTAGAATCCATAAGAAGCATTACAGGAATTGCCTTTTTAAAAAGCGGAATGGACGGGCCAAGAGCAGCGGTAAGCTCTAAAAGGATTTTATTTATAACCTGAAGGAGCTCGTTTTCCTTCTGGATAAGCTCGTTGTCGCAGCGCACTACCTCGTCGGGTTCTATGTAAACTGTCTGTGCCGACTGCGATACTTCGATAATAATTCCGTTTATGCGGTTCTGTTCCCTGGCCTTTACTGCCAGTGCCTGCCTTCCGTTACGAAGAACCGGTACTGCGGATTCCAGTGCACCTGCAAGCTTCTGGTCGCTGGTATACTGCTGGAAAAGCTTTTTTATTTTTGCATTGATTGCGGCAATCTGTTTACGTATTTCAACAATTTCGGGAAGGTCACGGATCTGGCCGTCGGGTGTAATTACACGGAAAATAGTTTTTTCGGTTTCGGACATATCGGGCAAAAGCTCTTCCTGCTGGGCAAGCAGCTTGAGCTCCAGCTCGTCCTTGTGTATCTGGATTGCCTGCTTTACGTTCTTTACACTAAGTACAAACTGGCCCAGAGCCTTTACCTGTTCAAGAGAAAGGCTTGTTCCTCTGGCCTTTATTACCTCCATAAGCTTTTGCACAGGCTCCCAGAAGGTAACCGGGTTTTTACAGGAAGCACTAAAAAAAACCGTCCATTCGCGGCTCAGATTTTTGAGCTGTTCAATCTTCTTAGAGTCGGTCAATGGTTCACGCTGTAAAAAGGTCTCACGAGCTTCATCTGTAATGCAATAACCGGCGACTTCATCACGAATGCGGTAAAAATCTATTTCCTGTAGGGCAAGTGTGTTCATATTTTTAATTTACAGAAATTAATATATAAATACAAGTAATAGCATAAAAAAAAGGAATCGTACTCTCCGAAATACGATTCCTAACGTTTTTTTTTGGTCTCTCGATATCCAGTTCTATATATTTATGTACAAATAATCTTAAACATAAACATTTTTTATACAGAACTTTTTATTTTTAACTTTATGTAGTTATTATACAGAATAAATTCGTTATGTCCACTACATAAATATGTAGTTTTTGCTACTATTAAATAAGTCCAATCTTTTTTGCCTTAAAAATGGCCTGGGATGCGGAGGAAACATCAAGCTTTGGGTAAATCTTTTTGATATGATAGCGTACGGTATTTACTGAAATAAAGAAAATCTCGGCAATTTCGTCGTAGGTTTTGCCCTGCTCCAAAAGACGCAGGATATCCTTTTCCATTTCGGTAAAGTTTGTGTCCTTTTCGCTAGAAATATTAAGATATTGCGGATACAAAATTGAAACATGCCTTGCTATGCTTATAACCTTTGCAAGGAACGGAGAAGAACCCCTTGCCTTCTGGTATTCCTGCAAAAGCTTGAACATCAGAACACCTTCGTCGGCAATTGCTCTATAAATATGATATTTTTCTGCCAGCTCCAGCGCCTTATCCATAAGCTCAAAGGCTTTTTCCTTTTTGCCAGTCTTATACCAGCTCAAGGCCTCCATACAGGAAACAAAAATTAAATCAATATACCGGCGGCTTATTTCAAAATAAAACCTTAGTTGTTCTGCAAGCGACAAAAGAGCCAGATGCTTGTCATAAAGCAGATAGCAGCGCATCTTTACAAAATAACTGTAAACCTCCATAAGATTAAGCTCCTTGTTTTCATCAGGAGCCTGCTTTTCGAGCCATTCGTTTACAAATTCAAGATTACCGTCATAAAGGGCCAGACGCACACTCATGGCGTCAATATTATATTCAAAGGAACTGCCTTTTATGTCTTTAACCCTGTCGCGAAGATGCATCATTATGACAGAAGCAGACTTAACCTCGCCGTTCATTGTAAGAATAAAAATCTGCTGATACAGGGCAACGACAAGAAAAATAAAACTTTGATTTCTTTCAAGAATCGGGATGGCACTTGTAATTCTTACCATGGCATCAAAATTATCATTGCGCTGGTAATAAATTTCGGCAGAAACTATATCATAAACCTGCTTGTAATCTTTGCCATAAAGGGCCTTTAAAAGCTGCAGCGATTTATCCTTATGTTTAAGTACAAAATTACCATAATAGGAAAAATCTCTGAGTCCATTTAAAATACTTGGACGTCCGCAGGCTGTACTGTAATAAGGCTCAAGCGAAACATCAAGATAACTCAACCTTGAAAGCGAATGAAAAAAGTCTCTGTTGCTTATTGTTGGAATAATAGGCTTTATAAAATCTTCAAAACCAACGTCGGGCAAAAGATTCATAAGGTGCTGGATAGAACCAATATCGCCGGTAAGAATGCGCAGAAGAATTGTTGCAGACAAATCGTAAAGGGAATTTTTTAACTGCTCATCGGTAAGGTTTAAAAAGGATTCCCTGTCCTTCCACAAGGCAGGCGTACAAAACGAAATATTCAGTCTGGAAATAAGATCTTTTCTCTCCTGCTCTGTAAGCATCAGTCCTCCCAGCTACCTGTTTTTATTTCATTATGCACCCGTTTCCAGCTGTCGTAACGTTCAGGGGTAATATCGCCGTTTTGAACTGCCTCCTGAACCGCACAGCCTGGCTCGGTAAGATGACTGCAATTAAGTCCAAATTTACACTTCCCTATAAACGGTTCAAATTCCTTGTAATACATTGCAAGCTCTTCGGCCGCAACATCGTCCAGAACAAAACGACGGATTCCCGGAGTGTCTATTATGTCGGCCACCCGCCCCTTTACACCGTCAAACAAAGATTCGTTTAAGGTAAGATGAATGAGCGTACCCTTTGTGGTAGTGTGACTTCCGCGTCCGTATTTTTTGGAAAGGCTTCCGGTTTTAAGCACGCAGGAATTATCCATTACATTTATAAGGCTGGACTTGCCCACGCCCGACTGACCTACAAAGGCACTCAGGTGATTTTCCAGAAGCTGGGCAAACTGCTGCATGCCTTCTCCGGTTTTTGCAGAAATGCGCAGAACCTTATAACCAAGCTCCTCCCAGATCTGCAGGCGGCGGTCTATCTGTTCGTATTCCTCTTCGTTTCCGTCGGTCTGCATTGCTTCGGCAAGATCCCACTTATTGCACACTACAACAGGAGTAATTCCCTGATGCTCTGCCTGAGCCAATGCACGGTCTATAAAGCGTGGACGGAACGGAGGTTCATCGGGGGTACACACAAGAATAAGATAATCAAGATTACAGGCCAGAAGCTGAGGACAGCGTCCCTTTACATTCCAGCGCAAAAAGGTATTTTTACGAGGCAGCACCGAAAGAATCTGCCCCTTGCTTTCGTTAATTGGATCGGTTTCTATCTGAACATGATCACCAGGTGCAATGGGATTATAAAAGCGTTTGTCCTGCTTGAGCACCTTGCCCTTGATTGTACAGTTTATGAGCGCATCATCACATTCTACAGAGAAGGTATTGTTGGTTCCTGCAATTATGAGTCCTTCCATTTATCTGCTCCACAAAAGCCACAGCACAAGAGCCGAGACAGCTGTAGTCAAAACAGTAAACGGAGCGGCAACCTTGAGCCAGTCTCCAAACTTCATCGGGTAACCTTCTTTTTTTACAATGCCCATGCTTACAACATTTGCACTGGCACCAAAAGGAGTAAGGTTTCCTCCAAGGCAGCTGCCTATTAAAAGCGCAAACATAAAGAGCTCCTTGTTGAGTCCCATGTTTACAGCAAGACTGCCGGCTACAGGAAGCATAGCAATGATGTAAGGAACATTATCTACAAAGCCGCTTATTGCAACAGAAACTATAAGAATAATCATAAAGCCCAGGAGCTTAGAGCCACCGCATACACCGGCAAGGAAGCCTGCAAAATCTTCGAGCAGTCCTGTTTCCTGAATGGCACCTACTACAATAAAAATGCCCAGCAAAAAGAATATTGTTTCCCAGTCAAGGCCGGTAATCAATTCTTTAATTTCACTGCCGCTCTTTTTCTGACTTACGCGGTACCATACAATAGAAACAAGTCCAAGTACAAAAACATAAAGTCCGCTAAGATAGGCAAAATCTGTATTTATAAAGGAAACTCCTGCAAGCCCCGCAATCATAACAATAAGGATGATAAACGGTACCCAGGAAATAACCGGAGTTTTTTCTACGTCTATTTTCTGCTTTCCAAATTTGGCAAAGAAAAAATAAAAGTAAATACAGCCCACAATAAGGCCGGCCTGAATTATAAAGAAGATTGAAAGACGCCCCTGGTGAAAAAAGAAGTTGTTAAAGTTGTAGCCCGCATAGGCTGCAAAAATCATGCTTGGAGGATCTCCTACCAGGGTTGCAGTTCCTTCCATATTGGACATAACGGCAAGACCAATCATAAAATATGTAGGATTTTTATCAAGCTTTTTGCACAGGGCAAGGGCAATAGGTGCCATTACTAAAACTGTGGCAACATTTTCTACAAAGATTGAAATGATGCCGGTCATGGCAAGAATAAACACAATTGCAATTCCGGTATTTTTACTTGAGCTTATAATTCCGTCTGCAATGCGTGCCGGAACGTTGGAATACAAAAACAAGGCGGCAATGGTCATGCTGCCAAGATAAATCATAATTACGTTCCAGTTGATTATTTGAAAAAACGAATGCGTAAAGGCATAAATACGTGTGCTGCTACCCGGGAAAATTCTTCCTGGAAAAATTATCCCAAGTATAATTACAATAAGTGCGGCACAGCTTGTAAACCATACCTTCTTTTCCTGAAAAAGAATTACAAGAAGGTACATAAGTATTGCAATTGCCAGAACAACGTATTTTAATGCCTGCATTTTATATCCTTTACTACTTCTGGAGCAGCTTGAATACACCGTCCTTTGGATTATAGGCTACACCTACATCATCCTGTTCGGTCGGGTATTTGCCCTGAATAAAGAAGTCTTCTGTAATCTTTATGTAGTAAGCGGCAACATTGTCATCCTGCTTGTGCTGGTGCAGAATCTTAAACTTTTCAAGCGCACGTGCGTAATTCTTGTTTTCAAAGTCGGCAAGAGCATTTTCCCATTTTTCGTAATAAGAAATAAGGCCTGCACTTGCATCCTCACGCTCGCAGATAAGCTCGTAAAGTCTGATTGGTGTATTTACGTTAACTACGCGTACACAGTCAAGACTGCGCACAATAAAGCGGTCTCCAAGAAGAGCACGGGTTGCGGCACTAATCATAATACCGCCTGTGCAGTACTGCTTGTTTACACCTTCGAGACGGCTTGCAAGGTTTACATTGTTACCCATCATAGTGTAGTTCTTTTTGTTTTCAGAACCCATGTAACCGGCAATCATTTCTCCGGAGTTCAAACCAATACGTGTAAAGAGCTTGCGCTTGTTGGCAACCATAATCTTAAAGGCATCGTAAAGCTCATCGTCCATATCAGCCGGCTTTTCTTCGGCAGCAGCAATTTCAAGAATTTCCTTGTTCATCTGTGCTTCGGCAGCCTTCATCTTAATGGCAGCAGCACAGGCACGCTGAGCATGGTCTTCCATCTGAACCGGAGCACCAACAAGAGCAATAATAGCGTCTCCTTCGTACTTATCTACTGTACCGCGCTCTTCCATAATGATATCTGACATTTTTGTAAGGTAATAGTTGAGCAAGGCAACCAGCTGACCGGCTGTAAGCAGTTCACTAAAGCCCGAGAATTTCTGAATATCTGTAAACATGGCAGTCATTTCAAGACGCTGACCACCAAGCTTGAATGAAGAAGGATTAGCAACGATTTCGTTTACTACTTCCTTAGAAAGACACTGGCTGAAGGCGTTGGTAATGAATCTCTTGTCGTGGTTGGCTGTAATAAAGCCTGCAACTGTTGTTGCAACGAACGAAACAAATACCGAAACAACCGGAATTACTGTACCAATATACTGCCTTGTAAGCAGGAAGTACAAAAGAAGTGCACCACCGGTCAAAACAACGGCAACAACTCCAATGATAATCTGTGGGGTTGTTCTCTTAATTCTATAAGTAACAAGACTGTAGGCAAAGCACATTACCAGTGCAATGATAATAGAAATCCATACCGGAGAATCGTCTACAAAGTCGTTTGAAAGAATCATGTTTGCAAGGGCATAGTGCATACCTGGGTTTGGATAATGCTCTTCGTACTGGTTAATACCGTAGTCGGTTGTACTTGAAGCATTTGTTCCTACAATACACATTGCATCCTTTACGATTGCAGCATACTTGTTATGAGATTCCATGTATTTTTCGTAGGCAGATTTTGCTTCTGCAAAAAGATCATGGATATAATCAACATCATCTTCATAAAGCTCACAGAAGTAGGCTTCGGCGTCACCATTGAGGAAGTCCTTTGAAGCCTGGAAATAAAGCTGTCGGTATTCCAGATAAGCATCATAGGTAATTCCGTCTTCCGGAGCTTCTCCGTAAGAAAGCTCCTGTCTGATATAATCTGCAGTTTCCCAAAGATCGTATGGGTTTTCTTCAGGCTCAAGATCTTCAAAGAAGCCGGAATTGTTCATGATGGTAAGATTCTTGAGGAAGGTATTTTCCATTGTCGAAAGGAAGTAAATATTTGCAAGCGAGATTTTATTGTAATCTACAAAGTGCTTTTTTGGATATTTGATAATGATTGAACCGTCTTTTGAACGAGGAATCTTGAGGGTGCCGACCTTAATATAGTCGTTTGTAATTTCTACCTTAGGATTTCCAAGCTGTTCAAGAATTGGACGGAAAACAAGCTGGGCATAATATTTGCCGTTATATTTTACAACAAGGTTTACATGGCGCAGGTATCCATCAACATCAGGATCTGCATTTACAAAGCCTGCAGATTTTGCCTGAGTAATAAAGTCATAAAGGGCCGGAGTTACGCCGGTATATTCCTTTGTGATTGTATCCTTGTCGGCAGAAACATTACTGAGGGCAATGTAATTGCTCAGGAATTCATTTTCCAGATCGGAGGTTTGAATTCCGTCTTCAAAGGTAAGTGTAAGATATGTATTTCCAAAATCCTTGATAGAGCTGGCGAGTACCTCGTCTACAGGATTTATAACATGCGAAATTGCCGTATTAAGCTCAAGGGCATATCTGCGGGATTCTGAATCATAAACTTCAGATGCTTCGTCGTATTCTGCATCTCCGTCTGCAAGGGCTTCGAAATACTCGTCTGCAGTTTCATAAAGCAGGCCGAAGTAATCTTCTACATAACCAGGCAGATATTCTCTTACATAAGTTTCGTCTACCGTTGCCTGTGAATGATCAAGGAAGCTTAAATCGAATACAACAGAGCGTGCACCAAGCTCTTTAAGGTTGGCAAGCATCTGTGAATAAACTGTGCGTGAAAAAGGCCATGAACCGATCTTTTCGACAGCGTCATCATCAACGGCTATCATAAGAACTTCAGGACTTTCTTCTGTAGATTTTAACGGACGCTGAAAATAATCCGCTACCTTATAATCAAGTGGTGAAAACATGAGCAGTGAACAGAGCGCTACTGCTATGATAGGAATAATTATTGAAATAAGAATTTTTTTCATAAAAGTAATCCAGGTATAAATAAAAAAAGCCTGCAATCATAAGAGGATCGCAGGTTTTTTTTCTAAAAGAAATTAGTTATTCTTCGTCCCAAGCATAGTCTGCTTTAGCTTCAGAAGCTCTGGAAGAAGCGGTTGCTACACCTTCTCTCTTTCCTGTTGCATCATCTACATCATCTGCCTTGGCAATTGACTGCTTTTTAAGGCCACCCTTTGCAGGAGCAGCAGCAACATACAAGGATTCAACAGTACCATTCTGTTTAGCCTTGATTGTAATAATTTTACCTTCAAATTCGATATCTACGGTTGAACTAAGTTTTGTTCTAAGAACAGTAGATGCCAATAATTCCTGTCCAACAGAAACTTTTGTCCATTTTCCAGGAGCAGATTCATATTCAACAGTACCTACAAATGCTTTAACTACATAAGAATTTGCAGCAGCGAACAACATAGTTCCTGTAAACAAAACCAATAACAAAGCAAAAAGTTTTTTCATGCGAAAACCTCCTCTCGTAATAAGTAATTATCTTACATTTTATAAAAAAAAGCAACATTTATTTTGTTACACAAAACACATTTTTTTTTGCAAAAATCACAGTAAGCACTGTTGAATTTACCCCGATTTTGCAACATACTTAAAGGCATGGCAGACATACATACTTTCCCAGATGCCCCGGAAGGAACGCCGGTTGCAAACTTTGTACACCTTCATGTGCACTCCGATTATTCACTTTTGGACAGCTGTGCCAAGCTGGACTCTCTCATTGCCAAGGCAAAACGCCTTAATATGCCTGCACTTGCGCTTACAGACCACGGAAACATGTTCGGCGTACTCAATTTTGAGCATATCTGCCACGCCAACGGCATTAATCCTATTGTGGGAGAAGAATTTTACGTTGCCTACGGCAGCCATTTAGAAAAAAACGACGTTCCGTACAGCCATAAAGGCGAAGACGGCGACCGCCATGCCCATTATTTTCACCTTATCCTGCTTTGCGAAAACCAGAAGGGCTACGAAAACATGTCGTGGCTCAGCTCCATTGCCTTTACCGAAGGTCTTTATTACGGAAAACCGCGTATTGACTTTGAATTACTCGAAAAATATCACGAAGGCTTAATCTGTCTTTCTGCCTGTATTCAGGGTGAACTCCCACAGCTGCTGCTTGCCGGCATGGATAAAGAAGCAGAAGAGCTTGCGCTTAAGTATAAAAACCTTTTTGGACCCGACCATTATTACATAGAGCTTCAGGATCACGGACTTCCGGACCAGAAGCTTGTTGCCGAAAAGCTCATTGCACTTGCCCACAAGCTTGATATTCCGCTCGTTGTAACAAACGATATTCACTATGTAGAGCAGGAGGATGCCGAAGCTCAGGATGCACTGCGCTGTATCGGCTTTAAGGATATACTTACCGAGCCTCATTCACGCATGGGCGGCGAACAGAACCTTACCTCCTGGTATTTTAAGACAGAACAGGAAATGCGCCTGCTTTTCCCGCAGTGTCCCGAAGCCTATGACAATACGATTAAGATTGCCAATATGTGCGACCTTACAATTCATCAGTATAAAACAGAGGAATTAAAGGCTTGTCTTCCGCGCTTTGAGCTTCCTAAGGAATTTCAGAAGCATGGAGATGATTATGTAGCAAATCAGGATGATTATGTACGTCACCTTGTAGAAGAAGGACTTCGCAAGCGCTATCCCCAAATCACTCCGGAAATCCGCGAGCGTGCAGAATACGAGCTTGGAATTATTTTCAGCATGGGCTTTTCGGGCTACTTCCTCATCGTATGGGAGTTCATTCACTGGGCCAAGCAGAACGGTATTCCAATTGGCCCTGGACGAGGCTCCGGTGCGGGTTCCCTTGTTGCCTACTGTATGGAAATTACCGACATTGACCCGTTCCGCTTTGGTTTAATTTTTGAACGCTTTTTGAATCCTGAACGCGTATCCATGCCAGATTTTGACGTTGATATGGACTTCGACTTCAGGCAGGATATCATCCAGCATACACGAGACCTTTACGGCGAGCCGCAGGTTGGTCATATCGTTACCTTTGGTACACTCAAGGCAAAGCAGGTGATTGCAGACGTTGGCCGTGTTTTAAACATTCCGCTTAGCGAAGTAAACATGCTCAAAAAATGCATTCCGGACAACCCTAAGGCAACCCTTAAAAGCGCCTTTGAACCGCCAAGCGAAAAGTTCCCGGACGGAGGACAGCTCATTCCTTATAAGGAAGACCCGCGCTTCCAGAAGCTGTTTGAGCTTGCCTTTAAGCTTGAAAACGTAAACCGCAACACAGGTCTTCATGCGTCGGGAATGGTAATCGGCCTTACTGCCCTGCCAAACTGGGCTCCTGTCTTTAAGGATGCCAAAACCGGCGAAGTTGCCGTTCAGTATACAATGGATATTATTGAGCCTTGCGGACTTGTAAAGTTTGACTACCTTGGTCTCAAAACTCTTTCGCTCATCCGTTATGCAGAAGCAATTATAAACAAGCACCGCCCTGAAGGAACTCCGGAATTCCTTACGGCAAATGTAAGCGAAACCGATGAAAAAACCTTTGACCTGTTTGACCGCGGAGACTCTGTTGCAGTATTCCAGTTTGAAAGCCCGGGTATGCAGAAAATCCTTAGGGAATGTAAGCCGCGTACTCTGGAAGAGCTTGTAGCCTTGAATGCGCTTTATCGTCCGGGTCCTCTTGACTATATTCCAACCTACATAAAGGGAAAATGGGAACCGGAAACAGTAAAATATCCTGACCCGTCGCTCAAGGACCTGCTCAAGGAAACCTACGGCGTAATGGTTTATCAGGAACAGGTAATGAAGGTTGCCCAGATAATTTCGGGCTTCTCACTTGGTGGTGCCGATATGCTCCGCCGTGCCATGGGAAAAAAGAAGCTCGACGTTCTTATGAAAAAGAAGGCAGAGTTTATTGCCGGCGCAGTTAAAAACGGACATACAGAGGAACACGCAGGTGAAATCTTTGAAATAATGGTTCCATTTGCGGGCTACGGCTTTAACAAATCTCACGCTGCCGCTTATTCTGTTCTTGCTTACCGTACAGGCTGGCTCAAGGCACACTACCCTGCCGAATTTATGGCTGCCAATCTCACAAACGAAATAACCTCTACCGACGGACTTCCTTTTTATATAGAAGAAGCACGACACATGAACGTGCCTGTAGATCCGCCGGATATCAACCGCTCCGATGTACTTTTTGACGTTGTAGACGGACGCATTGTTTTTGGTCTCAAGGGAATTAAGGGCATGGGAGATACTGCCGCCAGAGCCATTGTTGCAGAACGCGAGGCAAACGGCCCTTACAAAAACTTTATGGACTTTTTAAAGCGCGTAGGTGTAAATCAGGATGAAGAAGGCAAGGTTATCATAAACAAAAAGGCCATAGAAGTCCTTATAAAAACCGGTGCCTTCGATAATGTGGGCAAGGATGACGGAACCTGGTACAACCGCGTAACGCTTTTGCACAATATGGAAGCAGCCGTTTCCTATGCCAACGAGCTTTTGTCCGATGCACGCAAGGGCCAGGAAAGCCTGTTCGGAGACTTTTCGGAAGAAGAGCTTTCTTACACAGAGTTTGAATTTGAGCGCATAGACGATGTTCCGACCATGCAGGTTCTTAATATGGAAAAGGAATGCATAGGCTGTTATGTAAGCGGAAACCCTCTGGATGATTACAAAAAGGCCATTGAACGCGCCGTTACGCTCAAGTCTTCTACAATGCCTCGTATTGCTGCAGAAGCCAAGGCAGACCGTGAACATATGCTGGCACAGGGCACAAACAGCTGGCAGATGCGCGAGGCCGGAAAATCCTATATTGCACTTGGCATGCTTACAGGTCTTCATCCTATAAGAACCAAAAAGGGTGATGAGATGGCCTTTGCCAAGCTTACCGATTACGAGGGTGACATTGACTGTACCTTCTTCCCAAAAACCTGGGGTGTAATGAGAAATCAGCTGGAGGACGGCGGTATTTATGCGTTCCGCGGCAAGGTGGATGCTTCGCGCGACACACCATCCCTCATTGTAGATGCCCTGGAGGATGCAAAGGCCCTGGAAAATCGTTCAATTAAGGCAGTTCACATCATTTTGAACGAAGGCTTTAATAACGAAACACAAATAACAGATTTAAAGAATTTTTTATTTGATGAAAAGGGTGATTGTTCAGTATATTTTCATGTAGACGCAAGTAAAAATCCTTACGTCATAAAAGCCAATAATCAGCTTCATATTAATGCAAAGGAAGAGACTATTAAAAAGCTCAAATCCATTGCCTTTGTTAAAGAAGTGTGGCTGGAATAGGAGCAGCAACTATGTTAGGAACAATTTTATCATTTCTTTCGGCAGTAATAATCATCTATACAATTCTCTGCCTCATAGCAATTTTTATAACCTGGATTCCGGGAGCAAAGTTTACAAAATTCGGCAGGTTCATTACTGCTGTAACAGACCCTTATCTAAAGCTTTTTGCACGCATAACCTGGCTCAGATTTGGAAACATAGATTTTTCGCCAATCCTTGCAATAGCACTTCTTTCGCTTTTATCGTCAATTCTTGGCGGTGTAATGGTAAACGGTGTAATAAGCCTTAGAATTATTCTGACTACAATTCTGAGCATGATATGGAGCGTTGCATCTTCACTCATCACAATTATCCTTCTGCTCATCCTCATACGCTGGATTGTACTGCTTGTAAATAAGGGACAGGTTTCTACAAACTCAGGCTGGTATCAGGTGGACCTTATGCTGCAGAAATTTGTTTATAAGCTTGGAAACACTTTCTTTAAAACCAACCTTACCTACCAGAAGGCTCTGCTCGTAAGCTGGATTTCTCTTGCTGTAATTCTCGTTGTTCTGCGCATTCTGATGAATCTTCTGATCGGGCTTTGCAATATGATTCCGTTCTAATGAAGGTAAACGACATAAAAACACCTGTCTCTGCCATTACAGGGATAGGTCCAAGACTTTCAAAGCTTCTCGCAAAACTGAATGTTTTTACTACCGGTGACCTTTTGCAGTATTATCCGCGCGGTTACGAAGACCGCTCTGTAAAGGTAACGCTGGATCAATATAAGACAAATCCCAAAATTCATACGGTTGCCCGCGTTATGGCACAGGAATGGTTTGGCTACGGAAGGATGCGCACGCTCAAGGTGCTCATAAACGACGGAACTGCCCCTGCTGAACTTATCTGCTTTAACCGTGCCTTTCTGGAAAACCAGCTGCAGGTGGGTGCAGTAATAACAGTTACAGGACAGTTCTTTGTAAAATACGGCAAGCTGCAGTCTACCTCCTTTGAGTTTTCCCTGATGGGGCCCGAATGCGGTGTGCCTTCACAGGAGCAGGGAGGCGTAACGGCTGCCTGGCTCAAGCAGACTATGCCCGTAAACTCCGGTATTATTCCGCTTTACCATCTTACAGAAGGATTAACCCACAAGGTTTTGTACAAGGCCATTACAACAGCACTTGCACAGTATGCACATGGAATAGATGACGAGCTGCCCGAGGACATTATTGAAAAACGCGGACTAATGACCAAGCAGGCGGCCATTACACTTATTCATACTCCCGACACACTGGAAAATGCACAAAAGGCCAGACGAACGCTTGCCTACGAAGAGCTTTATCATCTGCAGTACGCAATTGCACAAAGAGCCTTTAGACACAGGGGAAGTCTGCCTCCTCAAAGCATAGAGGCACAAATTAGCGGGGACGCAGGAGGCGCTGCGGACGAAAACACAGACCTTACACCTCAACTGTTCCGTAGCTCGCTTTCTCCTTTGCAGCGCCAGCTTTTGGACAAGCTTCCGTTTGATCTTACGCCAGACCAGCAGAAGGTCATCTACCAGATGAATGCCGAAATTGATACAGGCTTTACACAGCGCTATAAGCCGCAGCAGACGGCGTCGGGCGTGCCCTTTACAATGGCCAGGCTTTTACAGGGAGATGTCGGTTCTGGTAAAACGCTCACTGCCCTTTTTGTTTGCCTGCGTGTAATAAACTACGGTGGACAGTGTGCCTTTATGGCTCCTACAGAAATTCTTGCGCGCCAGCACGCAGAAACTACCTCTCGCATGCTGGACAGTCTTGGTGTGCGAACGGCCTTTTTGACAGGCAATGTAAAATCCGGCGGACGCACGCAGCTTTTAAAAGCCCTCAAGGCAGGCGAAATAGACATACTTATTGGAACGCACGCGCTTTTTAGTGCACAGGTTGTTTACAAGGATTTACAGCTTGCGGTAATAGACGAGCAGCACCGCTTTGGAGTTTTACAGCGACAGGCAATTATTGCCAAGGGCCGTGTAAGCGAAGAAAACGGCATGACCAGCGAGCCTCATCTTTTGATGATGAGTGCCACCCCTATTCCGCAGACTCTGGCGCTTACGATGTTCGGCGACCTGGATGTTTGTACAATAAAAACCCTGCCTCAGGGACGAAAGCCGGTGCAGACCTATCTTGTAAAGGAAGGCAACGAGCACAATGCCTACGAAGCAGTCCGCAAGGAGCTTGCAAAGGGGCATCAGGCCTATTTTGTATACCCGGCAATTAATTCAGAAAATGACCTTAAATCTGCAGAAAGAAATTTTGAAAAGCTTTCAAAGCAGATTTTTCCCGAATATAAATGCGCGCTTGTTCACAGTAAAATTGATGAGGAACAACAGGCCGCAGCACTACGTGATTTTAACGACGGCAAGCTTCAGATTCTGGTTGCAACAACTGTAATAGAGGTTGGTGTAGACGTGCCTAATGCAACCTGCATGGTTATTGAACAGGCAGACCGTTTTGGTATGGCACAGCTTCATCAGCTGCGAGGACGAGTTGGACGCGGCAGTGACCAGTCCTACTGCTTTTTGATTTACAATAAAAATCTTAGCGAAACAGGCATTGAACGCATGAAGGCCCTGCGCCAGAGCACAGACGGCTTTTATATTGCAGAACAGGATTTAAAAACCAGAGGCCCGGGCGAATTACAGGGAACTGCCCAGGCCGGTGAACTTGCGTTTAGTATTGCAGATATTTCGCGCGACAAGGACCTGCTTTTACAGGCACGTGCCGACGCCTTTTCGGCTTTTGCTGCCGGATAATTTATGCTGCCAGGTACCCTTCCAGGCGCTTGATTCTTGAAGGATTCTGCAGGCGGAAGATTGCCTTTTTTTCAATCTGGCGAACGCGCTCCTTTGTAAGATTGCATTTTTCACCGATTTCCTGCAAAGACATTGGCTTGTAGCCGCCCAATCCATAGCGCAGACGGATAACCTTTTCTTCGTTTGGACGGAGTGTCTTGAGCAGAGTGTTTACATCATCCTTAAGTGCTGTTTCTACAGTATGCTCTTCCGGACGGTCATAGGTCTGGTCTTCAAAGTAGTCACCAACAACAGTATTGTCGCTTTCTGAAGAAGAAGCCTTGGCATCCAGAGAAACCATTCCGTTGCTGATTGCTAAAAGCTCACGTACCTTGCTTTCGTTCATGTTGAGCATATCTGCAATCTGTTCAACCTCTTCGCTTTCGCTGAGTGTTCCGTTGATAAGGTTGCTTGCATATTCAATGCGTACAAGCTCGTTTGCACGGTTGAGCGGCAGACGAATTGCACGACTCTTTTCGCTGAGTGCCTTAAGAATACTCTGATTAATCCACCATACGGCATAAGAAATAAAGTGATAGCCGCGTGAAGGCTCAAATTTTTCGATTGCATTTATGAGGCCGATGTTTCCTTCGCTTATAAGGTCGGTAAGGTCAAGTCCATGATTCTGATATTTTTTTGCAACACGTACAACAAAGCGCAGGTTGGCATTAATCATTTTGTCGCGGGCAGCCTTGTCGCCGTTTTTAGCCTTCTGTGAAAGCTCAATTTCTTCTTCGCGGGTCAAAAGAGGTACCTTGTTGATTTCCTTAAGATACATTGTAAGAACATCATCATGCTTTTTCATTAATCTGGCCTCCGTATTACTATTTTATTTATTCAGTATTCGATAAATATATAGCAAGTTTTGTGCCAAGAAATAAGTTTTAACGAAAAAAAGCAGAAATTTAAAAAAAATGTCATTGCGAGGAGCTTTGCGACGTGGCAATCTGGTAATGGATTGCCGCGCTACGCTCGCAATGACATTTTTGCCCGATACATTGACACATTTTCAGAGTGTCAGTGTGTCATTTTTACACAGTCGGATTTTCCGGGGTTGAATCCGTGCCATTTTGACCCGATTTTTCAGCACCCTTGCGTTTTATCAGCATAACGGCGCACAAAATAAGGTAATATACAACCAGAAGCCCCAGTACTGTAAAGGTAGAAGCAACAGACTTAGGTGCCATACTAATCAAAATGAGCATCGGCGCACCAAAGGCAATGGCTACACCACTTCCGCTTACCAGGTTGTTGGCAGCAGGTGTTTTAAAGTCAGGGTCAATTTCGCGCACAAGGAGGATTCCCGAGCTTATTGTTCCTGTCATCATACCAAACATAGAAAGGAAGCCTTCCTCCTCGTAGCCCTTGTAAACACGCTTGCAGAAGAACTTAAGATGCAGGAAGGTTGCAACACCACCAATAATACAGGTAAGTGCAAACGGAAGCCACAGTCCCCTAAGGTCTTCAAAATCAATGGAAGCAATTCCACAGATAATCATTACATCAAAGAAAAGTCCGGAGATGCGGCTCAAAAGATAATTGTTCTGATACTGCATTCTCATGATTCTGATTTTGCGGAAGCGTGAAAGAATCTTCTGGGTAAGAACTGCAAACAGCGAACCAAAAATAAAATTAAAGCCCCAGAAAATCGGAGAAAGTGCATTTGCAGCACCCGGTGCAAATTTTGCCAGCAGGCTTGTTACGCCCCAAAGCACAAAGAAGGTAAATACATAAACAAGAACAATGAGGGCAACCTGAATAGAAAGGCGGTCAATAGACTGAGAGATAGGCATTTCGCCTTCATCCTGGAAGGTATCGAGCGTTACAGAACCCGAAAGCTCCTCTGCGGTTTTGCGTTCAAACTTTCCGCGGCGAGCCTGAATGTTAAGATAAATTACACCGATTATACAGGCAACTAAAAAGCCGGTTGCGGCAATTGCAAGTGCGTAGGATTTTCCACCGGCAAAGCCAAGAGCCTCGTAGCTTGAACCGATATTGTTTGCCTGTCCCGGTCCCTGTCCAAAGCCCATAGGAAGAAGGATTCCGGCAGCCTTGAACAAATCAGGTTTAATGGTATAGGCAAGGCCTAAAGAAATAAGAAGACCTACCACACCCTGAATCATATAAGAGCTTACAATCATGGCACCGCTGTTTACGGCAGTACGCACTCCCCCGCCCTGTGCAAAATCGCTTTTTGAAACTCTGAGCGACATTGCAATAAAGCCGAGCGCAATTCCGTGGTAGGTAAGAGCCTCGAGCAGACCTGCATCTATTTCCAAAAGACCGGTGTACTTAAAGCCCAGCAGCAGAAAGCCTGCAAGAACGGACGTTGGCATGAGCGTCTTTTTTACAAAAGGCACCTTGAGTCTTAAAATATTAGACACCAGCACGAGCAGCGCAATAATTCCCAGCTGCACTACCGGGCTCCATAATCCAATGTTTTCTGCAGAATAGTTCATAGATTACTCCAAATTGTTATATATTTCCGCACATTTAGCGGCGATTTCTTCTGAATCGGTTTTATTTCGTAATGAGTTCCTGCAGTGTCGCTGAATACAAAGCCGTTGCGGCTGTAAACAGACATATCTGCAATATCATTTATATAAAGGCAGACCGGCTTTCCATTTTCAGGAACAAACTCAAAGCGGTTTCTGTAAAGCGTCATCTTTCCGTTGCCCAGCTCCTTTTCATTATGCGCAGAATCTACAGTTCTGAGCAGCACATCAGAATCACTAAAGAAAGGAGTTGTATCATTCTGGACAGAGGCCGCAAGCTTTTTAAGTTCCTCGTTCTGCAGATCCTCCCATTCCTCTGTATTTGTAACACCAAAGGCAGGATCAAAATTTCCATATACATCAAACTCTGTTTCGTTTTTACAGGCGGTACACAAAACCTTATTGCCCTTAGAGGTAATTTTTCCAAGGGTGCGGCAGCGCGGACAGATGCAGTAGGCACATTCAATTCCAAGCGCACGATTCTTTCCCTTAAAGGCAACCGGGTTTAAGGCCTGACGCTCGTAGGCATCCTCTTTAATATCGTTTATCACAGCCTGAGTAACCTCCGGAACAGACATTTTTTCAAGCTGCTCCGGTGTGTAAACATTTACAACCTGACCAAAGGCCTTGCCGCGACGAATGCCAAAGCCCCAGCGTGGATTTATAAAATAGCCGCCTTCTATACGGTAGGTAACCAGGGTTGCACCGCAGATTTTTGCAAGCTTGCCTGTTGCTTCAGAAATAGGATAATTTCTTCCGTCAAAGGAACGGTTTCCTTCGGCAAAAAGACAGACATTGTAGCCTCCACGCAGGCGGCGCATAACCTTCATAACGGTAAGAGTGTCCGAAGAGCCCTTCATTTTGGCAATCGGTTCAAAGGCCCAGCGCAAAAGCTTAGAAACCCAGCCCTTTCGGTAAACATGCTCGCTGGCAACAAAATACATCTGCTTTTTAAAGCTCATTCCCACAAGAACACAATCCAGCTCGGTTGTATGATTAGATATGACAAGATAAGGACCGTTTATTTGAGGAGCAATTTTGCATTTATAGGAATAAATAAGCTTGAAAAAAGGTGCCGTTACATACCAGAAAAAATTCCAGACCCGCTGATGCCGTCGGTGTACCGCCAGCTCCTTTTTTTCCACCTTAACTTTTTGGTCCATGTGTTAATTATAACATGGAATTATTGATATTTGAAATAAATTATTGTTTTTTTAAAAAAGATTACCGGGTCAAGCCCGGTAATGACAAGAATCGTCATTGCGAGCGCAGCGCGGCAATCCAGATATTAGATGGTTTGCCACCCTTCGACAGGCTCAGGATAAACTTGCTGCGCTCCTCACAATGACTTATTATTTTGCAGCCAACTTAGCGTTAACTTCGAGCTGATGCTTTTCTGTATCAAACTTGTAAAGGTCGTCAAAGCCGAAGCCCTTTACTTCTGTTGTCATTTCATCCCACATCTTGTCGAATTCTGCATCGCTCTTAGCAAAAATCATACGCCAAGAAGCATCACAAACAGACTTGTTAACACTGTTGCGGATTACAGAAATATCTGGTGAATCTGAAGGAAGTGCAACAGAAACAGATGGACTTACAACAATCTTCTTGTTCTTTGTCATCCAGTTTGTAGCATCTGTAGCATCAAACTTCTTTTCCCAGTCTTTTCTCATCTGAGTCATGTTCTTCTCTTTGTAAGAAGCCCAGTACTGTGCAGAATAGATTTCGCCTGTGATTGGGTTTGTACACATAGAGTTAACAATCCACTGGTTGATAGCGTTGAAACCATCGCTGTATCCACCGCCACCAAATTCAGCAGGAACAGGGAGGTTATCCATAAGAGCGTTATCGTTCATCTGTTCGAACTTACCGTTAGCAAGTACCTTATAGTTAAAGCCTTCAAGACCACAATGCTGGATTGTAGCACCTTCTGGAGAAGCATACCAGTCAAGGAACTTCATGATGCGTGCATACTTAGCATCGTCAACCTTTGAACCTACACCAAATACACGTCCGCTTCC
>JAFZYR010000021.1 GCA_017616165.1 Treponema sp.
AAAAGAATTAATTGAATATTTGACTTGGTACAACGAAAAGAGAATTAAGGTTAAATTAAAAGGACTGACCCCTTTACAATTTAGGAATCAGTCCTTAAAATCAGCCTAGTTAAAGTGTCCAATAATTGGGGTGCACTTCACGACCACACGCTTTTTTTTGTCATATGCTAAGCTTATTTAGCATCAACCATGTAAGTAGATTCGCAGATAACCTCTGAGCTGCTCCAGACTTTTACCATAAGTGGACCTGAAACATCCAGGTCAAGAGGGATAACTACAGAGCGGTAGTATGCCTCGTTTGCCTTTACGTCTTTAATCAGAATAGCATCTTCAGAATTATCACCGCAGCTTACGTAAATACAATCTACATCTGCGTCTGCAACGAATGTCCATCTAACCTTAATGTTGTTTCCTGCTACAAGTGCGGCTCCTTCTGGAATAAGGCCGCTAACATTAAGGGTTTCACCTTCTTCATTAAGCTTGATAATGCTTACAGCAGAACCAAGATCAACTGAATAAGTCTTAGGACCCTTAGATTCTTTTGCTTTCTTTGAAGCACAACCAGTAAATGCAAGGCTCATAGCCAAGGCCAAAATAAAAACTTTAATAATCTTTTTCATAACGGTATCCTCCTGAACAAGACCGATGACGGCCTGAACAAAATAAAAAAGCGTTAAAACAAATGCAACGCATTCTTTAGCTTTATGCCCTTTATTGGGCTTGTTTCAATTATTAAACCACCCTCCGCAAAGCAGGTAACAAAAAAAAAGTGTTTTTTTTTATTTTTTTTTTTGATATAATCAACCCACGTCATTGCAAGCACAGCGAAGCAATAACGAAGGAGTAATGTAATTATGAAAATCGAAACTAAAGCTTTACATTCAGGATATAAGCCGGAGAATGGTGGCCCTGGAACTATTCCTATTGTACAGAGTACAACTTACCGCTTTGACAGCTGTGACCACGTTGCAGCTCTTTTTGACAAGCCTACAGAATATATGTATTCACGCTTTGCAAACCCAACCTGCGATGCTGTAGAAAAGAAAATCGCCGATATGGAAGGTGGCGTTGGCTGTATGCTTACTTCAAGCGGTCAGGCTGCAAGTCTTCTTTCTGTTTTGAACCTTTGTTCTGCAGGCGACAGCTTTATTGCTTCTTCTTCAATTTATGGTGGAACAATCAACCTCTTTGGTTTTACTCTTAAAAAGCTTGGCATTGAATGTATCTGGGTAGATGTTGACGCAAGCTACGAAGAAATCTGCAAGGCAATCAAACCAAATACAAAATGTATTTTTGGTGAAACTCTTGCAAACCCTGCCCTTACAGTTTTTGATTTTGATGTTTGGGTAAAGGCTGCTCATGACAACAATCTTCCAATCATTGTAGATAATACTTTTGCAACTCCAATCCTGTGTCGTCCAATTGAATGGGGCGTAGATATTGTAGTTCATTCAACAACAAAATATATGGACGGTCATGCAGTTCAGGGTGGCGGCTGTATCGTAGATTCAGGAAATTTTGACTGGGAAAAGGCTTACAAGGCAACTGGAAAATTTGCCGACATGGTTGAACCTGATGAAAGCTATCACGGACTTCGCTATGTAGGAGACTTTGGAAAGGCTGCTTACATTGTAAAGGCCCGCACTCAGCTCATGAGAGACTTTGGTTGTTACCCTGCAGCTCAGAGCGCCTTCTACTTAAACCTCGGTCTTGAAACCTTGCCTGTTCGTATGCCTCGTTACTGCGAAAACGCACGCAAGGTTGCAGAGTTCTTCAAATCAAGCGACAAGATTGCTAAAGTAATTTACCCTGGCCTCCCAGGAGACAAATATTACGAGCGCGCACAGAAGTATCTTCCGGACGGAACCTGTGGTGTAATTTCAATCAGCATTAAGGGTGGACGCCAGGCAGCAGTTCGCTTTATGGACGCACTCAAGCTTGCTATTGATGAAGTTCACGTTGCAGATATCCGTACCTGCGTGCTTCACCCGGCAAGTGCTACACACCGTCAGCTTACAGATGAGCAGCTTGTTGCTGCTGGAATTGACGGCGGAATGGTGCGCTTTAGCTGTGGTCTTGAAAACGTTGAAGATATTCTTGAAGACGTTAAGCGCGGACTTGCTGCAATCTAAATCTAACAAACAATTATTTAACAAAACTCCAATTTTTTATTATAATGGTAAACATAACGAAAAATTGGAGGCTTAAAAATGATTGAAGTTTCCCACGTGTCCCGAAACTTTGGGACATTTCGTGCGGTAAATGATGTCAGCTTTTCAATTCCGACCGGGCAGATCGTTGGTCTGCTTGGTCCGAATGGCGCTGGCAAAACTACTACTATGCGTATGATTACAGGCTTCCTTGCTCCAACCGAAGGTCAGATTTTTATTGACGGCAAGGATATTACCGAATCACCTGTAGAATCCAAAAAGAAAATTGGTTACATGCCCGAATCGGCTCCGCTTTATGGCGAAATGATTGTCGAAGACTATCTTAAATATATTGCCGAAATGCAGGGTGAAAATGCTGCAGAAAAGGTTCCGCTGCTTTGCAAGGAATGCGGGCTCAAGGAAGTAATGAGTAAAAATATTTCTGAGCTTTCGCGCGGTAACCGTCAGCGTGTTTCTCTGGCTCATGCCCTCATGCACGATCCGGAAATCCTTATTCTTGATGAACCTACCTCTGGTCTTGACCCTAACCAGGTAGAAGACGTTCGTGCCATTATCCGCGAAATTGGTAAAACCCGTACAGTAATTGTTTCTACTCATATTCTTAGCGAGGTTGAAACAATCTGTTCACGTGCCATCATCATAAGCGGTGGAAAGGTAGTTGCCGACAGCTCTATCGAAAATCTTAAAAACAGCATCGGCTCTTCTACTACTGTATTTGTTGAGTTTGAAGGCGATACTCAAAAAGCCACAGACGCTGCCCTTGCAGTACAGGGAGTTTCGAATGTTTCTTCCAATAAAGTAGAAAACGGACACAGCGAAATTGTTGTTTCCGTAAACGGCGAGGCAGAAATAAGACCACAGCTTGTTAAAAAGCTTATAGAAAGCGGCTGTGATGTTTTTGCAATGGCTATGCAGTCTAATACCCTTGAGGATGTATTCCATGCGCTTACAACCTCTGGCGAAGCCGAAGCAAAGGAGGCAAAGTAAATGAGCGACAAAAAAGCTAAAGCTAAAAATCCTGCCTTTGTAATTATGCGCAGGGAGCTCCGTTCTTATTTTTCAGGACCAATCGGTTATATTGTTACGGGGCTTTTTCTTGTTATAAACGGACTGCTGTTTTTTGCAGCCTTCTTCCTTCAGAACAGGGCAGACCTTCGCAACTTCTTTTCTATGCTGCCGGTTATGCTTTCGTTCTTTATTCCTGCTGTTACCATGCGTGTGCTTGCAGAAGAAAAACGTGTTGGTTCCATAGAAACCCTCATGACTCTGCCTGTGCGCGAGATTGATGTAGTAACAGGAAAGTATCTTGCGGTGCTAATTGAATCGTTAATCATGCTTGCACCGACACTGTTCTATGTAATTACTGCAGAAATATTCGGTTCGCCGGATTATGGTCCTATTATCGGTGGTTATGCCGGAGCCATATTTATCTGTGCAGCCTTTAGTGCAATCGGACTTTTCTCGTCTTCAATCACTAAGAATCAGATTATTGCCTTTGCAGTAGCCATGGCAATCTGTCTGGCTCTTACCTTTATAGAATCCTTCCTTGTGTTCCTGCCGGACGGAATTGTAAGCTTCTTCTCTTTCATTTCGGCTTCGGTTCACTTTGGTTCTATTTCTAAGGGAATTGTAGATACCCGTGATTTGCTGTATTTTGTTTCGCTTACAGCATTGTTCTTTGTGTGCACCGTGCGTGTAGAAATTAAAAACAAGAGATAGGAGGCAGATAAAATGAAAAAAATTATTGAATGGTTTAAAAGCTCTGCTTCTGACTTTGTTCTGTTTTTGATTTTCCTTGTGCTTCTTAATTTTGTTGGAAGCAATGCATATCTTCGTCTTGACCTTACAAAGGAAAAATCTTACTCGCTTTCTAAGGCAAGTAAGACCCTTGTAAAAAATCTGGACGAACCGGTTTCTATCCGTGTTTTCTTTGATAAAAATCTGCCGTCACAGTACGCCACAATTACTACTTACGTAGAAGATCTGCTCGAAGAATACAAGCGTGCTGCAAACAAGAATTTTACTGTTTCCTTTATGGATATGTCCAAGGAAGATAATCAGGAGCTTGCCTACAACTATGGTCTGCGTCAGATTCAGATTCAGGAGGTAAGCAATAACGAAATTGGAGTAAAGCAGGTTTACATGGGACTCGCTGTTTCTTATGGAGATAACGTAGAGCTCATGGATCCGATAACCTCTTCGGACGGCTTTGAATATAATCTTACTTCAACAATCTCCAAAATGATGAACACTGCTGCCGGACTTGAAAATCTTAAGGGCGACGACAAAATCAAGGTTTACGTAATCTTGAGCAATGCCATTAAGTCTCTCCGCGTTTCCGGTGTAACCGAGATGGAAGAAATTGTAGAAGATGCCTGCCGCAATATAAACAAGAAAAAGATGGACAAGCTTGACTTTACAGTTATCCATCCTGCAGTTGACGAGGTTGCTGCTTATACAGAACGCTACGGTATTCAGCCTATTAACTTCCGCAATGACAGTGGTGTTGCAGAAACCGGTTGTCTTGGTGTTGTAGCAGAATACGGTGAAAGGTTTGTAACGCTTCCTGTTGAGATTCAGGATATTTTCTTTAATAACTATGCGGTTGTTGGTCTTGATGATATTGAAACAACAATCAATGATTCCATTCAGACCCTCATTACTAAGCCTACACAGTTTGGATATATTGTTGGTCACGGTGAAAAGGATCTTATGACCGATTCAGGTGCCCCTGGCTTTGATGCCGCACTTTCTTCACTTTACGAAATTGTAACTCTTGATCTGAGCGAAGACGACATTCCTGCTTCTATGAAGAGCATTGTCATAAACGGACCTCAGATGGACATGACCGAAGAAGAGCTTTACAAGATTGACCAGTTTATCATGAAGGGTGGAAACGTTCTGTTCCTTATGGAGCCTTGTCTGGAAAACCAGCAGAACACTATGTACGGTACAATGACAACCTACACAGAAAACAGTGTAAATCTTGAACGCCTGATAAACAAATATGGTGTAAGCCTTGAGCACTCCTATGTAATGGACGAAACCTGCTGCGAAAGCTACAACAATACTTATGGTATTCTTGAGCTTTACTGGGCACCGCTTTTGCAGAAGGAGCACATGAATGCCAAGAATGCAATTACTGCAAACCTTGGAAATGTTGTAATGCTTCAGACTGCACCTTTGACTGTAGAAGAAAAGGCTGGCGTAAAGTCTACTGTTCTTGTTGAATCAAGTGCCAAGGCCTGGACAGAACAGCCGGACGGACTCATGCTTAATCCTCTTATGATTGCTCCTCCGGAAAACGAAGCAGACTTTAGCAAAAAAACACTCATGGTTCTGCTCGAAGGAGAATTTGAAAGTGCCTTTGATGAAGCTCCAGTAAGCACAAGCGCAGAAGATGAAGCTGCCGGTGACGGAGACTACAAGCTCATCAATCACCTTTCAAAGAGCCGTCAGAGCGGAAAGATTATTGTAGCCGGTTCTTCTCAGATTTCAACAACTCAGGTATTTACCGAGGATGCTAATTCGGGAGTTGCCCTGCTGCTCATAAATGCAATTGATTATCTGAACGGCAACGAAGATCTTTGTAGAATGCGTACAAAGGGCGTTTCACTTAATGTTCTTAATACAGAGTCTAAGGCCAAGGTAACCTTCTGGCAGATGTTCAACGAATACGGACTTGCCCTGCTTGTTCTTATTGCCGGTCTTATTACCTGGAGAATGAGAATCAAGAGAAAGGCCAGAATCAACAGGCAGTATAACCCTGATGATGACCGCTTTATTGAAAAAACTTCTAAAAAAGAAAAGAGTGAGGCTAACGCATGAAAACGAGAAAAATAGTTTTAATTACTGCTGACTTATTTCTTCTTGTTGTCGGCATTGTGCAGATTATTCTTGCATCCAGAAATACTGTTAAGAAATTTACCTTTAACGAAGAGCCGGATTCCATTCTTATTGAAAAATATGACGGAACTCTGGACCTTGTAAAGGATGGTGACAAGTGGCTCATCAATTCTCAAAAATATGAAGCAACTTTGTCGAGTGTTGATTCAATGGTTACTTATGCCAAAGAAATTACTGCTTTGGATAAGGTAGCCCGTCTTAGCAATGATGCTGTAATAAACAAGTATGAGTTTGATTCGAGCAACGCAATCAAGGTTACTGTAAGTGCCGGCGGAAAAGAGCTGCGCACCTTTACTCTTGGTAAGGATGCAACAACCGGTATTCAGTGTTATGCAACTGTAAACGGTGATAATGATGTTTACCTTATTGACGGTGACTATCGATATGTTTTTGATAAGACTGTTGATGAGCTTCGCAGTAAGACAGTTTATTCTGTAGAATCTGTAGACATCAGCTCTGTAACACTTATGCCTGCAGACGGAAGCACCTGGACAGTTTCCCGCCATGGAGATGCACAAGACCTTGTATGGAGCATTACAGGTGCTAACATAACTCTGGATTCTCAGAAGGCTGCAGACTGGCTCAATTCCTTTAACGCACTTACAACAACTAAGTGGTATGACACAACAGATACACTTGGCGGAGTTCTTTATACTAAGGCCGAGGTTGGCGTTACAGGAAAAACCATTAAGCTTGATATTTATGTAATTCCTGCAGATCCGGAAGATGACGATGCTTCGGATCAGTATTATGCTAAGTGCAGTGAATCTCCATACTGGTTTGAGCTTCCTTCTTACAACATGACTAAATATCAAAAGACACCGGAAGATTTGCAGAAATGATAAAGCTTGTTGCTTTTTTAGGAAATTATGGCAGGGAATACGAAAAGACCCGTCACAATGTGGCCTGGTACTTTGCCGATTCCCTTCCGTTTGCCTCACGACTCAGCTGGCAGAGCAAGTTCAAGGGAGAAATAACCTCCCTTACACCGCTTGAACTTTCCCAGTGGGCCTGTGATACAAAGATCTGTTCTAAAAAAGACGGAACTCCGGTGCTTGTACCGGACGAAGCTCCTGCCCACATCTATTTTTTAAAGCCAATGACTTATATGAATCTTAGCGGCGACAGCATTATAGAGGTGGCAGGCTTTTATAAAATCTTACCGGAAGAAATACTTGTTGTGCACGACGAGCTTGAGCTTGCACCTGGCTTTGTAAGCTTAAAGTGGAGCGGCGGGCTTGGCGGACACAACGGTTTGCGTTCTACAAAGGCGGTTTTAAACACTGCAGATTTCTGGAGGCTGCGCTTTGGCATTGGTCGTCCTGATAATCCTAATATTGGTGTTGCAGATTATGTTTTGAGCCGCTTTACCGACGAGCAGCAGGAAATGATGCAGAATGTATTCAGTCAGACAAACCTTTTGCTTGTAAAGCTGCTGCTGAGCCCTGAGCCTAAAAAGCTTATTGACGCTTGGGGAAAAAAGAATCTGCTATAGCCTCTGCCACATTTTCCCCATCCATTGCACTTGAAACAATTCCGCCTGCATAACCGCTGCCTTCTCCTGCAGGGTATAGTCCTGCAAGCTCTGTACATTCAAAGGTATCTTTATTGCGCTGTATACGTACCGGTGTACTTGTGCGGGTTTCTACGGCTATCATAAGTGCGGCCGGGTCTATAAAGCCCTTCATATTCTGGTTTATCTGTTTTATTCCCTGTGCAAGCTTTTGTTTTATATGAGGCGGCAGCCAGCTGTTAAGGTTACTGCTTACAATGCCGGGTGTGTAGCTGGTAGGCGGCAGGTTTTCCTGAGGGGTAGCCCTGTTTTCCAGAAAATCTGTAAGCAGCTGTGCGGGTGCAGCCTGACCTTTACCGGCCTGCTTGGCCTTTTGTTCCAGATCTGTGCGGAACAATAAGCCTGCAAGGGCAGGGCAGCCAATAGTCTTTGCCTGGTCTGTAAATTCCTGAGGAATGTCCTTGGGACGCGTTTCTACTACAATTGCGGCGTTGGACCATTTAGAGTTTCGGGCGGCAGCGGACATTCCGTTTACAACAATTTCGTTCGGCCCGCTGGCACTTGGAACTACAAAGCCGCCCGGGCACATGCAGAACGAGTATACGCCGCGTCCATCCACCTGAGTTGTTACGCGGTATTCAGCTGCACCAAGGCTAGCGGCAGTACCTTCTCCCGTCTTGCCGTGATACTGAATGCTGTCTATTACAGTGCGCGGGTGTTCAACCCTTACACCAACTGCAAAGGTTTTTGCTTCCAGGGCTGCAGGTGCAGCCTTTGCAATAAGCCTGTATATGTCGGTTGCAGAGTGCCCTGTTGCAAGAATGACCGCGTCAGCAAAAATTGTTGTCGTTGTACACACCACACCCTTTACACGGCCGTTTTCAATTATAAAATCCGTGCACAGGGTGTTAAAGTGTACCTCGCCGCCAAGCTCAATAATTTTGTTGCGCATGGCATTTATAATTTTTGGGAGACGGTCTGTTCCAATGTGAGGGTGGGCATCTGTAAGTATTTTCTGGTCTGCGCCAAAGGCATGAAAAATCTGGAGTATGCTGCTTATGTCGCCGCGCTTGTTGGAGCGGGTATAAAGCTTTCCGTCCGAAAAGGTACCGGCTCCTCCTTCTCCAAAGCAGTAGTTACTGTCGGGGTTTACAAAATCCTTTGTGCTTATAAGTGCAATATCCTTGCGGCGCTGTGCGGTATCGGTTCCGCGTTCAATAATTACCGGCTTAATTCCATACTCAAGCAGCTTAAAGGCTGCAAAAAGTCCGGCAGGCCCTGAGCCTACAATCACAACAGTTTTTGTTCCGTCTGCTTTTTTCCATACAGGAAGCTTTTCGAGCACAGACGCAGGCTTTTCATCAACATATACGGCATAGCGCAGATGAAGCTTTACCTGGCCATGCCTTGCATCAATGGATTTTTTTACAAACACAAATTCCTTCTGCTTTGAACGGCAAAAGGAATTATAAAACGAAGCGTCCTTTTTTTTGAGTTCGCGGGCAATAAAATCACTGATGAGCTTTTGATTTTCCTGCTGCTCAGGCTTTATTGTGATTGTAACTTCTGTCTTCATGAGCTTTGCCGGCAGAATGTCCTTTTATCTTTTCTTTCCAAACAGATTCAAAAGTGAAAGGAAGATATTTAAAAAGTCCAGGTACAGCTCAAGGGCGCCATAGATTGCAGCCTTTTTAAAGGTATCTGAACCGTCTGCAAGCTCAGAGGCGCGTACGATTTTATTTGTGTCGTAGGCAGTAAGTCCTATAAAAACAACAAGCGAAACCATGGAAATAATCCACTGGAGAATGTCTGATTTTAAAAGAAGGTTTACAACCGAGGCAATTACCAGTCCAAAAAGTGCCATCATAAGGTAGCGGCCGGCAGAATTCAAATCCTGCTTTGTAAAGCGACCGTAGAGCGACATGGCAAAAAACATTCCGGCACTTATAAAGAAAACTACACCGATTGAGTGAATTTCAAAAACAAGAAAGATAGCCGAAAGCGTAAGTCCGTTTACAATTGAATACAGAATGAACAAAAACGCAGCCGCAGCAACAGAAATTTTTCCGATGATAGCAGAAAGAATTATTACAAGAGCAATTTCGGTTACAACCAGAACATAAAAGCCAACGTGTTTTCCGCTCCAGATAAGCTTGTAAAGCGGTTCGCTGGTGGCCGCAAAAAGTGCGCTCAGACCGCTTATAATAAGTGCAACGGCCATCCAGCCGTATACGCGGGTAATGAATTTTCTTGCTTCTAAAGCAAGCTTTTCTGACTTTGTCAACGCAGTTGTTGCCATGGGGTCCTCCTAGAATCTTCTATAAATTTAATTCACTTTAGGGATAGCGTCAACAGTTTTTTTACGATATAATAGTTATACATTTTTAGTCGCAGGAGCGGTATCTTTATGAAACCAACAGAAAAATTTGATTTTAGCATTGAAAACCTTGGACCATGTACAATAGAGTCCCCAATTAAGCTTTCTAATGTTCAAGGTGATTATACTGCAAATTATGTAAGGGATGATTCCTATGTTATTGCCAATATTAATGTATACGATGCAAAAACACCTATAGTTCTTGATTCTTCAAACCTCATGGAAAAAGCAGGTCCTCGTGAAAAGATTTTCTTTGATCCTTCTCACGCAAAGGCTGGTATTTGTACCTGTGGAGGTCTTTGTCCTGGTTTGAACGACGTAATTCGTGCTATTGTCCGCTGCCTGAACACACGCTACGGTGTAAAAACCATTAAGGGCTATCAGTATGGCTTCCGCGGATTTTTTGCAGATTCAGGCTACGAACCAATCGAGCTTGACCGCTACCTGATTGATGAAATTCATAAAATTGGTGGAACCTATCTTGGAACAAGCCGCGGCGGTGGTCAGCGTGTAAGTGAAATTGTTGACTGCATTGAACGCGACGGAATCAATATGCTTTTCATTCTTGGTGGAGACGGAACACAACGCGGTTCTTATGATATTGCCTGCGAAGTGGAAAAGCGCGGACTTAAATGTGCAGTAGTTGGAGTTCCAAAAACTGTAGATAACGACCTTATGTTCATGGACCGCTCCTTCGGATTCGAAACTGCTGTTCAGCGTGCAAAGGAAACAGTTGCCGCAGTTCACATGGAAGCAGCCAGCCAGATAAACGGTATTGGTCTTGTAAAGCTCATGGGCCGCGAAGCAGGCTTTATTGCTGCAGCAGCCGCTCTTTCAAGCCACGAAACAAACTTCTGTCTTATTCCAGAAGTTCCTTTCGAAATGGAAGGTGAAAACGGCTTCCTTGCCTGCCTTGAACGCCGTCTTGCAAAACGCGGACATGCAGTAATTGTAGTTTCAGAGGGTGCAGGTCAGGATCTGCTTCAGTCTACAGGTGCAACAGATGCTTCCGGTAACAAAAAGCTTTCGGACATTGGTGTATTCCTCAAGAACGAAATTGAAAAATATTTCAAGGCAAAGAAAATCGAAATTAACCTTAAATATATTGACCCTTCTTACCAGGTTCGCGCAAGCGTTACAACTGCCAGCGACTCAATCTACTGTGAACGCCTTGGTAACAACGCAGTACACGCAGCAATGGCCGGAAAGACAAAGTGTGTAATCGGACTTGTTCACGACAAGTTTGTTCACCTGCCAATCAGTGCCGTAACTGCTCACCGCAACGCTGTTGATCCGGAAGGTTCACTGTGGCGCGACACCCTCGATGCAACAGGTCAGCCAATCCTTATGGTAAACGACCTTGAAAAGGCACACGCAAAAATGGCTGCTGCCGTAGCCGGTGCTAAGAGCAAGCCAAGCGAACAGAAAAAAGGAAAATAAAAAAAGAAATATATTGGAGAATTATTATGGAAGAAGTACTTGAGTTACTGCGTCAGAATGCAAGATTGTCTGTAGAAGATATTTCTGCAATGACAAAAAAATCTGTAGATGAAGTAAAGGCTATCATCAAAAAGCTCGAAGATGATGGTGTAATACTCAAGTACGCGGCCATTGTTAATCCCGAAAAAGATAAAACCTCTAAGGATTTAGTAAGAGCAGAAATTCAGATTCAGGTTCAGCCACAGCGCGAGCACGGTTTTGATGCAATTGCAGACCGCATCTACCGCTTCCCTCAGGTTAAGTCACTTTATCTTATGAGCGGCGGCTATGACCTTAAGGTAATTATCGAAGGCGACAACCTCAAGGAAGTTGCTCTTTTTGTAAGCGAAAAGCTTTCTACTCTGGAAGGCGTGCGCTCTACCAAAACAACCTTTGTTCTTAAAACCTACAAGGAAAATGACATTGTATATGTAGCCGATGAACGTGACAGACGCGAAGGAGTTCAGGCTTAATGAATACAAGAAAAGATAAATTTTCCAGCAAGATGGAGTCAATTCCGCCGTCTGGAATCAGAAAGTTTTTTGAACTCTGTATTGGTCACGATGATATAATTTCTCTTGGTGTCGGCGAGCCTGACTTTCCGACTCCTTGGGTAATCCGCGAAGAAGCCTTTTATCATCTGGAAAAGGGTCACACCTCATATACTTCAAACTGGGGTCTCATAGAGCTGCGCGAAGAAATTGCAAAATATCTTGAACGCTTTAAGCTTTATTATGATGCCAAAACAGAAATCCTTCCGACAGTAGGTGCCAGCGAAGGCCTGGACCTGGTGCTCCGTTCCATCTTAAATCCTGGTGACGAAATTATTGTATGCGAGCCTTGCTATGTAAACTATCAGCCGCTTAGTGCGCTTTGTGACGCAAAAGTAATTCACCTTGATACAAGTAAGACAGACCTTTACCCGACCGCTGCTGCAATAGAAGCAGCCTGTACTTCAAAAACAAAGGCTGTAATGTTCTGTTCGCCAAGCAATCCTACCGGCCGTATAATTCCGGCAGAAGAGCTTGAAAAAATTGCAGAGGTTGTAAAAAAGCACGAGCTTTGGTGTCTTAGCGACGAAATATACTGCGAGCTTTTGTATGATGACCGCAAGCATGTTTCAATCGGTTCGTTCCCGGGCATGAAGGATTATGCAATCATCTTTAACGGCTTTTCAAAATCCTTTGCCATGACAGGCTGGCGAATCGGTTATATTGCAGCTCCTCACGACCTCTTGGTTCAGTGCTGTAAGCTTCACGGATACAATACAATCTGTCCTCCGATTTTCAGTCAGTATGCTGCTGCAGAAGGACTTCGTAACGGATGGGCAGAGGTCGAACGCATGCGTGTAAGTTACCAGCAGAGACGCAACTTAATGCACAAGGCCTTTACAGACATGGGGCTTCCGTGCTTTGAACCGGAGGGCGCCTTTTACATGTTCCCGGATATCCGTCCTACAGGCATGACCTCCGAGGAATTTGCTACAGAATTAATTCAAAAGTATAACGTTGCAGTAGTACCGGGCAGTTGTTTCGGTGATGCCGGCGAAGGCTTTATACGCTGCTGTTATGCTACAGATATAAATAAGATTAAGGTTGCCATGGAGCGCATTGCTCAGCTGGTAAAGGAAAAAACAAACAAATAGGAGAGGGTGCAGGATGCTTATTCCAGTTCTGATTGCCGTAACTGTTGCTGTTGTTCTTATTACTATTATTCTTATCTTAAGTGGTGCAAAGGGAAAGGTGCGTTCTGCCAAATCAGACAGAATTGCCAACTCTGTTCAGAAGCGCGGCGTTTCTGCTGTTGCAAAGGAATACGAAAAAAAGCTTGCACATGATCCGCATAATGTAGAAGCACTCAACGCACTTGGAGCCATTTATTATGATGACGGTAATTGGGAAAAGGTCTGGGGCATTTATAAAACCCTTTATGATTTGTCCTCTGCACATACCGAAATTGATATGGCAGATGTTACAAGAAAGTGGGGAATTGCTGCTTACTATCTTAAAAAATATGATGACGCAATTAATACACTTTTGTTCTCTGTAAAAAAGCAGCCGGATTCCTTTGAAACAAACTTTTTCCTTGGATCTTCCTTCTGGGAAAAGCAGGTTTACGATAAGGCTACCTATTGCTTTAAAAAATGTAAGCTCATTGCTCCGGAAAATACAGATGTAAACAAGAGTCTTGCCCTCTGTCTTTTCAGAAGCCAGAAATACCGGGACAGTCTTCCTTACCTTAAAAAAGCACTTGATGTTGAACCTGAAAATAAAGAAATGCTTTATGATATGGCCGTTGCCATGACAGAGGTTGGAATGGGCGATAAGGCGCTCAAGATTTTCATTCACCTGCGTCCAGATCCAAACTTTGGTGCACAGTCCTGTCTCGAAGCCGGAAAAATGCACGAAAGGGTAAAGGATTTTCAGGCTGCAATAAGTGATTACGAAATTGCCAACAAGCTGCAGAATGTTCCGGAACAGATTATGCTGCAGATTAAATACCGCTGTGCAAACTGTTATATCAATTCAAACAATATTCCAAAGGGACTTGTGCTGCTCAAGCAGATTCAGACTCAGCATCCGGGCTATAAGGATGTAGACAGTCTGGTTGCACGCTATCAGGAGCTTAATCAGAACCAGAACCTTCAGGTTTACCTTATGTCCGGTACAAGTGATTTTGTTGCCCTTTGCCGTAAGTTCATTACAATTTTCTTTAAGAACGCTTTTGTAAAAATAGAAGATGTTTCCGTTGCTGCCGAAAGCATTGAAATTATCTGCGATGTAGAAAGCAACAAGTGGGAAGCAAAAAATATGTTCCGTTTTTACCGTACACAGACTGTTATAGGCGACATTTATGTGCGCGAATTCCACGCAAAAATGCGCGATGCCAAATGCGATAACGGCTACTGTGTAACCATGGGCAGCTTTTCCGAAAGTGCACACAAATATACCGAAGGCCGCCCTATCGATTTAATCGAAAAGGATGCCTTGTGTGCTGCATTGAAAAAGATTAATATGCTCGGTTAGCGCGGAGAAACGGACGCGTTATGAATATCTGTCTTTTTACAGAAAATGAAATTGAATGCCCCCAACCATTTTTGCCGTTTGATGATAGGCGGGCTCAGCATATTTTAAAAGTTCTTCATAAGAATAAGGGCGACTCGTTTACTGCCGGAGTGATTGACGGGGCTTCGGGCACTGCAGTGATTACAGAAATTGATGAGGCTGAACAGCGTCTTTATTTTGAGTACACCGCAAACGGTGACGGAAAGCCTTTGAATCCGCTTAAAATGCTTGTGGGCTTTGTGCGTCCAATTCAGCTCAGACGGCTTTTGCGCGATGTTGCAGCCCTTGGTGTTAGCGAGCTTTATCTTACAGGAACAGAGCTTGGCGAAAAGTCATATATGCAAAGTGACCTTGCCCAGCCGGATAAGGTACGCGAGCTCTTGCTGGAAGGAACCATCCAGGCCGGAAGCACCCACGTGCCAAAGGTATTTATACATAAAACACTGCAGGAGACCTTGAGTCATATTGCGGCCCTCGAAGGACCACAAGCCCAACGCCTTATCTGCCTTGACAACATAAACCCTGCCTGCTCACTTGGTCAGGTAGATTTTTCCGGTGCAGCTGGTGTGGTTGCCGCCATAGGCAGTGAACGCGGCTGGACCGACCGGGAGCGTGCCTTGCTGGAACAGGCCGGCTTTATGCGCTGCGGAATGGGCGAACGCATCATGAGAACAGAAACCGCCGTCACAGTGGCCGGTGCTATAATACTGAATGGTATGGGAAGATTGAACTAAACAGGAGTTTTTATGGATAACCAGAAAATAAAGGAAATGCTGCTTGATATTCAGACGTGCGAAATAGATTTTACTGTAATTCAGACCGGCAAGGAAAGTAAACGCGTAAACGGTTTTTATAAGCCTGACACACACGAAATTTTTCTTCATAACCTCAACTTTAAATCAGAAGGCGAGCTGGTTTACACTGCCGTGCATGAATACACTCATCATCTTGTTACAATTCAAAAGCAGGAAACCGACCCTACTTATGGAACTGCCTGCAAGGTTCACACTCAGGAATTCTGGGCACGCTTTGGTGCTTTGATTGAAATTGCAGAAAAAAAAGGATATTATTCAATTGGTTGGGAAAGCAACGCAGAGTTAAAGGCGCTTACCGAGGATATAAAAACCAACTTTCTTGCCAAAAACGGCCAGCTCATGCAGGAGTTTGGAAAAAAGCTTGCAAGGGCAATGGAGCTGTGCAAGGAAGCAAATATCCGTTACGAGGATTATATCGACCGTGTTCTGTGTCTGCCGCGCAATACCGCAAAGGATATACGCAAGGTTGGAGCTTCCAATGTAAACCCTGCAATCGGCTTTGAAAATATGAAGGTGGTTGCTTCTGTAAAAAAGCCGGATGACCGCGCAGCCGTTGAACAGGAATTTATGAACGGCGGAAAATCTCCTGCTTCTGTCCGCGAAATGATGAAGCAGAATGCGGCAAAGGCTAGAGGTGAAGATCCCAAGACCAGACTTGAGCGCGAAAAAAACAGACTCGAAAAAACTATTGCCCAGCTTACCCAGCGGCTCGAATATGTGGAGGAAAGTCTTGCAAGCTTATAAAAAGAAAACCGCAGTTTTTGCAGCAGCAGTTTTGGCCGGATGCATCGGTGCTTTTGCACAGTCAATGGAAATGCCTTCCATGCCAACTCTGTCTATGCCCGAAATGCCTTCTATTACCGCTCCAACCATGGACGGAAAATTTTACAGGCCGTCTCTTCCAAGTCAGACAAAAAGCGGAAGCACTACTACCGAAAACAGCACTACCGAATCAAAATCTACAGAAAGCGTTTATACCGACGGAACTACAACCGATGATATTTTGATTACACTGCTTTCAAATGCAAATCTTCTTTCTGCTTCTGATATTTCCGATTTATATGATACAGGCTCGTTTGATACACTTTCGTCACTTACTGGACTTACGGGCTTAACCTCTTCATCAAGCTCTACAAATCTTTCTACAAACATTCTGCTGCGTCAGATTCTTGAAAAGCTTAATGAGCTCAAGACAGAACAGAACAAGGCTTCGGCAGCTCAGCAGGAGGTTTATGCCGCAAAGCTTCAGGATTCAGAAACCTTTAAAACACGTAATCCTTCAATCCTGCGCTTTAAGATAAACGGCTATAATGTTAAAGATTCTATAATCGAAACCTTCTTTAGCGAACCGGAGCCGGATGGTTCCTTCCTTCTTACAGGAGACCGCAAATATTTTGTAAATAACAAAAGCTGCACCGAAACCTTTTACATGCTTTTTAAGGCAGTTAAGAGCAACGGCAGCACCACAACCTATTCTGTAACTCCTTCCATTGCACAGGGTACAGAAAACAAGGGCTCTTATGTTTACAAGCTGTGTCAGTGCAAGGACATCACGGCCGAAAAAACCGGTAACCTTGTAGTTATTCATTATAACGGCAGCGACGTAACCACCGACCTGCTGCTCGATATTGATAAGTAACGGGGCGTGAGAAAAGAGTGGGGTCCCTGAGAAAGGAGTGGGGTCCCTGAGGCTCTCGAAGGGCAAGGAAAAGCCATGATAACTATTTTAGAACAAGGAATTATTACAACTGTGCCGGACCTGGATCAAAGCGCCCGTGCAACCCTTGTTTCCAAAATGGAACAGTACATAAAAGAGCTCATTCTTTTTAATTCTGCCTACAATCTTACAAATACCTCAGACCACGACGAGCTTGTTGTGCGCCATATTCTGGACTCGCTTGCAGGCTATGAGCTTATAAAAAAATATATTGATGAGGCTGCAGAAAAGGGCAGTGTTGTTGTTGGAGATATAGGCTCCGGTGGCGGACTCCCCGGCATTCCTCTGGCGGCTGCTTTTTTGTGTGCTGGGAACGGTGCAGACAAGGTTCAGTTTAAGCTTGTTGAACGCATGGAAAAACGCTGCTCCTTTCTGGAAAACTGCTGCGGGTTATTAGGGCTGACTAACTGCGAGGTACTCAATCTTCAGGCAGAGCAGGTGGAGCCGGATTTTTTTGATTTGATAACCTTCAGGGCTTTTCGTCCGCTTGATGAAAAAATGACTAAAACACTTTTACGCATGGTAAAAAAAGATGGTGTGCTTTGTGCCTACAAGGCCCGCCTGGAAAATATAAAAGAAGAAATGGAAGGAATTAAAGCTCTGGTAGACAGCTGGGAAGTGTGCCCGCTGCAGGTACCCGGTCTTGAAGATTCCGAAAGAAATATGGTGATGATAACTAAACCGTCATTGCGAGCGTAGCGTGGCAATCCACGAAATAGATTGCCACGTCGCTGCGCTCCTCGCAATGACATTGGAGGATGAATGTTACTAGATAAATTAAAGAATAAAATTGAGCCTGCTTCCAAGGACCGCTCCCCTGCACAGGTTGTTGTTCAGGATGTGGTTGCAGTAAAAAAAGGCGAGCGTGTACTCATCATTGCAAATCCTGCAACAAACGAAATTGCCCAGGATTTGTTTATGGCAAGCAGCGAAGCAGGTGGCGTTCCAACTCTTGTTTACCAGAGCGACAAAACCAGCTTTGACAATGCCAATCCCGAGGTTCTGGCCGCAATTGCAACCGAGCCTGAGGTTTGTTTTTCAATTTCAAACATCAAGCTTGGCAAGGATCCTGGCGCAACTGCAAAGCCTTATAAAACAGAGGATGGTCAGGAGTTTTCACATATTTTTGATTATCTTTTGGACGGCAAAAAAACAATGCGCGGTGTATGGACCCCTGGAATTACAGTGGATATGATGAACCGCACTGCTGCAATAGATTACAAGGAGCTTGGCGAACGCTGTAAAAAGATGGACGAGCTTTTTGCGGGAGCCGTAAAGGTTTTTGTAACAGCCCCTGGCGGAACAGACATTAAGATTTCAATTAATGGCCGTAAGCTCATGGCCGATGACGGAAACTTTACAATACCCGGTACCGGCGGAAACATTCCGGCAGGAGAAGTTTTTATAAGCCCTGTTGTAGGTGGAGCAGAAGGCGTAATTGTTTATGACGGTTCCATGACTTTTGCAGACGGAGATTCAATTCTGGAAACTCCAATTACCTGTGTTGTTGAAAATGGTTTTGTAAAAAATATAGAAGGTGGTGCCGAAGCAAAGCGTCTGCTCAAAACAATTACCGAAGCAGAACAGCGTGCAGTTCAGTATGAAAAAGAAAAGAAGCTTCCACAGGGACAGGGCGCAGTTTATAAGAAAAATGCCCGCAATATCGGTGAGCTTGGAATTGGATTAAACCCGGCCGCCCAGATTACCGGAAACATGCTTGAGGATGAAAAGGCCTTTCACACCTGCCACTTTGCCATTGGCGAAAATTACGACAACGATGCCCCAAGCCTTATTCACCTGGACGGAGTAGTGCGTGACCCGACAATCACGCTGGAGTATGCGGATGGCAGTAAGAAACAGATTTTAGTTAAGGGACAGCTTATTTAACAGTGTGGATTGCCACGGCCTGCGGCCTCGCAATGACAATCATTGTGAGGAGCAGCGCACCCCCTTGTCATTGCGAGGAGCGAAGCGACGTGGCAATCTACGACATTACAATAAAAAGGACATTATCATGCGAAAATCAATACTTTTACTAATAATATTCACAATCTCTCTTTTCACTGCCTGTGCCAAACCAAAAGCCGCTTCTTCAGGTGCTACATCATCTGCCGCACAGCCGGTTCAGGAGCCAGCCCGTTTGGACCCCGAAGTTGAAAAGCTCAACCGCGTCCTCATGAGCATGACCGACCGCTGCAAAGAAGCAATTCCAAACGGCGACCCGAATGAGTTTCTTGCTGACCTTAAAAAAGTTCTTGAGGTAGAAAAGGCATTTCCAAAGGATGATATAAGCCTATATTATTTGATAGACAAAAAACACACAGTAAGTGCAGAATACGAACCGACACATCTTCGTAAGCTGGTGCAGAATGACGACTACATCATAAATAAAACTACCTTGTCCCTGCGCGAGGATGCCGATGACGCCCTGCACGAAATGGCCCGTGCCGCTAAAAAGGATGGTGTTACCCTGGACGTAAGCTCAACCTATCGTTCGTACGAAACACAGGAGCGCACCTTTAATTACTGGGTAAGCGTAGACGGCCTTGAAGAAGCCGAGCGTGAATCTGCCCGCCCGGGTACAAGCCAGCACCAGTTAGGCGCTGCCGTAGACTTTGGCAACATCGAAGATTCTTACGCATTAACCGACGGCTGCAAATGGCTCAACGCCCACGCCAATGAATATGGCTGGAGCTTAAGCTTCCCGCAAGGCTACGAAGACATAACCGGCTACCGCTGGGAATGCTGGCACTTCCGCTACATCGGAGTAGAAGCCTGCAAGTTCCAGAACAAATGGTTTGGCGGTATCCAGCAGTTTATGTTTGAATTTATTGACGCCTGGAAGAAGATGGATTAGTTACGGCCCTTCGACAGGCTCAGGGACCCCATGAACGTGGTCCCTGAGCCTGTCGAAGGGTCACTTCCATAATTCTGGCTCAATTTTCAAATCACTAAGAATTTTCGGAATGGCTTTTTTCTCAGTTGTTCCTTCTTTCTTCACCGCCCTTATCAGTACATTCTTTGGGGTATGTTCTTCATCAATAAATTCCAGCATCTGGACGCGGTAACCTTGTTGTTCGAGCCATTCGCCGCGGAGGGCGTCGGTAAGCAAAGAAGAAAACTTTTCACGCAGAAGGCCGTATTTTAGAAGTGGTTCCAGTGCGTTATCATCCTGTTTGATTTTACCTTTGCGGTTTTGCTGGAGCTGTGTGTTTATCTGGTGCTGGCAGCATGGGACGGACAAAATGACTTTGGCACCACGGCTAACTGCATATTCCAATGCAAAATCTGTTGCAGTGTCGCAGGCGTGAAGGGTCATTACAAGGTCCGGGTCGGCTTCTCCTGAATAATCACTGATGTTTCCCACGCGGAAGTTCAGATTTTCAAGTCCAAGTTTGCCGGCGGTCTGATTACAAAAATCAATTACGTCTTTTTTTAGGTCCAGGCCTTCTATCTGGCACGGCACTTTTTTTATTTCTGTCAAAAAATAATGCACTGCAAAGGTCAAATAAGACTTTCCGCAGCCAAAATCTGCCACGCGAACCGGCTGGCCTTCATTCACAACATAAGGCAGCACATCATCCACAAACTCTAAAAATCTGTTTATCTGGCGGAACTTGCTGTAGCGCGAAGCAACAACCTTGCCTTCTGCGGTCATAACGCCCAGAACAACAAGGAAAGGCACAGGTGCGCCTTCTTTTATGATGTAATTTTTTTCCGGGGCAGTCTGCACGCTGGCTGCAGCCTCAAGCTTTTTTACAATTCGGGTGATTTTTCCTTTTTTACTTCCCAGAATAGTTATTTCTTCACTGTCAGTGCGTTCAATACAGTTTTTAAAGGTGGTTCCGGCATGTTGTTTTATAAAATTCTCAAGCTCATTTTCAGTAAAATGCTTATGGAAAACCTGTTTCTGAGTAAACATCTCCATAAAATATCCGGTTTTTCCATCAGAGTTCTCAATTTTAATTTTGATCTTTTCATAATCCTTGCCAAGTATCTCTGCAATATTAGAACAAGGCTTCGAAAATGTAATACTTAAAATCATACAGGCCTCTAAATATATGGATCGCCACGCCCTTCGGGCTCGCAATGACGGAGTTTTTTATTTTTATAGTATACCTTTTTCCAAATAATTGTTATACTGTTTTTATGGCTAAGACAATTGTTTTTGTAAATCAGAAAGGCGGTGTTGGTAAGACAACCTCCGCAATCAATATTGGTGCGTACATTGCGCTGGCCGGAAAAAAGGTTCTGCTGGTTGATTTTGACTCGCAGGGTAACATGTCCAGCGGTGTCGGCGTATCCAAAGACAAGCCTACCATTTATGAGCTGCTTGCCGGAAACTGTACTGCTCAGGCTGCAATCAAAAAGTCTTCCATCCCGAATCTTGATGCAATAAGTGCTTCCATTGATCTTTCTGGAGCTGCAATTGAACTTGTAGACCAGGAAAACTGGGAATATTACCTTAAAAATGCGCTGGAACCTCTCCAGTCAAAATACGATTATATTCTTATTGACTGTCCTCCGTCCCTCGGAATCCTTACTTTGAACGGACTTGCTGCTGCAGATTCAGTTTTAGTTCCTATGCAGTGTGAATATTTTGCGCTTGAAGGAATTACACTTCTTCTTCAGACAGTTCAGAAGGTTCAGAAAGAAATAAATCCAAAGCTTACAATCGGCGGAATCTTTTTTACAATGTATGATTCGCGCACACGTCTTGCACAGGATGTTGTGCTTCAGGTTAAATCATATTTTAAGGATGTAGTTTTTAATACAATCATTCCGCGCAATGTTCGTCTTTCAGAGGCTCCGTCTCACGGACTTCCAATCTGTAAATATGACCCTGAATGTATGGGTGCAAAAAGTTATGAAAAATTGGCAGAAGAGGTAATTCATCGTGGCTAAAAAGGCATTGGGGAAAGGACTCGGAGCATTAATCAAAGAAAATCCGGAAGCAAATGAAGAATTTCTTATTTCTACTGGACTTGGACTTCACAGTGTTCAGGTTGCAAAGGGCGGAAGACCAGCTAATGTTCCCGCATGTATAGAAGTAGACAGCGACGGTGGACTTTGGTGCGATGTAAATATGCTCAAGCCAAATCCAAAGCAGCCTCGTCTTGATTTTAATGCCAGACAGCTTGAAGAGCTTTGCGATTCCATTAAGCAGAACGGCATTTTACAGCCTATAATTATTGAACCGGTAGAAGACAAGCAGAATGAATTTTATATCATTGCCGGAGAACGTCGTACACGTGCCGCAAAAATGGCTGGTCTGGACAAGGTTCCGGTTCAGCTGCGAAAATTTGATGACCAGCAGAAGCTTGAATATGCCCTTATTGAAAATATTCAGCGTGCCGATTTGAATCCTATTGAAGAGGCAACTGCTTACTATAACTTAATCCAGATGGGAGACCTTACACAGGATGAGGTTGCCAGGCGCGTTGGTAAAAATCGCTCAACTGTTGCAAATGCAATCCGCCTGCTCAAGCTTCCTGATGATATTAAAAAATCTCTTATTGCAGGACAGATTTCCAGCGGACATGCCCGTGCCCTTTTGATGGTAAAAAATGATTCAGACATGCGCATCCTGTTTGGAAAGATTATTGGTTCAGGCCTTTCGGTTCGTGAATGTGAGCAGCTTGCCGATGTTTACAATAACGGTGGGCGTGCCGCTTCTAAAAAGACTGATAAGACAAAAAGACGCAAGGACCCGGATGTAGCCTTGTTTGAACAGGAGCTCCGTAATCTGTTTGGCGTAAAAGACGTAAACTTTAAAGGCGACACCACCAAGGGGTCAATAGAGATTAAGTTTACCTCTAAAAAAGACTTTGACCGTATATATGAAGTTTTGATTGGGGATAAATAGATTACATCCCTAAAAATGCCTTATACCCTTTGAAAATCTGCACAATATCTTCTTTGGCAACAATTTCCCATGGGGCATGCATGCTTAAAACTGCAACGCCGGCATCAAGCACGTTCATGCCGTATTTTGCTGCGTGGTAGGCAATGGTTCCGCCGCCACCCTGATCAACCTTGCCAAGCTCTGCCATCTGGTAGCTTACTCCGGCCTTGTCCATGCAGGCACGAACGGCTGCAATAAATTCCGGGTTTGCATCGCTGGCACCGGACTTTCCGCGGCTGCCTGTATACTTTTGGAAGGCAATTCCTCCGCTCAAAACCGAAGCATTTTCCTTGTCAAAAAGTCCTGCGTTCATAGGGTCAAAGGCTGCGTTTACATCAGAAGAAAGCATGTTTGAACCGGCAAGACAACGGCGCAGGGTAAGCTCGCTGTAGGTACCGGCGCGTGCAATAACCTCTGCAACCATGTTTTCAAAAAGGTTAGACGCCATACCGGTTGCACCAACGCTGCCAATTTCTTCCTTGTCTACGCAAAGACAGCAGGCTGTACGTTTAAGAGCCTTGCCTCCTGCACTGACATCGAGCATTGCGGCAACAGAAGTAAACGCGCACGAGCGGTCATCCTGTCCGTAAGCAAGAATAAATGAACGGTCAAGTCCCATATCGCGGGCGGCACCTGCAGGAACAATTTCCAGCTCGGCAGATTCAAAATCCTTTTCTTCTATATTGTATTTTTCCTTAAGCAGCTTGAGCACCAGCTTTTTGCTGCGGTCCTTTTCCTTGTCTTTTTTTGCGGAGGCAGCGGCTTCTTCGGCAGCAGTCTTTTTTGCAGGCACGCAGGAGCCCATAATTACATCCAGGTCTTCTCCCTTAATAAAGTCGCTTGCCTTGTCCTTCATCTGGTCCTGAGCCAGGTGCGGCAGAATATCAGAAATGCAGAAAACAGGATCATCGGCTGCTTCGCCAATTACAATGTTTACTGTAGTTCCGTCCTTTTTGCATACAACGCCGTGAATTGCAAGCGGCAGTGTAGTCCACTGGTATTTTTTAATTCCACCGTAGTAGTGAGTGTTCAAATAGGTAATATTATCCTTTTCGTAAAGGGGATTTTGCTTTGCGTCCAGGCGAGGGGAGTCGATGTGCGCACCCAGGATATTCATTCCTCGTTCGAGCGGCTCGCTTCCAATTTGAAAAAGTGCAATTGCCTTGTTCATTTTTGTTATATAAACCTTGTCTCCGGCCGCAAGCTTTTTGCATTTAGCAATATCCTTGTATCCGGCCTTTGCTGCCATAGCAATAATCTGCGCTACACATTCGCGCTCTGTTTTTCCGTTGTCTAAAAATGATTTGTATTGTGAAATAAGTTTGTCGTTTGCGTTCATAGTTTTTTCCTTGCGTATGATTATAGCAGAAAAAGGAATATTTGTAACTCTTGATTTTTCTTGTAAATCGTTTTACTATTTTAATGTATGATTACCTTAAAAGAACTGGCCGCAAGGTGCAATGTTTCAATCGCAACTGTATCTAACATTCTTAACGGAAAATCTAATGTCTCGCAAAAAACCAAGGAGCGCGTGCTCAAGCTTGTAAAGGAAACGGGTTACAGACCAAACTATATGGCAAGAACCCTGCGCGCACGTAAGACAAATACGGTTGGACTTATTATTGACGACATCGGGGCCTTTAGTTCGCCGCTGCTTGTAGAAGGGGTTCTGGACACTCTGGAAGAAAAGGGCTACAAGGCAATCATCGAAACGCTGCGGCTTTATACAAAATGGGACAACAAGCCGGATTCCGCCGAATACAAAAAAATTGTAAACGCGTCGGTGGAAGAAATGCTTTCTATAAAAGTGGACGGAATTATTTTTATTGCTGCCCACGCTCACGACATTGAATATTTTTCGGATAACCTGGAGGTGCCTACAGTAATTGCCTATGCCTACCAGAGTGCCAACACGCTGCCAACTATAAAAATAGACGACTTTGAGTCCTCGTACCAGATGACAAACTATCTTATTTCGCGCGGTCACAAAAAGATTGCGGTAATTCAGGGTGGTGCGACCGGTACTCATGAGCAGGATCGTTTTGCCGGCTTTGAAAAGGCACTTACAGAAGCAGGACTTAAGGCAGACAAAAAGCTGGTGGAAATGGGCTACTGGAGTCGCGAAGGGGGCAGGGAGGCCTGTCGCAAGCTGTTTGAACGTTCCAGCGACTTTACCTGCATTTTCTGCTTTAATGACCTTATGGCGGCCGGTGTATACGATTATCTGTATGAGAACGGAAAGACTCCGGGCAAGGACTACGCAGTTGCAGGCTTTGATAACCGCGAGGTGAGCGACTATCTTTCTCCATCGCTTACAACTATGGATATTCCGCTGGAAGAAATTGGCCGCCAGTCTGCACAGGTGCTGCTCAAAAAAATAAACGGCACGCAAATACTTGATAACGATATCAAGATTCCGTGCCGCCTTATAGAAAGAAAGTCGGTTTAGTTGTCCGCCCCGTCATTGCGAGCGAAGCGAAGCAATCTACTCCATCGGGTTTTCTATTCCTTCCTTAAACAAAATAAAATCCTTGAGCTTTAAGAAGTAGGTTGAATCAATTTCCTTGCGCGAAGACCCCTCACTTATTACAGGAACTTCTATATTATATATAGTGCCCGTATAGCCCGGTGCGCTAATTTCAAAAGTAAAGGCAAAACGCTTGTTCTGTCCTTCTGCCTCTGCCGGAATGGCCTTTGCCCAGAACGAGAAGGTTCCGCGTGTACTTCTGCAGGTTGTATACGGGTTCATCCAGGTTTTATCTATCATTTCTACAGTCTGTCCGTCCATTTTCATGGTAACAGATGCATCAGTAATAGGTTCAAACGTAGAGCCGTCCAGAATTGTACCTGTAAAAGTAGGGAAGTTGAATGAAGGTGTATTGTCGGCAATAACCTCGCAGTCTTTTCTGTCATTGCTGTGGAATGGACGCTTGGTAGAGCTTACAGTGCGCATTCCTTCCAGAATAAGTGCGTTTACATCTGCCATAAACTGCTTGTTGTTAAGTGTTTCTGTGGCATGAGTAACGCCGCGTCCCGAAACAATATATTTAGGTGGAATACGGTTAAGAACATAACTTACAGTGTCCAGCCGGCAGTTTTCGCAGTCGCACGAAAGCCACGAAGCCTTAACTTCTTTTACCTGCTCATACATGTCGTTTACATTCTGAATAACCAGATCTTCCATCAAATTGTGTACATTCATAACCAGTCCCTTCCAATTAAAGATACTTCTATTATAAATGCAAAACTTGTTATTAGCAATGAAAATAATGAAGGAGGGGCGCCCCCTTACCCCCCCCGACCGAGAAGCTCATCTTATTTATACACGCGAAAGGACATATACAACTCATTTCGCGTGTAAGATGCCTAATTAGAAGGCATGAACAGCACGAACAGCCAAAGCAGAGTCTTTTTTAATAGAATAAGGTCCCTGTACTTTTGTAGTAGCCTGAGGTTCTAATATAAAGTAATATGCATTTTCATACTTTTCCGGGGAAATTGAATTTGTAGGATTATTATCAGTAGTAGAAGACCAGTAAGATTTATAACCTGTTTCAGTGAATTTATCCGCAGTATCAGAGATTTTTGCAAATGCCTTGTTCACAATAGTGCTTTGTTCCAGAAGCTTTTTAAGTTCTTTTGTTGCTGGTACATACCAGTTTTTACATAAAGCGTTAGGATTAGATTCATCCCAAGGTATATCTACACCATCCCAGTCATAATAATTTCCGGTCCAATAGAAGGCAGGATAGTCCAAGTTGTCAAGATGGTCGGAATCAAAATCTGAAATAAATTGTGTTTTATAATCATCATAATTTTCCATTACCTTTTGATTATTTAATCCATTTGTTTCATCATTTGCATCATTTGTTTTTCTACCCGTAGTATTTGAGTTCTGTGCGTAATATGAACGGGTATGACAATATTCATACAACCCAACCCCAAGCTTCCTGCTTCCAAGCTCATTATCACCACCTGCATAAAAAATTACTGCAATGGCATCGGCTTTTTCTGCATCAGTCAGGGTAAGTCCGTCGTAGTAGGCAATGGCCTTTCCGTCTTTTAAGACAATGTCACCAATTGCATCCGGTACATTCTTTATAGTTTTTTGAGTTACGGCAGGAGTTTCATTTCCGCCGCCGCTTCCACTGCTGCCTGTACCGGCTCCTGAGCCACCGCCCGAACCGTTTCCGCCGTTTCCTGTTCCGGCACTCGAACCGTTTCCAGAATTGCTTCCGGAGCCGTCAGTGTCTTTTGGAGCACCAGGACATCCCGTTAACATTGCAATTGCCAGAATTGCAGCCACTGTTACTAATAACTTTTTCATAAAAACCTCCTGATTTATTAGAACTCACGAATTACCAGACCGTATATCTTTGGGGCATAATATTGGCTTGTACTTAGACTCTTTTTATGAGCACTAGCGTCTCCATCTTCAAGATTAATAGTTGCAGCAGACTGTTCATCACAATCATTAGTATAGGAAGATGACCAGTACCATAAAATATTATCTCCATCGTCTCTAATTCTGAATTCTGTACCACCACATAAAGTATTTGCTGCTTTTACAGTAGTAAAGCTTTTCCATAGTTCTTTTAATTCTGCAATGCTTGGAATATACCAGCCGTTTTCAAAGCTGCTTTCCGCAACGTGACTTCCTTCATAAGTTTTGTAGTTCTTTGCAAAATAAAAGACAGGATATAAGTCTGGATTTCCGGTATCGTCTTCTTGTGGATCGTATCTTTTATCCGGATTAACTAAAAATTCACCTATGCGGGCAAAATTATTGCTTCCATCATTTTTGCTAGAGGAATCAGTAGAATAATAGCGTACGTTTACCTCTGTGGTAAGTATTTTTAAATTCTTAGCATTAGCTTCGGCTGTACACCAGTCAATAGGTCCGGGACTCTGACATATTCCCATACCAAGTGTTCTTGTCTTACTAACGCCCGGATTATTCAAGGCTGTGCCTTTGTAAAAAATAATCGCAATTGCTGCGCCCTTCTGTGCGTCGCTTAAAGAGAGTGTGTTTGAATAAGGAGTTGCGCTGCCGTCTGAAAATACTATGTCGCCAACCTCGTAGACGCCTTCCCATTCACCGAATTTGTTTGTTGCTTTTGTGCGTGTTGGAGTTGCTGTGCCGGAGCCTGAACCTCCGCCTGAACCGTTTCCGTTGTTACCTGTTCCTGAACCAGAACCACTTCCTGAATTACCGCCAGCGTCGTCAGTGTCTTTTGGCGCACCAGGACATCCCGTTAATAATGCAATTGCCAGAATTGCAGCCACTGTTACCAATAACTTTTTCATAAAGACCTCCTGTATAAGTCTTGAATTGAGAACTACAGAAAGCGCGCTTTTTGTTTTTTTATACCATGGATACTTATTTAACAAGATAAAATGAAGTTGGTTACAGTCATAAAAAAAGCCTGAGGGCGTTCGCTCTCAGGCTTGTCTCTTATGGATTGCCACGTCCCCTTCGCTACGCTCAGGGTCCTCGCAATGA
>JAFZYR010000022.1 GCA_017616165.1 Treponema sp.
GCAGAATGGTAAACTTTGATTTTTGGGACAGCAATATTCTTTATGATACCGAGTCTAAGAAAATCTGCTGGATAGATCCTGAACGCGGATTTTGGGGAGACCCTGTTGCCGATTTTATAACATTTGCGCCAGGACAAAAAGCACCTCTTTCAGCAAAACCAAAAGTGCTTGATGCATACAATGAGCTTGCCCAGGAAAAAATCCTTCTGAGCGAAGAAACAGAAATCAGATACGCTCTTGCAGTTTGTTATCTTGCGCTTATTGAAGAAGTTGAAAAATATGCAAGATACGAACCTGATAATCCGACTTACATTCGAAACACTGTTGATGCCAAAGATATGCATGAGATGGCTTTTAAAATTCTTTAGGGATGAAAATGTTTGATATAAATGATTATGTACAAAAATTGATTTCTCAATGTAAGGCTGCCTTTGGCGAGCGATTGCTTTATGTTGGGTATATGGGAAGTTACCTTCGTGGAGAGGCTAACGAAAACAGCGACATTGATGTGATGGTTGTAATTGATAACATCACTATTTCTGACATGAACACTTACCGCGACATTATTAAAGGGCTTGGATATTTTGATAAGTCCTGCGGATTTATCTGCGGTAAAGATGAAATGAAAGGCTGGTCGCCGCTTGAAGTATGTCAGCTTATAAACACAACAAAGGATGTTTATGGAAAGCTTGAGCCGCTGCTTTCTCCTTTTACCCGCGAAGATGAAATTAACTATGTAAAGTTCTGTTTAGGAAATCTTTATCACGAGCTTTGCCACCGCTTTGTTCATGCTTCCCGTGAAAAGAATATTGAAAAGTTCCGCGGTACCTGTAAGTTTTTCTTCTTCCTGATTCAAAACCTTCATTATCTTGAAACCGGTGATTTTATCCTGAAAAAAGCAGATTTGAAAAAAGCCGTTTCCGAAGCAGACCGCCGCGTTCTTGAGTTTGCAGCACTTCCGGACTCCTTTGATTTTGACGCTGCCTTTGAAGAACTTTTTGTATGGTGCCAGAATGCCTTTAAACGATTAGGGGAATTATAATGAGTGAATTAAAAATCAGAGATGCACAGCTTGAAGACGCAGCAAGGCTTGTTGAAATTTACAGCCATTATGTTTTGGACACAGCCGTATCTTTTGAATATGCTGTCCCAAGCGTGGAAGAATTTGCCGACCGTATCAAAAATATAAAAACAAAGTTTCCGTATCTTGTTTGCGAAAAGGACGGAAAGATTATCGGTTATGTTTATGCAAGCAGCTATAGTTCACGCGCCGCCTATGACTGGACAGTTTCAACTTCCATTTATGTTGATAAGGATTGCCGTCGAAACGGGGCAGGGGCTTTGCTTTATAAAGAATTGAAAAAGCGCTTAAAGGAAAAGGGAATTATAAATCTTTTGGCCGGTGTTGCTTTTTGTGAAAATGAAGACGAATATCTTACCCATGACAGCCAGAAGTTTCATTTGAAGATGGGCTATAGCGAGGTTGCTCACATGAAGGGAGTGGGCAAAAAGTTTGAACGCTGGTACGATATCAAGTGGTTCCAGAAAAAAATCTAAAGAGAAAAAAATGCTGACAAAATCAGAAATTGAAGAAAAAATAAAATCTCAAATTGCGTTGGAATTTAACTGCGCGCCTCAGGATTTTGATAAAAGCGAAAACACAATTACTGCCGCATGCCTTAATCCTAATCGCAGAAAGTTTTCGGATAAGCCCTTCTTTTTACAGATGGCTACCTTTGGAAAAGGAACCGTAATTTCTGCGGACCCGGTAATTCATCCTTGGCTTACAGAATGGGTAAAAGGCAAGCAGGGAATCTGGCTTTTTGAACAGCATAATTATTATGAGCTTGAATGCGAGCTCAGGAAGCACGGATATAAAATGGCGTTAACTCATCATATGTTTGCACCCGAATCAAAGCTTATTGAAATCAACACAGATCTAAAAATCAAATGGCTTGAGCAGAACGATATCATCCAGTTTTATGGAAACGAAAATTTCCCAAATGCAATCTGTGATAAGTTCAAGCCAGAGCGCCCTGATGTACTTGCAGCAGTTGCAATGGACGGCGAAAAGATTATGGGCATGGCCGGTTGTTCTGCAGATACTCCAGATTTGTGGCAGATTGGAATTGATGTTTTACCAGAATACCGTGGTCGTGGCCTTGCAAAAACTCTTGTGACTCTTTTGCGAAACGAAACCTTCCGCCGTGGCGCAATTCCTTATTACGGAACAGGCCTTTCAAATCTAGCTTCCTGGAAGACTGCACTGGAATGCGGCTTTAAACCTTTCTGGGTAGAAGCAGAATCACAGCCGGATGAGAAATTGGAATTTATAAAATAATGGAAAAACAGAATTACATAATTGAAACCGAACGACTAAAACTACGCGAACTCACTTTGGAAGATACAGACAAACTTGCACTTGTGCTTTCGGATCCTCAGTCGATGAAGTTTTATCCTCATCCTTTTTCCAGGGAAGAAGTTGAAAACTGGATAAAATGGAATATCGATAATTACAAAAAATATGGCTTTGGACTTTGGGCTGTGATAGAAAAGGAGTCCGGCGAATTTATAGGCGACTGTGGAATTACAATGCAGCAGGTTGAGAATGATTTGTTTCATGAAATCGGATATCATCTTAGAAAAGAATACCGCGGAAAAGGATATGCCACCGAAGCAGCCCGTGCCTGTTCAGATTACGCAAAGAGCAGGGGAGTGAAACAAATCATTTCTTATATGAAGTCTGACAATCTTCCATCCCGCCATGTAGCTGAACGAAATGGTATGACCTTTGTAAAAGCATTTACAAAAACCGTTATGGGGAAGGTTGTAGAAGATGAAGTACTTTATATGAAAACATTATAGGCGGTTTTGTAAAAATAAAGAGGTGTATATGAAAAATAATTGCGACAAAATTGAAATCGTTCCATTACCAAAAGAGCAGTGGAAGGGAACTCCAATTCCCCTCGTAACAAAATCTGATTCTTATTATGATTTGGAAATTTCGCCTTTTGAAAAAGACGGCTGTAATATTCGGCTTGTGAAAAAGAATTTTGAAAAGACAGTTGTTCATACTCCAGAAGAATATGATTTTCCGGATGGCTTGTATCAGGATCATTGGGAAAAGGCAGAAGCTTATGGCGTAGTAGGCGATAATGGCAAAATGCTTGCCTGCATAGAAGTATGCCCGGAAGAATGGTCTAACCGACTGATGGTTACTGAACTCTGGGTTACAGAAGAGCTCCGTGGTCAAGGGCTTGGAAAACGTCTTATGGACAAAGCAAAAGAAGTTGCCGTGGCACAAGGCCGTCGTGCAATCATTCTGGAAACTCAATCGTGCAACACAAACGCAATCGGCTTTTATCTTCATCAAGGCTTTGAGTTAATCGGTTTTGATACCTGCTGCTACACAAATGCTGACATCGACCGCAAGGAAGTAAGAATAAATCTGGGATATTTTTTCCACCGCGAAGCTAAGAGGAAATAATGAATTGAAATGATTGAAATAAAAGAATCAACATATGATGATATAAAAAATATTCAAGGACTCTGGGCTGATGCGGATGTTATGAAATATATCTGGCCGGGAGGATTGCAAGAAACAGAAGAAGGCGTAAAGAAATGGTTGGATAAATATATTTCAACCAGACCAATGAGCAATCATTATTCCATATTTGAAGATGGTAAATATTGTGGTGAGACAGCTTATGGGATAGATGAAAAAAATCGGTGTGCATCGTTAGACATAAAATTGTTTAGTTTTGCCAGGGGGCGAGGAATTGCAACCAAAGCGTTATCGTATGCCATGGAAGAAGCTTTTAAAAATGGCGCTGAAACGGTTTGGGTGGATCCCAATCCTGCAAACAGCAAAGCGATAGCTTTATATCAAAGGCTGGGGTTTGTGCGAAAAGAAATGCCTGAGCATGTAATAGCATTGGGAGAAGATCCGAATGTCTTCGCATATATGGAACTGAAGTAGATTATTTAATTTGCTATTTTTATGGTATAATTTAGATGTAAAGTAAAACTCAACTTCTAGTTCGTGTTAATAATTGATAATTGAGAGTATATTTAAGTCATGAAAGGAGAAAAACTATATGGATCAAATTAAAATAGGAAATTTTATTCAAGAAAAAAGAAAAGAACAAAAGCTTACTCAAAGTGATTTAGCAGAAAAATTAAATATAACTGATAGAGCTATATCAAAATGGGAAAATGGTAACTGTTTACCGGATGCTGGAACGATGCCTGAGCTTTGTAAAATATTAAATATTTCTATCAATGATTTATTTAGTGGTGAGGTAGTAGATATGAAAGATAATGAAAAAAAACTGGAAGAAAATTTATTAGAGATGACAAAAATTAAGGAGCAAAGAGATAGGGAATTATTAACACTAGAAATAATTATTGGAGTTCTTGTTTCAATAATAATGTTTACATGCATTTTTGTGGCTTCATTTGTTAACATGCAAGATTGGTTAAGAGTAACTTTGATAATAATTGGTATTATTCCTTTTGCAATTGGTATTTCTTATGCCATTAGAATTGAACAAATTGCTGGATACTATGAATGTCCTAACTGCAATCATAAATATATACCAACATATAAAAGTGTATTATTTGCTATGCATGTTAACAGAACACGAAAAATGAAGTGTCCTAATTGCGGTAAAAAGAGTTGGCACAAAAAAGTATTAAAATAATCGTAAAATTTTGATATTGCGATAAGTAAAGTAGATGAAAAAATCTGCTTTTTTTGTTTTCGATACTTAAAAAGTGGCACGGTCATTATGATCATTCGGGTGGAATCCTGCCTTTTGTGGAGTTGAACCCACGGGCTAAGATTTACATGCAGCATAATGCCGGCGGGGAGTATTATGCGTTCGATGGAGAAAAGAAGGGCTTTCGCTATATTGGTATTGGTAAAAAGCTTAAAGTTCCAAAAAAGAATTCTGCAAGAAAAGAATGTGACTGTTTCTTAAACGGAGATATCGGCGCCTACAATTCCTGTGCGCATCTGTGCCGCTACTGTTATGCAAATGCAGATTCCAGACTTGTTATGGAAAATATGAAATTACATAATCCTGATTCTCCGCTATTAATCGGCGACCTGACCCCTGATGATAAGATTTTTAATACCGCACAGAAAAGCTGGATTGTGGATTAAAGGATTTGAATTCTTGTCCATTTTGAGTATAACATCTGTCTTAGTTTTCTGATATAATAAATTGAAATGATTGAAATAAAAGAATCAACATATGGGAAGAGTTGTTCAGTCAGGAGTAAATCAGAAATGACACTTGAAGAAAGAAATCAAAAGGTACGCACGTTTTTTAATGGCAAAATTGATACTTACGATGATGTGCACAGTGAATATATGAAAACAAAAGTATTACTGGCAGAAAATCTGGACAAGGGTGCAAAAAAGATTCTTGATTTGGGCGGCGGAACAGGGCTTGAATTAATTCATCTGTTTGAGCTTTTCCCAGAGGCGCAGGTCACTGTAATTGACATAACAGAAAATATGCTTGAAAAGTTGAAGACGCGCGATTTTGCCGGTCACGTTACAACAATCTGCGGCGACTTTTTTGAAGTTCCATTTGGCGCGGATTTTGATGCAGTTATTACAACATCAGCGTTCCATCATTTTAAGAAAGATGAAAAAATCCGATTGCTCAAAAAAATTATGGATTGTCTTAAAACTGGCGGTCAGTTTATAAATTGTGATTTGATTGCGCTGACTCCCGAAGAAGAGGCCGAACAGCTTGTGGAATTGGAAAACAATACCGATGACACAAAACATATAGATATTCCGCTAACAATTGAAAATGAAATAGACGCACTTGAAAAAGCTGGATTTACGCAGATTACTTCGAGCAATGGCGGTAAGGAAAACTACGGGTTGTTTGTTGCGAGAAATATCGGCAAATTATAAAGAAGAAATAACTTCAAAAAAGATATTTATATTTTGCCGATAATGTGCTATAATTTTACCGATGAGTAAGGTCAAATATATATCTGTAGAGGAAGCTGCTCAAAACTGGCAAATTAGTGAACGCAGTGCTAGAAACTATTGTGCACAGGGTAGGGTAGAAGGTGCTCTTTTAGAAGGTAAAACATGGAAGATTCCGTCTACAGCAAAAAAGCCTGAACGTAAGCCTCGTCATTCTACTGTAAAACAAACATTATTAGCTTGCCTCAGACGTGAAAAAGATTCCTCCCTCAAAGGAGGAATCTATCATAAAATCCAAGTTGACCTTACCTATAACTCCAATCATATTGAGGGGTCAAAGCTCACTCATGATCAGACCCGCTATATATTTGAAACAAAAACTCTTGGTGTTACGAACAAGGCAGTTAAGGTTGATGATATTGTTGAAACTGTAAATCACTTTCGCTGTATTGATCTTATCATTGAAGGTGCACATACAAAACTTTCAGAAAGCTTCATAAGGCAGCTGCATTTTATTTTGAAGTCTGGAACAACTGACAGCCAAAAATCCTGGTTCAGAGTAGGAGAGTATAAGCAACTTGAAAACGAAGTAGGGGGAAGTGAAACTACAAAACCTGCAGAAGTTGCCGGAGCAATTAAAGCACTCCTTAAAGCATACAATTCAAAATCAAAAATCACATTTGATGATATCCTGGATTTCCACGTACGTTTTGAATCCATTCACCCATTCCAGGATGGTAATGGTCGTGTAGGCCGTCTGATTATGTTTAAGGAATGCCTCAAGCATAATATTGTTCCATTCATAATTACAGAAGAGCTTAAGATGTACTATTACCGCGGAATTAAGAACTGGAAAGATGAACACGGCTTTCTGCGTGATACCTGTCTTACAGGCCAAGATGCGATGAAAGCTACGCTGGATTATTTTGGAATAAAGTATGAGTAAAGAAGAACCTATTGTAGATTTACAAATTAATATTCAACACAACAACCGCAGAAAGGACAAGAATAATTCCAAGCGTAGAAAGTACGGTTAGCATTTCGGAAAAACACAGGATTCCAATTATTGTTGCGACTACTGGTTCAAGGGTGGCGATGATTCCGGCCTTGCTGGCTTCTACTGTGCGAAGACCGAGGGTGTAGGTCAAAAAAGGAATTACGGCAGTTATAAGAGCGGTGAGGATACAAAAGCCGATAAGAAGCGGAAGATTTGGCGACTGGGCAAAGTGAGAAATCATATCACCGGGCTTGCATATGAACCAGGAACCAAGGCCTGCAAATAAAAATGTATAAGTGGTGACGGTGTAAGGAGAATAGCGGCGCAGGGCAATTGTTCCAAGGATGCTGTAAAGTCCGTAGCCAAAGCCTGAACCAAGTCCAATCAGTAGGCCGAACAAAGTGATTCCGTTGCCGGAGATTCCAGAAACAAGGACGCAGCCGGAAAAAGCAAGAAGAAGTGCAATGAGTTTCTGGGCGTTCAGTTTTTCATGAAAGAAAATTGCCGACATGAGCATGATCCAGATTGGCGAGGTGTACAAAAGAATTGCGGCTGTAGAAAGTGGCATAATTGTAATTGCAGAAAAATAGCAGATTGTGAAAAACAAAATACTTCCAAATCCAAGTCCAAGAAAAAGAGGAAGGTCGCGCAGGGCAAGCTTAAAACCCGAACGATCAACAATAAGCTGCACCAGACAAAAAATCAGAGCCGCAAGTGTGAGTCTTATAGAAGCTATCTGAATTGCAGTAAAGCCATAGCTTTCGAGTTTCCTTACAAAGATTCCCATGCTGCCCCAAAAGCATGCTGCAATGATGATTAAAAGTGGGCCTAGATTTGTCTTTTGCTTTTCCATTGAATCATATTATATCATATTGTAATATTTGTGTAAGGAAGATTTATGAACACAAATCAGTTTGCCCGAACCAGGCTTACATTCGGAAAAGACAATATGGAAAAGCTCTACAACTCCCGCGTGATTGTTTTTGGCATTGGCGGGGTAGGCAGCTATGTTGTTGAAGCTCTGGTGCGTTCCGGGGTTGGGGCGATTGATATTGTTGATGATGATAAAATCTGTCTTTCAAATTTGAACCGCCAGCTTTATGCGCTGCAGTCAACAATTGGCAGGGACAAGGTTGATGTTGCCCAAGAGCGTATTCATGATATTAACCCGGACTGTAAGGTTACAAAATGGAAGACCTTCTTTATGCCAGACACCGCCGATCAGTTTGATTTTTCGCAGTATGATTATATTGTTGATTGTATTGATACTGTGACGGGGAAGCTTGAAATTATCACTCGTGCAAAGGCACTTAAAAAGCCGGTTATCAGCTGCATGGGGGCTGGGAATAAGGTTGATCCGACTAAGCTTAAGGTTGCTGATATTACACGAACTTCTGTTTGTCCGCTTGCCCGCGTTATGAGAAACGAACTTAAAAAGCGCAAGATCAAACGGCTTAAGGTTGTGTTTTCTACAGAGACTGCAATTCCGCCGCAGGTTGATGAGGTGGACTCGGAGTTTGAAGATACTTCCGGGGTGACTCTTGAACGAAAGGGTTCTCCAAAAAAGCAGGCTCCAGGCAGTAACGCTTTTGTTCCTTCTGTTGCCGGTATGATTATTGCCGCGGAAGTTGTGAAAGATTTAACTCAGTTTCATGTTACGGATTTGTTTAGGGAGTAAAGTCCTATAATTCCGACACACTAATCTTTGCATCCGCTCTTTGATTCTTTATTGCAATCTGAAAGTCATCTTCGTAGATAACTTCTCCAGGCGGTTCGGTGCATTTTGATATATAAAGCTTAAGCCCGTATTTATTTGCCATAGCCCGGTAAAAATCCATCTGTCGGTAAATGTCGTTTCCTTGTGGAGTGTCTTTGAACCAGGTTGTGGCATTGTCTGGGTTGCCTTGTTCATAAAAAGGTGGAACAGGGAGAACCTTTTCAAAGTATTCGCGGTTCTTCCAGTATTCGGCAGTTTCTTCTTGGGTCAAAGTTTTGGACTCAACGAGCTTCCAGATTGCAGTAAAAAGCCCTCGTGGTTGCTGAGTCATATATGCGATGTCGGCGGTGTGGATTCTGTAATAGGTCATAATCACTTTTATTATAAGAATCATTAAAAGAAGTGACAACCTGAACTAAAAGATTTGACCTCAAAAAGTCTACATCTTATAATATAAAAGTAAGCCTATGAAAAAGCACGCATCTTCAATCATCCCATTTGATCCTCAAACACAGTATGCCGTAATCAAAAGTTCAATCTGCACAGGCGAAAAGGTTGCCGGTTTTAAGAACAAAACAGACGGGCATTTTACAGAAGTCATGGTGATTCAGTCTCCTGCAGATGAGGCTGCTTTCAAAAAGCTTTATAATTTGGAAAGTGTGAGGAAGGAATACTAACTTGGAACTTGTAAAAAAGATTTTTGATTGCGTTGAAATCTACAAACTCAAATCTCGTACTGATAATCGCGGGCCGATGACTTATGCTTATGAAGACAGTATCGATGGATTCAAAATCAAAGAAACCCGTGTTTACACCATGCCGCAGAAAGGTACTTTTTTTGGGATTCATTATAGTGATGAGGCGACTCCGTTTTCTAAGCTTGTTTCTGTAGTGCAGGGCAGGGGAATGGACTATGTTGTGGACCTCAGAAAAGATTCTGCCACATACCTTCAATGGGAAGCTGTTGAATTAAGTGCAGACAACACCCTTGCTGTTCTGGTACCGGCTGGAATCGGACACGCATTCATTTCTTTGGAGGACAACACAATTCAGCTTTTTGCAATTAATAAAACCGGGAAGGATGGTCATTCAAAACAAATAAACTACGAAGACCCACAGATTGGATTAAAGCTAGAAATTCCAATCACTCAGATTTCTGATTATGATTCCAACGCACCGTTTCTGGAGGAAAAATAATATGGGAAGCACACTTGTAAAAATCATCAAAGATCAGACTGAAATTCTTTTGAAGAATCTTGAAGTTCAGATTAATGAAGCTCCTCTTGAAGTGATGTTAGATAACGTAAACAACTCGCGCTTTTTGTTTCATGCAATTCATTCGCTGGACAGGTATTTTATAAATCCGCATCACTACAAATATGAGGTGGAGAATCTTATTGGTATTGATGAAAATCTCAGTATCATCTCCGAGTCTCGAGAAGGTTATGATGCCGCCCCAGGACTGGTAATTGAACGACAAAAGCTTTTGGAATATTTTAATTTTGTAAAAGCAAAGATTTTTTCTTACCTTGATAATCTGACAGACGAGCAGCTCGCAGAAAAACCGGAAGACTGCCCACACACAAAGCTCGCTTTGATTCTTGGCCAGTACCGACACCTCATGTTCCATTCAGGACTTTCAGAAGCAGTAAACTTTGATGCAAACGGTACCTGGCTTGAGTATACAGGGTTCTCGTATTTTAAGAATAAGTAAAATCCGACTTTAATTAGATATAAAGATTCCTTCCCGGAGTTTTAGAGTTATATGGTGTAAGCTCAAAGCCTTTGCCGCTGACTGCACAGCTGATCATTTTCTTTGTAAGTTCAGGAACGCTTTCGTTGGCCAAAGCTTCTTCGGGATTCATCCAGACAACCTGGTCGTTTTCGTCGCCATCGGAACGGGCTTCGCCTTCAACATAAATTGCTTCAAAAACAGCGTACCAGTCCTTTGCACTGAACCTCATTCCAATAAGCTTTCCAGCTTTTACAGTGATGCCAGTTTCTTCCTGATATTCACGTACCAAAGTTTCTTCTGGAATCTCGCCAAAATTAACATAGCCGCCTGGAATAATGAACATGCCTTTGCCAGCACCATAAGTATGACGGGCTAAAAGAACCTTTCCATCCCGAATACACACGCCGCCAACCGACTGGCTCCAATTTGTTTTTTCGATATCTGCTTCTGCCATAGGGCGCCCTCTCTTTTCTGATGTCATTTTATTATAACCTAATAATTGTCCTTTGACACCTTGAATGTTATAATTATTGCAACAACTTAAAGTGGAGACATTATGGTAGAAGTTAAAAGAATCAAAGGCGGTACTGATAACTGTTATCTTGTGACCGACGGAAAAAATGCAATCCTGATAGACACCGCAAGTAAACCTCATATCAATTCGGTGATTGAAGAATGCGATAAATATGAAATGAAGCTGATTGTTTTAACTCATGTTCATTTTGACCATGCAGAAAATGCCGCTGAACTTTCCAAGCGATATAATATTCCGGTTGCCATTCACAAGGCTGATGAAGAACTTTTTGAAAGCTTTGATAAACAGCCATTGAAGTCTTATGGTCTTGTTGGCCGCGTTGTTCTTGGTGTTTCACTTAAGGTTTTGAGACACACAAAAGTTGAACGTCCTGAAAATCTGATTTACATAAAAGACGGTGATGATCTTTCTTCGTACGGAATAAACGCAAAGGTTCTGGAATTGCCAGGCCATACTCTTGGTTCAATCGGCGTTGATGTTGAAGGGACCCACCTGTTTGTCGGCGACGAGCTTGATAACTGGATAAAGCCAGGACTAGGTCATCTTTATTACGATTTTGAAGCCATTAAAACCAGCGCAGAAAAAATAAAGGCGCTTGGTCCAAGAACCATTTATTATGGACATGGAAATCCGACGAATTAGTCTTGTCTCATAAAGCAGAAGTCATCGCCATCCATATAAGATGTTTTAACAAATCCATGTTTTAGATAAAATTTTGCTGCTTTTTCGTTATCTTTATGAACGCCAAGGACAATAGAATGCTTCCCAAAATCCTTGTAAACTCTTTGAATTGTGGTTTCCATAATCTGACTTCCTAAACCCTTATCTCTGAAGTTTTTATCCAGAACAAAAAATACAAGTCTGTAGAATGAACAATCTTTTAATTCCTGCGGATCATTTTCACAAAACAGGCCTTCCCCAAGAAGAATTGTTCCGATGGGGCGATCATCTTTTGTAATCAAATATGCATGACCCTTCAATTTATTTTCAAAACCAAATTTCAAAGTGGCAATGAGAGTAGGGACATCATCAACAAAGTCATCCGGTATATCAGAGCGGTCAATTTCATATGCCCTGTTGCTGTTTTCGAAAGTCAGGCCTTCAAGGGTAAAATCATTCATTTGTTTCATTTCATTATTCTTAATTATAGTATAGGTAGCTTACACGCTCAATATATCGAATTATTGTTCGAATCTCCCGTCAAATATGCTATAATACCCCTATGAAACAATCGAATAACTTTCCGCAGCAAACTCACTTCATTGGTGTGCTTGCGTCAGAAGATATAACCGCAACATTGGAGGATTGTCGCCGCTACATGAATGAAGCTTATGGCTGCCGTTCCGGGCATTCAACTCCAATTCATGTTACGCTGGTTCCGCCTTTCAGATTGCCAGAGGAGTATTCTACTGAAGATCTGGCACTGGCCATAGAAAAAGAAGTTTTACCAAAAGGCTTGGGATTTACAGCCAAAGTGAACAACTTTGATGCCTTTGGTGACCGCACGATTTTTGCAAAGGTTGAACATGACCCAAGGTGGATCGCTTTGCGCGACGCAGTTTTTTCTTCCGTAATTAAGGCTGCTCCTGGTTGTACCAAAAAGGATCAGCGACCGTTTACGCCTCATCTTACTGTGAGCAACAGAGATATTCCTGCAGGCGTTACAAGTAATGCGCTCGAAGTTATGAATGAACTGAACCTTGTAGAAGATTTTCCTGTAGATAATATCACCATATTTGAACGCAAGGGAAGCCGCTGGGAGGCCGCAGTTTCACTGGAGATAACAAATGAATGAACTAACACCAATCCAAAAAGAAATAGTCACCGCGCTTGAGCAGCTTAAGGAAAAGTCTTTGATTACAGAGGCTGTCCTTGCTAAGAAGGTGAGGGAAAACACAAAAATCCAGGGAAAGAACAAAGCCGGAATCAGCCTGAAAGATCTGGAAATGTGTGTCGAATACCTTGCCCAGAATGCCCAGCTTACTTTTGCACTTCATCTGAACAGCGCGAATGATATTCTCATAAAGAAAGAAGCTGTCTTTAAGCTGTTGGAAAGTGATGCCAAAAAACGCCGTCAGTCCAGCGAGAAATCAATTTCTGTCCTGACAAACGGCGACCTGCGAAACAAGAACTCCGGCGGTAAGACGCTCCATAAACGCAGCGACAGAAAAAAGCTTGATTTTAGAAACATCGAAGATTTTGAATAAGGCGGAGTTATTCCACACTTAATTTGCAAACGGATCCTTACTCTGATCCACCGTCAACAGCTCGTTAACATCAACCCCAAAGAGTTGCTTCTGCAGATTTTTGACTACTTCTTCGTAATTGTATGACAGTTTTTCAACCATCTGATCATCCAAAGCGGCTTTTACCAAAGGAGATGGATTGTATTTTGCGGCACGGGCAAAAAGGTCGTTTCGGGCTACGGCTTTTGTTGTAACTTTTAGTTGTTCTACGATTTTAAGAACTTCGATATCGTCTTCTTTGTCGCTTGTGTTTCCCGGTTTTATAAATCCGCTTTGAACAATTTTTTTGCTGGTATCGTAATAAAAGACATTTTCGGATTCACCCTGCTGTGGATTTTTTGCAATAACTGTACCAAACCTCAACTTAGTAAGTCCTTCAGTTTTTGGGGAAAGAAGTTCAGCATCTTCATACAAAGTAGAATCAAAAATAACAACAGCACTTTCAGAAGCTAAGGCAATGTCACTTTGTGGAATCCAAAAATCAAGTGAATCGTAAACGGCATGAAGATAAGTTTCATCTTTTATATTTGCTTCCGGTTCATCTGAATTATTTGCAAGAAGAATTTCTAGCATATCGTTGTTTTTTAAGCTGAAAATTGAATGCATATTATCGTCGCGACCCTCTAGATAAAGCTTAGTCGAAGGCGAAAGAACAATGGCAGATACAAAACGGTCAGGCTCTGGAATAGTTTCTTGTGCAGGTTTCAAAGCATGATCAACCACAAGTTCAGTGCTTTCAACAGCATTTTTATCCTTTTTCGAACAAGAAGCCAAAACTGCGGCCAACACACAAACACATGCCCAAAAAACAACTCGAATTTTCATACTTTTAATTTTACAAGATAGATTG
>JAFZYR010000002.1 GCA_017616165.1 Treponema sp.
GCCAGCTTAGATGCAATCATAACAGACCCACCGTGGGGGCTTTGGGAAGACATAAGCGACATGGAAGGCTTTTACAAAAAAATGTTTGAGTCGTTTAAGCGGGTGCTAAAACCGGAGGGCAAAATGATAATTTTGAGTGCCCGCACCAGAGAGCTGGAAGCCGCTGCCCAGGCCTGTGACCTAAGCATACAAAAATCACTTCATACTCTGGTAAACGGAAAAAAGGCTACACTTTATTGTCTGTAAAGATAGGCAGGGTAAGAATTAAAGCCTTCAAGATCATCCCAGACCTTGGCCGGGAGCCCGAGCTTTGCCGCAGCAGTGCTTCCCTGAATTTTACTTACAAGTCCAAGAATTGATTCTCTCAGAGTCTGCTTGTATTCATAATGGTAGGTAATAACCTTGCAGTCAGGAATATCAATTGCGGTTCTGAGCTCTATAATCATATTGTCCCAGGTATTTATGCTGTCTATAAGCCCATTTTTTAAAGCCTGTGCTGCAGTATAAATGCGTCCGTCTGCAAGCTCCTTTACCTTGTTTATGTTCATATTGCGTTCGCTTGCAACAATGCCTACAAACTGATCATAGCATTCATCAGAAATAGACTGCATTATATCTTCCTGCTCCTGTGTAATTTCTTCGTAAAAGTTACCCATGAGCTTGTTGCGGCCGGAATGAATTGCTTCAATCTTAATTCCAACAGTATCTAAAAGCTCGGTTGCATCAATGAGCTCGCCTGCAATTACACCGATGGAGCCTGTAAGAGTGTTGCGGTTTGCAAAGATTTTGTTTGCAGGGCAGGAGATGTAGTAGCCGCCCGAAGCAGCAAGCGGTCCCATGTAAACATAAAGCTTTTTGCCCGTCCCTTGATAATCCTTGAGTGCAAAATAAACTTCATCAGCCTGGTAAACACCACCGCCCGGAGAATTAACGTACATTGCAATGGCAACGTTGGAAGAATCATTTTTGAGCTTGTTGATTACAGAAAGCAGCCACGCCTGATTGTAAGAGGAATTAGCTTCTTCAATAGTTCCTTCTACATAAAGGGCAGCAATATATTCTCTTCCTGCTTTGTTTACCGAAGATTTATCTTCCGAAGAAACTCCGCTTGGATTTCCGGTTGCGTTATTGTAAAAGGCATTTTTTTGTGCCTCAGTTTTTTTTGCATAAACCGACCAGCCTATGCAGCCGCCGGCAACTATAAGAAGTATGATAAATACTATAATTCCAGATTTTGTATTTTTATTCATCAGTTTAAATCCTCTGGATTAATCTTTCCGTTTTCGAGCGCGTCTTTTAAAAGTGCGTGATAAATATTTATAAAGGTCATTTCGGTATAAGGCTTAAACCAGATTTGGGCAAGTCCAAGAGTTAAAAAACTCAATACATAGTAGCCTATGAAGGTAAGGTGAACAGCAAAAATTTCTGCACGATGTCCCTTTGTAATACGAATACTTATTTTAAGAGCCTTTATAATACCAAGCTCCGGGAACTCTGCAACAAGATAAATATGGTGAGAATATTCAATTGCCTTGATTATAATTACTACAAAGCAGGCAATCACGAGTATGGAAGACAAAAGGTTTACTGTAGAGTCTGCGCCCGGAATAATAAACAGCAGCGGAATCATAAGTAAAAGACCTGCGGCCAGAACTGCAAGCATCCAGATAACAAACCACAAGGTCTGCCAAAGTCCTGCAAGAATACCACGACCCCATTTGTTAAAGCCTTCAAAGAAAACCTTGAGAGAAACCGGCTCTGGAGAACGTGAATAGGTAAGGAAAAAAGAGGCAATTGCAATGCCTGTTATGAATGAAATGATTGTCTGTATGAGCGAAAAAACAAAGGTAAGTGGGTTTGATTTTCCGCTGTTATTTATGTAATTAAGCAGATCAGAAAATGATGTAGATGCGGCCATTTTCAGTTCATCCCAGGAATAGTTTAATCGTGATTCCGGAATAGAAAACAAAAGTGAAATAACAACTACTATAAGAACTGCAAGTGTGGCTGTCTTACGTCTTCCGGCTATCTGCTGGCGTGCAAACTGCTTGTATTTTTCTCTATCAAAGTACATTTTGAACCCCTTTTGTCTGATTATACCACATAGATGGTTAAAAAAAAAGATGAAAGACCTCACACGCCTTTCATCTTTAAAAAAGTAAACAAAATATCAGGGCAGGCAACAGGTGCCTGGATGTCAACATATTCACCCGTTTTGTGCCACCTAATTTAATTATCGACATGTAAGTAAATGACTTTATATAAAAAATTATTATATTTATAGAAAAATGCTCCCGCGAAGAACCGTATTTTGCTCTGCGGAGTAGACTTGGGGGCCTTGTTTTGATTATATGCATTGTTAATCAGGATTTACTGGCAGGTAGGGGCGCTAACTATGCATCGCAAAACACGAACCTTCGCTCCGCATTTTTCTATAAGTGTATTTTTTTATTAATATATTAACTACATTTCAAATTGTTTTATTTGGCATTTTACGGGTGTATATATTGACTAATAACCCGTTTTTTAAGATTATATTTGCTTATGGAAGATGAGAAAATAAACAGAACTTATCTGGAAACGCTTTCTTTTTCAGATCTGGTTAAACTTGCAGACGAATACGGGGTTGATGTTCCGGATGATCTGGACAGACGCTTTCTTATTTCGGAGCTGCTTGAGCTTGCAGAAGAAAGCCGCAGGGATGAAGATTTTAATGTCGTTTCTTCCCCGGATGATTCACTTTGCATGAATACACATCTTCCAAAGGGCTACAACGAAACCCAGATTTCTTGCATTCTTCGTAACCCTGTATGGGCCTTTGTTTTCTGGGATATAAGCGAAAATGACCTGGTTATGCTCAAGAGCCTGCCGGATTATACCCTTGCACTGCGCATGTGCATCCTGGGTTCAGAAAAAGACCTTAATCCTGTTGAGGTTTTTGAAATTTCAATTCCAAAAAATGTAAACGAACAGTATGTGCTCATTCCTTCGGGAAGACAGTTTTTGAGAATAGAGCTTATCTATTCAAGCGGTGCGGGAAGGGAAGTTCTTGCTTTTTCTTCTGTAGTAACCGTTCCAAAGGCCTCTGAGGCTGTAGAAACCATCCATCCGGGTATAGAAAATGAGTTCCCGCCAATCATAAAGCTTTCGGGTATAGAAAAGATTCTTACCGAGCATTACAAAAACTATTGTCATTCATTTTCATGAAAGATTACGGACAAAAATAAATGGAAAAGAAATTAGTATTAATTATAAAGACATATCAGGATTTTATACGAACTGCAGATGCAAACACTGTGCTGCATAACCGCGCACGCCTTAATTCACTGTTTGATGCTGTTTCTGATTCCTACCTGCCGCTTTTGAACATGCTTGGGCGTCTGGAGGCAGAAAACACTGTCTACAAGCTTGGACTTGTAGTTCCTCCTGTTTTGTGCGCCATGCTCGAAAATCCAAAAATTCAGGAGCTTTATGTAGAGTATCTGGACAAGCGCATTGCTCTTGGTAAAAAAGAAACAACCCGCAATAAGAATGCTCCAGAGGCCCAGCAGCTTGCAAAAAACATTTCCGAAAAATATGCAGCCCTCAAAAAGGATTTTGTAGAAACCTATAAAAGCAATATCATTGCAGCCTTTGCAGAGTTTCAGAAAAAGGGACTTGTGGAAATTCTTGGAACCTGTGCAACCGATATTTTTATGCCGCATTATGCAGGCCTGGAAGAAGCAATTTCGGCTCAGGTAGAAATGGGACTTCAGTCTTATAAAAAAAGCTTTGGCGATATCCCCGACGGATTTTTCCTGCCGGAATTCGGCTACACTCCCGGAATTGAAAAAATTATCCGTGCCTACGGTTATTCCTATACAATACTTCATGCACGCAGCATGCTGCTTACAGATGAGCTTCCGGTAAACGGCATTTTCTATCCTGTGCGCATAGAAACTTCACTGGTTTCGTTTACTGCTGACCCTGAGCTTGAAGAGGCTCTTACAGGTGAAGAAGGCTATGGTCAGAACAGCGTTTACCGCAACGAAAACCGCGACATCGGTTTTGAGCTGGAGCTTAAAAAGCTTACCCCTGTTCTTGAAGAAAACAGCGTACGCTTTCCTACAGGCTACAAATACTGGAAAAAGGACTTTAGCGAAGAAGCAGACGTTTCTTATGAACCGGAGCTTGCCGCACAGCAGGCCCAGACCGACGCCCTTGATTTTGTACAAAAGCGCAGCGAATGTCTGGAAAAGGCCGCAGAATGCTCAAAGGATGTTGAATATGTTACTTCGGTTTGCTGCATAGACGACAACGCAACAAGAAAGCAGTGGTCCGAATACCTTTTGTGGGTAGAAGCTGTAATCAAAAATGCCGGTAAGGCCGGACTTACACTTTCGTTCTGCCGCGACATGGTAGAAAATCAGTTTAATCTGCAGAAAATACAGCCATATTATTCTTCCGGGGCAGGCGAGGGCTACGGAGAAAATCTTTTGAGCAGCAAAAACTGCTGGATGATGCGCTATGTACGCAAGGCCACCGAACGCATGATAGACCTTGCAGAGCGCTTCCCGAGTGACACAGGCCTTAAGACACGACTTTTGAATATTGGTTCTGTAGAGCTTTTGCTTGCACAGTCAAGCTCCCTTGCAAAAATGATAGAAGAGGATGACAGCGCCGACTTTGCCGAAGAGCGCTTTAAGCTTTCAATAAATGCCTTTACTTCTGTTTTTGATTCACTTGGTTCAAATACAGTAAGCACCGAATGGCTCACCTGTCTGGAAAGTCAGGATAATCTTTTTGACTGGGTAAACTACAAGATTTTCAGCAAGAAAAAATAAAGCTTATTCCTCGATTATTCTTCAAAGAACATACTGTTTCGAACTCTTTCGTACATTTCAATCTGCGAGCGTGCACTTTCAATTCCAAGAATGGCAGGGTCATAGCGCTTGTTAAGTTTTAAAACCTCTTCCCACTGTTCTATGGCAAGCTCCCACTGAGAGTTGGCGTAATAATCAAGTCCCTTGGAATAAAGCTCATCAATTCTTTTTTGACGCACGGCACGACCGCGGTCTCCCAAAAGAATTTTTGCAGAAATGCTTATGCGGTTTATAGGCGCAAACGAAGAGGTAAGGTCAAGCGAGTAGTTAAAGTTCAAGCGTGCATTTGTAAGCTGCAGCTCGGCGCCCGAAGAAAAGCGTGGATTTCCTCCCTTAAGCTCGGCCCCAAGCAAAAGGTTAAAGTTTTTTGTAAACGCAAGAATGATTCCGGCGCTAACCGAGAACATCTGGTAATCCTTTACAGCAAAAAGATTTACGGGCTGTTTAATATCAAGCGTTGCAGTGATGATCGGCAAAAACTGGCACGAAAGTCCGGCTGCAAAATAGGTTGGAAGAGGGTCATCAAGACGAAGGCCCTTTGCACTTCCAAGACCCGTAAAGGCTGCACCAAGGTTCTGAGCGGAAATACCGATCCTTACGTTTGGAGTGCGCGATGCAAAAAACTTGAGGAAGTTAAACTGCATCATAATTCCTATATCTGCCATAATGCCAATGCCCGACTGTGCAAGACCCGAAAAGCTTTTGATGGCATCGGTGTCGTTGTCGGTGTAAGAAGGCACTCCGCGGAAGGCGCTCTTTATGGTTGCGCCTATTGCAAGCCCCTTAAAATCATAGCCCGCAAGAAAGTTGTAAGAAATGTTTGCGGCAATATTGCTTTCGGTGTAGTAGCTGGCGTTTACGCGTTCGCCAAAAAGATTGTATTCGGTAAAGGGCAGATACAGACAGCCTGCCTGGAAGCCAAAGCCCAGGTTGTTGATTCGGGTTGTGTAAACCAGGGTGTCCATTTTGGAATCTGCAATCCAGGAATTGTGAAAGGCGCTTGCCTGAGTTTCTCCCAGAATACAGCTGGCAGCCGCATTGTAATTTATGTAGCCTGCGTCATCGCAAAGACCTGTGTAGGCAGAGCCAAGGCTTTCGGCACGTCCGCCAACAGGAATGAGCAGGGAACGGAACGAGGTGGTTCCTTCATTTTTGGAGCTTTCAAAATAGCCCATCTCGGTCATTACCGAGGTTAAATCAGAATACTCCAGGGCCTGTGCGTTAAAACACACAAAAAGGGTGAGAACTACCGGAAAAATGTATTTTTTAGCCCAAAAAGCCTTCATATTCCTCATTTTTTACACAAAGTTGCTTAAATGATACTACATTTTCGGTTTTTTTTCTCTTATATATAAGGTATATTTTTATAAGAAATTTGCCGAAAATATAATGATAAATAGAATGGTAGAATGACGATGAAACGAAAACTCCGTCTTTTTCTAACAGCTATAATTTTCCTCTTTATTACTGTGCCTTGTTCCGCTCAGATTGTAGACGAGATTGAGATGGATGACAATGGCGGCGAGGTTATGTCCCTGTTCGAAATTGAACGTCTCATCCGAAAAACCGACTATACCGAAGCACTCAAGCAGCTTCATCTTTACATCGAAAAAAAACCGGACTATTTTGATAACGCACAGCGCCTCATAAAAATTATCATGAACAGGCGTAAGCAGTATTCCGTACTTGCAGAACGCGCCATCAAATCCAGCACAGAAAATCCGGAAGACCACGAAACTCCGGCCAAGATTATTCTGCAGATGCGCAGCATAGAAAAAAATCCGCCTGACGAAATTAAGCGCATGATTGATATGCTCGAAGAGATGCACCTGTTTAAGTATTACGCATATCTTTTTGATACAATCCAGGAGCAGTCTGCAAGCCTTACAGAAAACGGAAGCTACAACGAAGCCATTGCTTATGTACAGGAGCAGGGCTTTGACATTTATAAAGACGAATACTACGACATGTACGAAACAGAAAATCCGGAAATGACGGATACTGCAACTGCAATAATGACCGAGCTTGAAGAAACACTTGTACGTTACCGCGACAACGATCTTCAAAAGGAATTTGATAATGCGGTTAGTCAGTTTGTTCGTGCAGTTCGCAATGATGATTATTCACAGGCTAATACACTGTTTACAAGAGTAGAAGCAGTCTTCCAGCGATATGCTCAGGTGCGAAACCAGGTTTACGAGTGCGGCCAGAAAATTAAGGCCCTTTACGAAAAGCAGCGCGAGCTCGACAGCGAAATTACAGATGCTTCTTACCTGCCGTTTATGCAGCGCTTTATTCTTGGAGTTCAAAGTCCGGTTCATTCGGGCATTCTTGGAGCCATTGACGGAAAGTACTGGAGCAGCGTAGAGCAGATGAAGGAAGCTATAGCCGCTCAGGTTAGCTCTTACAGCAATACTTATCTTGCAGCTCTGCCTCAGGTGCTTCTGGAGTCTTATGCCGACTACGACAGTCTTTCAAATTCGGCCAGATATGTTGCGCCTGTAAGCAATTACGGGGCACTTGGTAAAAAGACAAATTCTCTTTATGCACTTTTGACTGAAGATGACGGACAGACTTATGCTCCGTACCCTGCCTATGATATTTCTCTTGATTACGAAAGCGGCCTGTGTCAGAAAACTGCAGACCTTATGACAATTACAAAAGAATTTGAAAAAGAAAAGACTACCCAGAATCAGATTATTGCTCAGGGCATTCAGGCAGTTTCTCAGTTGTTTGATTCTGTATTCCGCATGAGCACAATTCTTGGAGCAAAGAGCCAGCATCAGACAGACTCTTATGAATGGGGCAGGGCTTACAATGAGCTTGACCAGGAACAGGATGCCGGAAGACTCGACTGGAGCGAACACAGCGAGCGCTATGCTTTGTATCTGGAAACCCTGTTCAATGTTTCTGCTTCTTCTATGACAGATTCGTGGACGCTCATTACCGAAAGCTATAAGAATGATTCAGATACTTATGTTGCAGAGGTTTCGGACTACAAGGAAAAGGCTTCGGTTTATTCACGCGGCTTTGACGAGCATCTTGAGCAGAGTGTTTATAACTCAATTAAGAATGATGCAGCTGCCCTGCTAGATTACGCAAACAAGGCCGGAGTTCAGAGAAACCCTGTTTATATGTATCCGGACCTTGCACAGAAGATGTACGAGCAGTCACGCGTGCTTTCTGCAGGTTATGTAGACGAGCTTACACAAAAGCAGAATACACTTACCCAGAATCTTAACGAACACGAAGACTGGCTGCAAAACCAGGAGCTTGTTTCTGTTGTAGATTCTGCCGTTGCCTATATTCAGAATAAGAAGGCAGAGCTGGAGCTTAACCGCGTTCAGTCTTTGCAAAGCAGTCAGGAAATGGCAAGCCTGCTCGAAGAAGCCGCTTATTCCAAGAATTATGCAGACTCACTCATCAGTGCTTCGCGCGATGCTCTTGCAAGAGAAAATCTTACCGAAGCCGAAAGTCTGCTGCTTGAAGCAAGCGAAATGTATGCACAGTCTCTTGCAGTTTATGATAATGTTGAGCTTAGAGAATCTGCCGACGCTGTAAAGGTTGAGCTTAGTACAAAGATTATGGACGCCAAGAACGAAATTGTCGTAAAGGAATCCCGACGTCTTTATACCGAAGCCCGCGAGGCACTTAACTACGACCGCTACGAGGATTCAGAAACCCTCATTAATGCGGCAATCAATAAGTGGGCCGAAACTCACACCGAAAAGAACCCTGAGTTTGAAGACTTCCTGGAGCTTGTAAATACTGCAGTTTCCATGAAGACCGGTCGTGTGCTCTTGCCGTCGGATCCTCTTTATTCCGAAATGTCTCAGCTGTTGAGTATTGCCTACCAGTATTACAACGAAGGCGAGCAGTACATGAAGCAGGGTAAGACCGCCGAGGCAGAAGCCGCTCTGGACAGCGCAATAGAAAACCTGAATAAGTTTAAGGCAGTTTATCCTTTGAACCAGGAAGCATCGCTGCTCATGCTCAAGGTAGACCGCCTGCGTGACCCTGCCAAGTTTGATGAAGAATTTGCACAGAAGGTTCAGACTGCAATTGCCCAGAGCAAGAACAAGGATACAAGAACTCAGGCATATAATACTCTTACCGACTACTACAATCTTGTTCCGGACTATAAGGGACTTAAGGATGTAATTTATAACCTCGAAATTGAGCTTGGAATGAGGCAGCGCCCTGTAGATAACAGTGCAGCCGCTCAGTCTTCACGACTTACAACCCAGGCACAAAATCAGTATAACAGGGCAGGCAGCAATACAACCCTGCTTAATCAGGCTTTGGAAACAGTTAACGAAGCGCTCAAGCTTAATCCAAATAACAGAACTGCCCAGACCCTCAAGGATAATATTTCGCTCAAGCTTGGTTCAAGCTCAATCATCGTTTTGTCAAGCGATGACCAGAACCTGCTTACTCAGGCCAAGAAGGCTTATCAGAACGGAAATATTGATGAAGCAAATACTTACATGCTCAGGCTGTTAAATAATAATCCAAATAATATTAAACTAAAGGAAGTGGAGGATTTGAACAACAAGATTCAATCTCAGTTGTAGTATGATGCGCAGTTTGTTTAAGCCAAAAAAGCTAATTTCTCTTATTGCTCTTGCGCTGGTATTGGCCGCAGCGTGCTTGCCGGTCTTTGCCGCCGAAAAATACTACTGGGAAAATCCTAAGGTTATTACCTCCACAGACGCACGCTTTCCTGTAACGGTGAATACTGACGGTGCCTCTTATGTTTTCTGGCAGGATGTTGTTCCTTCTAAAAACCAGATCTGGCTCAGCTGCCGCGTTTATACAACAAGCTCTACCCGCTATACCGAAAACCTTAAGTTTGCAGGACCTTTTACCTATTCGGGCGAGGTTCCGGATATTTTTTCTGTTACCACCGGCAACGACAAGTCTGTGCTTGTAACAGTGCTTTCGGACAAAATGCAGGTTTCGGCCTTTGTTTCCAAGGACAACTGTGCAAGCTTTACCCGCACCGACATTTCTTCCGACAAAATCTTTATTGCGCCTCGTGTGTACACCTGTTCCGACGGCTCTTACAGACTTTATACCTCTGCATCTCAAAACGATGTTTTTTATATCTACTATTCAGAATCAAAGGATGGAAAAAGCTGGAGCGCCTTTAAGCAGTTTGAACCTTGCCAGGGCATGCGTAATCCTTTTGTTCCGTTCCAAAAGAGTGTGTTTGGCGGAGACCTTGTTGTATTCCAGGCCTACTATTCTTCTAGCGTAACCAACAGACTTTCGTACCAGCTGTACAGCACCTTTACTTCTGACGGCGGTAAAAACTGGAGCTCACCGGTTTTACTTACAGACCAGGCCTCATTCCCTTCAAGCGAAAAACGAGACTTTGCAAACTTCCAGAACCAGCGCCCGTATCTGTATTATTACGGCGGCGAGCTTTATGTAGTATGGGAGCGCATGGAATCGGTAAGTGCCGCAATCTGGTCTGCAAAGCTTACACAAAACGGACTTGTTGCACGCTCTGCAGTAAAGGTAAGTGACAAGGGAAACTCAAGCCGCGCAAGCCTGTTTGAATACAAGGGCCATCTTTATGTTTTGTGGTTTGACACCCGCACCGGTAGTGAAGCAATCTACATGGCAGAAAAAGCCGGTAACGACTGGGAAAGCCTTACTCTCGTAGAAAACTCTTATTCCAATATGTTTGCAAATGCACTCGTTATTGGCGGTCAGCTTAATTTTATCTGGCAGCAGAGCAACAAAAACTCAAATAACCTTGCGGTGCTTTTGCCCGATACAACTGTTTCTCCTCCAAGACTCACGGCTTCTTCCTTCAGAGAAGGCAAACGCAGCCGCGACAAAAACGTATATATTCAGATTGGCTTCCCGGATGATTCTTCGGGCATAAACGGTTACTCATACACCTGGGGCAAGGACAATAATCAGACTCCGCAGGCACGAGTTCAGAATTTTACAAACATCAAGACAATCAATGTTCAGGCAGATGACGACGGAATTTACAACCTGCTTGTGCGTGTTCAGGATAAGGCCGGCAACTGGTCAGAGGCCGCAAAGATAAGCTACCACCGTGACCTTACTCCACCGGAGGCACCTGTTCCAAATGCTCCGACCTTGGACAAGTACGGCTTTGCAGATTCAAATACACTTGCCTTTACCTGGCAGAATTCTGTGGACGTGGATGTTGCAGGCTATAACTATGAGCTTACCTACCTTGGTGCAATTCCAAAGACCCTGGTAGAAAATAAAACCCACCGCATTTCCTACAGCCAGAGCCGGGTAGAGCAGGAGATTCAGACTCTGTACGACCGCTACAACAAGGAGCTGCAAAAGGAAATCACCCTGCGCGGAAACATTCAGACCTCTTCGCTCAAAACCCGCACCTTTAATAATCAGGCAAACGGTGTGTACCGCTTCTCTGTAAATGCAATAGACGAGGTTGGTAACGTTGGAAAGGCCCGTTCAATCCTTATTATTTTGAACAAATATCGTCCGCAGACCTTTATTTCTTCGGCAAGCCAGCAGCTTAACGAGATTGGAGAGCCTGAGATGGAGATTTTTGGTGGCGGATTTACCTATGAAGGAACAATTTCTACTATATATATAGATCGCGATGGTGTTGCACCTTACGACCTTGTGCTCAAAAAGGATGACGGTCAGTTCAAGGTGGTTTCCGACAGCAAGATTAGCGAAGTAAAAATCGGAATTGACCTGGACGAAGGACTTTATAAGGTAGGACTTGTTCATACAGACCGTGGACTTTACATGAGCGGTCAAATTCTTTCTATATTACAGAACGGTACAGTAAAAATTCAGCCGGATTACATAGTCCGTAACAAATATAAGGCTGTAACACAGTCAGTTAGATTTACGCTCACAATTGCAACTCTGCTTTCGTTCCTGCTTGCACTGTTTATAATTGCGTGCGTTCAGGCTGTAGTTGTGTTTGCAGTTCAGCGCAGAAAAGAGAAAAAATTAATATCAATGGAAATAAAGGCACTTATTTCGGGAGACGCTATGCCATCACTCAAGAATAAAACAAAGAAAGAAAAGCAGCGAAGCTTAAGAGGCCGACTTGTAGGCTTTACAATTGTACTGGTTGCCATTGTTGTTCTTTTCGTTACCATTCAGAACGGAAACAACATGATTGCCACCCAGGAGGAAACTCTGGTTACAGCGCTCCAGAACCGAATTGACGTTCTTATGGAAAGTCTTTCTTCGGGAGTAAAAAACTTTTTGCCTACCGAAAACGACCTTGAGCTTGGTTCACTTCCTTCACAAAAAGATGCCATGGCCGAGGTTAAATACATTACAATTCTTGGAACAAAAAGCTCGAGTGTAAATGAAGATGATGGCGTAAATGCACTCAGCTATGTATGGGCTTCCAACGATCCTGCAATAAGTCAGAAGGTAACAAATTACGGAGAGTACGGAATTGTTGCGGGCGAGACCCGTATTATAGATGAACAGATTCTCGATATCCTTAAGCGCTATGACGGATTAAACGCAAGGGTAGTTCAGCAGGCTTCGGATATTTCAAAGCAGATTACGCTTTTCTCTCAGGAAAATACAGAGCTTGCACTCAAGACAGATGAAGAAAGTAATCTTCGTCGTCAGATAGTTTCAGATACAACTACAAAGCTGCGCAACGAGCTCAACAGTCTTTTGACAACTATTGCAGGGCAGAACAGCTCATCGTATCCGGCCTTTACAAATAATATGATGGAAAGCGAAGTAACAGATTATCTTTTCTATCGTCCGGTTTTGTATCGCTCAGGAAACACAGACAACTATCTGCATGGCGCAATCTTTATGGAGGTTAGTGTACAGGACCTTGTAGACCAGCTGCGTGCCGAGGTTCGTAAGATTTATATTACCGGTGCACTGTCTGCTTTAGCTGCGGTTATTCTTGGTGCGCTTGGTGCCTGGCTGCTTGCAAGTCTTATCGTTAAGCCAATTAAAAAACTGGAGACACATCTTGTAGAGGTTGGTACTCTTATGACCAAATCTGTCCGCGAACGACAGAAGCTTGAAAAGAAGCATATTGATATTAAGTCTAAGGATGAAATAGGACGCCTTGGTGATGTAGTAAATAAGATGACGCTGTCGGCTGGTCTTGCGGCCTACGAGGAATTCCTTCAGCTTGACGGTAAGGCAGTTCAGGAGCGCTTTATTCCTTTGATGGATGGAGAAGGCGGACGCAAGCTTCCTGTTGTTAAGCTTAATGAAGACAAGCTTGATTTGTATGCCTTCTATAAGGGAGACTCTGCGGTTTCGGGAGACTACTTTGATTACAAAAAGCTTGATGACAGCTGGTATGTATTTATCAAGTGTGATATTTCGGGCCATGGTGTACCGGCAGCGCTTCTGGTTTCGGTTGTTGCAACCAAGTTTAAGGACTTCTATTATTTTTCTGACTGGAAGTACAACAAGCAGGGTGTAAACCTCAAGAAGTTTGTTTCGGCAGTAAATGATTTTATTTTTGATCTGGGAACCCGCGGAAAATTCAGTACTATTAATATCAGTCTTTATAATAAGAATACAGGTGAGCTCAATATCTGTAATGCCGGTGATAACAAGATTCATATTCTTGATGGCGCTACAGGACAGCTTCGTGAAATTACACTTTCAAATACTCCAACGGCCGGTGGTGTTTCTACAGACTTAGTAGAAATGACAAGCGGCGGTTATAAGGTAGAAAAGCTTACGCTCAAGCATGGTGATGTTCTTTACCTTTATACTGACGGTATTGATGAAGCAGAGCGTCTTGTTCGTGATGAAAACTATGTTGTTAAGCAGACGGTTCAGGAGGATGTAAGAACAGACCCTCGTACCGGACAGGAAACAAAATCTGTACAGGTGCTGGATCAGAAGGAGCAGTTTGGTGCCGACCGTGTCCGCGATGTAATAGAAGCAATAAGCGGAAGGAAAAAGTACGTGCTTACCAAGCAGGAAAATCCTAACCAGACCGAGGTGCTGGAATTTGACTTTAGTGATTGCGAAGGAACAATTGACGAAACCATTATCGGTCTTGCAGCTGTAGAACGCGTGTTCCGTATGGTAAAGGCTCCTGATGTCCGCGTTGATGACGAAGTCGAAGTAGAAAAGATTGTTGATGAATTCTTACGCAAGCATTTTGTTTTGTATTCTAAGTATTGTATGCCAAAGCCTCAGGAGACCGAAGAGCAGGCTAAGCCTTCTAAAAAGCGCGGCCGCAAAACTCAAGAGCAGGATGCAGGTCAGAACCGCACCGACCTTGAAAAGCAACGCGCACTCGAAGACCCTAATACAACCCGCTATGCCTGGGTAACCGAAGACAAGCAGGCCGACGATATTACTTTGATCGCAATCCGAAGACCGTAAGCGCAGAGTGCCACGCCCTCGTCATTGCGAGGCGTACAATGTGGCACGTCCCGTCATTGCGAGCGAATCACTTCGTCATTGCGAGCGAAGCGCGGCAATCTAAAATTTTAAAAAAAATGTAAAAATCGCGTGTCGCACTCTTGACACTTTTTTCACGGTGATATATATTAAATACCGCACGTCGCAACAACCCGTTGCGGCATTTTACAGTTCTTTGACAGATCAGGGAAGGAAACAATCAAGACAAATAAGTAGTAGTTTATGTCAAAACTACCCGAA
>JAFZYR010000023.1 GCA_017616165.1 Treponema sp.
AAAATCACCAGAAAAAATAACGCTTGAAGTGAAAATAAAAATGCAGTCAATAGCCGTTGCACAAAGGCAGGCTCTTGAAGCTGCTTAGTCATATATCATTATATTAGGATTGGAATTTACACCAGAATTTGGACTTGACCCAAAAAAAGGCACTTATTACAAAGATTCACTAAAAAAAATGAAAAAATTATAAAAAAAATATATATATTCCTATTCACCGATATTTGTGGTATTATATTCTTATGCCCGAGGTAATAACAAATGCTGGAACACCGTTGGCGCTTGGTGCGACTATAACTGCAAACGGTGTGAATTTTTCAATTTATAGCAGGGACGCTTCTGCGGTGAGCCTTTGTCTTTTTGATGATGACATGGCAAAGCAGCCGTATGCAGTAATTGCGCTGGACCCGGCTATAAACCGTACCGGCGACATCTGGCATATTGAACTTTGCGGGGCTAAGGTAGGCACACTTTATCTTTACAAGGTGGACGGACCTTACGAGCCGACCCGCGGACTTCGCTTTAATCCAAACAAATATCTTTTTGACCCATATGCCAAGGCCTTTACCATAGGCTCGGTTTTCCGTTCCTACAACGCACAGCACCGCCAGGGCTTTGCTGCAAACGAAGGCGGCGAGCTTAAGGATCTTTCTGACTTTCCAAAATGTGTTGTTGTAGACGACAGCTTTGACTGGGAAGGCGACAAGCCGCTCAACTATCCGCTTGAAAAAACTGTAATTTACGAAACTCATCTTAAAGGCTTTACGGCTTCAACAACCTCAGACGTGGCTCCGGAAATTGCGGGTACCTACAAGGGCTTTACTCAAAAGCTTGACTACCTGCGAGAGCTTGGCGTAACCTCCGTAGAGCTTCTCCCGATTTTTGAATTTGACGAAAACGAAAATGCCAACTCCAACCCAAAGACCGGCTGTGCACTTGTAAATTACTGGGGCTATTCAACAATCGGATTTTTTGCTCCAAAAACTTCCTACGCCGCCGATCGCTCTCCGGGTGGTCCTGTACGCGAGTTCAAACAGATGGTAAAGGAGCTTCACAAGGCCGGCATAGAAGTAATTCTTGATGTTGTATACAATCACACTGCCGAAGGAAACGAGCGCGGTTATGCCTTTGAATTCCGCGGACTTCAAAACGATGTTTATTATTCGCTTCCACAAAATGACAAGCAGTATTACATGAACTTCAGCGGCTGCGGAAACAGCGTAAACTGTAATCATCCGGTAACCGCTCAGTTTATTATAGACAGCCTGCGCTACTGGGTTATGGAAATGCACGTAGACGGCTTCCGCTTTGATCTTGCTTCTATTTTGACACGTGCACCAAACGGGGCCCCGATTCCTTACGACATGCCTTCTGTAACAGCTGCAATCAGTCAGGACCCTGTTCTTGCAAAAACAAAAATCATTGCAGAGCCTTGGGACTGTGCAGGCTTTTACCAGCTTGGAGGCTTTCCGGGCGGCTCACTCCCTGGAGAAAACCGCTGGTCCGAATGGAACGGCCGCTTCCGTGATGATATCCGCCGCTTTATCCGCGGAGACGACGACGCAACAACCGCCGCAGCAACCCGCATTGCAGGAAGCTCAGACTGCTACAACCATAGTGGCCGCGCACCAACAGCGTCAATCAACTTTATTACAGCTCACGACGGCTTTACGCTCAACGACCTGGTTACCTACAATCACAAGCACAACGAAGAAAACGGCGAAGAAAACCGCGACGGCTCCGACGACAACTTAAGCTATAATCACGGCTACGAAGGGGAGTGCACAAATCCGAAAATCCAGGCACAGCGAATCCGCAAAATCAAAAACTACCTTATATATCTTTTTGTTTCGCAGGGTGTACCTATGCTGCTTGGCGGAGACGAAATGCGCCGCACCCAGGGTGGTAACAATAACGCCTACTGCCAGGATAACGAAATCAGCTGGATAGACTGGACGCTCGCAAAAAAGAACGAAGGCCTTGTGCGCTTTACAAAAAATCTCATTGCCTACCGCAAGGCCCACAACGTGTTCAGCCGCACAAAGTTTTTTACAGACTGCTACGATAAAAACACTGTTCCCGAAATTGCCTGGTACGACATAAATGCAAAGAACCCGGACTGGGCTAAGCAAAAGCGCTTTCTTGCATTCAAGCTTAATGGTGCAGGTTCTGGTGACACCGATTTTTACATTGCAACAAATACAGATATCTATGATCTTACAATAACGCTTCCGGCTCTTGCCGACGGACGAAAATGGTATCTGGTTGCAGATACTTCACTTGCTAGCCCCGAAGATATTGCCCAGCCCGGCACCGAAGAGCTTCTTAGAGAACAGCGCCGTTACGTGCTTCTTTCGGGGGCAACGGTAATGCTTATAGGAAAATAAAAGAGGAATACAAAGAATGTTTGATTATATACGTTTACATCAATTAAACATTATGCTCGTTCTTAGCAGTATTTGTATACTTCTTGCTTTCTTTGCCTGTATTACAAAATCTATCTCCATTAAAAAAAGAATCGGCCTTTTACTGACCGAAAGTAGTGCGGCAATCATGCTGCTGGCAGACCGGCTTGCATATATTTACAGAGGCAATACAAGTGAACTTGGCTGGTACATGGTCCGCATTTCTAATTTTTTAGTTTTCTTTTTTACGCTTTTTGTTATTTATGCCTTTAATATTTATCTGGAAGATTTATTCACAACAAAAAGTACTTCCAAAACCATTCCGAAAAGACTCAGAATTATAGGCATTCTGATTGCCGTTGGAATTTTAATGCTCATAATTTCTCAGTTTACAGGCTGGTATTATTATTTTGATGAAACCAATCATTATGTTCGAGGACCTCTTTTTATAATCTGTTATATTGTTCCGCTGGTAACCCTGGCAATTCAGCTTTCGTCTATTTTTGATTTGTACTATCACCTTAGCCGTGTAGTAAGAATTTCACTTTTGTTCTTTACGACTATTCCGATTGTTGCCTCAATCGGGCAGATTTTTACTTATGGAATTTCACTTACAAATATTTCTATAGTAGGTGCGGCCGTTCTTCTGTATATTTTTGCTCTTGTTGATATTAACAATACTGCAGAGCGCGCTAACCAGCTGGAAATTGAATACTTAAAGAAAAGCCAGCATAGTGCGCAAAAGCTTTTTGAACAGACTGCAAAGGCACTTGTAAACGCAATAGATGCAAAGGATAAATATACGCACGGACATTCTTCCAGAGTAGGTGAGTATTCAAGAAAAATTGCCCAGCTTTTGGGAAAGAGCGAAAAAGAGTGTCAGGAAATTTATTATGCTGCTCTTCTTCATGATGTAGGAAAAATCGGTATTTCAAATGAAATCATCAATAAGGAAGGAAAGCTTTCGGATGCGGAATATGAAGCTATAAAAAAACATACAGTAATGGGAAACCAGATTCTTTCGAGCATCAGCGAGTATCCTTATTTGAGTATAGGTGCAAATCATCATCACGAGCGCTATGACGGCAAGGGCTACCCCGAAAAGCTTAAAGGCGAAGATATTCCGGAAATTGCACGCATTGTTGCTGTAGCCGATGCCTACGATGCCATGACTTCTAAACGAAGCTACCGTGATCCAATTCCACAGCAGAAGGTACGCGAAGAATTTGTAAAGGGTTCGGGTGCCCAGTTTGATCCTGAAATTGCAAAAATAATGCTTCATCTTATAGATCTTGATTCTGAATATTCAATGAAAGAAAAACAGGATGTAAAAGAGCTTGCCGGAACAGACGAGCTTGAGTGTAATAAATACCGCGATGCAGTTTCGGAAGGAATTCTTCTTTATAGAGTACCAATGAGGCTTCATCTTAAAAGTACTTTTCATGAAGGTGCAAAACCCGAAGCTTCAATACCTTCCTTTATTATCTTTGATTCTCTTGATGGACGCATCCACGATGAAGGTCAGCTTGCTAAAGAATTAAATTATTATGAATATGCGCAGGTGCGTTTTGATGGTACTGTGCAGAATGTTGGTGCAAGAGACATTCAGGTTAAGACTCTCCCTTTTGATATAACGGCAAGCGGAATTGCAAAAAAACATGATTATGCAGAATACGATGTAGAAGCCGTAAAAGTAAAGGATCATGTACTTATAAAAATTCTTGATGGAAAGCACACTATTTATGTTACCATTGCTTTGCCGGATAATTCCCGCTATGCATATCTTTCGCTTACCGGAGAAAACTGTTTTATTCACGATGTAATAATTAACAAAACCGGCTCTGCTGTTACCGAAGATTATATTCCAAGAATTGCGCCGGAAGTAAGTTATATTACAGAGCCCGCAGGTGATATTCCTAATGTTCAGGTTGACGGATATCGTACTGCCGCCGCAGAAGGAATTTTGATTAGCGACGGAATGGAGCTTTCGTTCCATTCAAAAAGCCTGCCTACTGCAAGACTTGTGTGGCATTGTCCGTTCCTTGCAGTTTATTCTTCCAAAGACGGAAAGTTGAATGGCCCGGACTTTATGGAATACGCTCTTATCCGTTTTGACGGCGAAAACTGGGAAGCCGCAGACGGTGTAGAAAACAAGCTCGTAGTTGTAAAAAATGACGGCTTTACCGGCTGGGATGTCTGGAAGGTTATGAACCGCATTGGCTTTGACAGCAAGGTTTTTATCCAGCGTAAAGCAAATGTAATCACCGTTACTACCGAAAACGGCGGCATTTCCATAAAAAATACCACAACGCTTGATCAAGATATAAAGGATGTTTATGTAGCCCTGACCGGCGACCAGTGTGCACTCACTAATATCAGGATAAAAAGGTAGCGTGCCGGTACCCGTTTTTAATTGAAAATCCACTGGTTTTGATGTAAAATTAATGATTATAGAAAAACTCATCGTAAAAAGTAAACTCGATTTTTATAGGAGACTTTTTAAATGGAATTCAACAAAGAACAATTCAAAGAAAACCTTTCTGCCCGTTTGCGTCGTCAGTATGGAAAGGACATTTCGCAGGCAAACAAGCATGACCTTTTTGATGCTGTGTCTGCAAGTGCAATAGAAATCATTATGCCTAACTGGATGGCAACCCGCGCAGAATACGATAAAAAACCTGTAAAGCAGCTTTATTACCTTTCTGCAGAGTTCCTTATGGGACGTGCGCTCAGCAATAACCTTATAAATGCAGGAATCAAAGACTCTGTAAAAGAAGTTCTTAAAGAAATGAACATCGACTTTGATATGATTGAAGACGAAGAGCCTGATGCAGGTCTTGGAAACGGTGGTCTTGGACGCCTTGCTGCCTGCTTCCTGGACTCACTTGCAACTCTTGATTATCCTGGACACGGTTATGGTATCCGCTATGAATACGGTATGTTTGAGCAGCGTGTAGAAGACGGCTACCAGGTAGAATATCCTGATAACTGGCTTGCACACCGCGACCCTTGGGAAATCAAACGTTCTGACCTTGCCGTTACAGTAAAGTTCGGCGGAAACATCTGCTACGGAAAAACTCCGGACGGTCAGCCACGCTTCTTTATTGAAAACGCAGAGGAGGTTACAGCTACTCCTTATGATATGCCAATCATCGGTTTTGGAACAAACACTGTAAACACACTCCGCTTGTGGCAGGCATCTAGCCCGAACGGCTTTGATCTTCAGCTCTTTAACAACATGGAATACAACCGCGCCGTAGAACGCCAGAACAGCGCAGAAAATATCAGCCGCGTTTTGTATCCTAATGATAACGGTCCAAGCGGTAAGGCACTCCGTCTTAAGCAGCAGTACTTCTTCAGCTCTGCTTCGCTCCAGGACCTTGTACGCCACTATGTTGCAAACCACGGAACAGACTTCAGCCACTTTGCAGACTTCCATGTAATTCAGCTCAACGATACTCACCCGGTAGTTGCAATTCCTGAGCTTATGCGTATCCTCTTGGATGACTACAATGTAGGCTGGGATGATGCCTGGAACGTTGTAACTCACACCTTTGCTTATACAAACCATACAATCCTTGCAGAAGCTTTGGAAAAATGGCCGATCTCTATTTTCCAGGGACTGCTTCCACGTATCTACCAGATTGTAGAAGAAATCAACCGCCGTCTTGTAATTGAGCTTCGCCAGAAGTTCCCTAACGATTATTACAAGCACGAGCACATGGCAATCATTCACAACAACATGGTTTACATGGCCTGGATGGCAATTCATGCCTGCTTCAGCGTAAACGGTGTTGCTGCTCTTCATACAGAGCTTTTGAAAACTGCAGAGCTTAAAGACTGGTATGCAATTTACCCTCAGAAGTTCAACAACAAGACAAACGGTATTACTCAGCGCCGCTGGCTTTTGAATGCAAATACACGCCTTTCTGAATTTATTACACAGCGCATTGGTCACGGCTGGGAAAAGGATTTGAAGAAGCTTAAGGAGCTTGAAAAGTTTGCTGATGATGAAGCTTCACTCAACGAGCTTATCAAAATCAAGATGGAAAACAAGCAGGACCTTGCAGACTATCTTAAGCACACACAGAACGAATTCCTTGATCCTGAATCAATCTTTGATGTTCAGGTTAAGCGTCTTCATGAGTACAAGCGCCAGCTCCTCAACGTGCTCCACATCATGTACCTTTACAACCGCCTTGTAGAAGAGCCTAACTTTGATCCTCCTGCAAGAACCTTTATTTTTGGTGCAAAGGCTGCAAGTGGTTACCGTCGTGCAAAGTCTATCATCAAGCTTATTAATACAGTTGCCGACAGAATCAACAACGACCGCCGCGTTCGTGGAAAGATCCGTGTTGTATTCGTAGAAAACTACCGCGTTTCTGTTGCAGAAAAAATCTTCCCTGCTGCAGATGTTTCAGAGCAGATTTCTACTGCCGGCTACGAAGCTTCTGGTACTTCAAACATGAAGTTCATGGTAAACGGTGCTTTGACACTTGGAACTATGGACGGTGCCAACATCGAAATCTTTGAAGAAGCAGGAAAGGAAAACGGCTTTGTATTCGGTCTTTTGACAGAAGAAATCAAGAAGATGGAAGCTGAGCACTCATATAATCCACAGGAATATATCGACTGCAACCCGGCTCTCTCAAAGGTAATCGAACAGCTTGTAGACGGAACTTATGACCCAACCCACCAGCTCTTCAAGGAGCTCCACGACTCTCTCGTATACGGTGTAGAAGGTCAGCGCCCTGACGTTTACTACGTTCTTGCCGACTTTGATTCATACTGCAAGGCCCAGGAAAAAATCGCCGCCGCCTATGCAGACAAAAAAGCATGGGCCCGCAAGGCACTTATTAATATTGCCAACTCCGGCAAGTTCTCGAGCGACCGCACCATTGAAGACTACGTAAGAGACATCTGGAAGCTGGATAAGCTGGTTATAAAATAGCCCGTCATTGCGAGCGTAGCGCGGCAATCCATATTTATGAATGGATTGCCGCTTTTTTTATATAATCATTTAAACCTTTCTATCAATTCTTCCCTGTTCTTAACCCCAATCTTTGCATAAAGCCTGCTGGTATAGTTTTCTACCGTTCGGGGAGAAATAAAAAGTTCATCGCAAATCTGTTTGTTTGATTTTTCCTGAAGCAGGGCTTCAAAAATGTTTCGTTCCTGTTTAGAAAGAATAGATACTATGGAATCAATTTTATTTTGTGCTTCGGCCATGTATTGTTCTATGTAAGTTCCGCCGTTCTGTACAACTTCAAGACAGTGCACAAGTTCTTCTTCTTTTGCAACCTTGGAAATGTAGCCTTTTGCACCAGAATCTTTTGCCTGTAGAACAAAGCCTGTTGTATCATACATTGAATACATAACGCATTTTATATTGGGCCATTTTCTACTGATTTTTTTTACAAGGTCAAAGCCTGTCTCGTTTATAAGCTGAACATCGACAATTATAATTTCAGGTAAGGACTTTCCAATATATTCAAGACATTTGAGGCATTCTGCCGAAGTAGCAAAATCTTTTTCAACACGCCACTCGGAATGATTTTCGAGCCAGGCTTTTAAACCGTTCCGTACCATGTTGTGGTCATCTACAATATATAAAGTGTTTTTCATAAATACTCCATAGCCCCGTCATTGCGAGCGTAGCGCGGCAATCCAGGTATTTCAATGCCTTTTTGCATGTAGATTGCCACGCCCTTCGGGCTCGCAATGACGATTCAGACTGACAATTTCATCGTTATTTCAAGCCCCTCATTTGGCTTTGAGAAAAATTCTATCTGTCCGCCAATAAGCTCCATTCTTTCTTTCATATTTCTTAAGCCTCGATGAGAATCATTTGATAAATTAAGATGCTCTGTGTCCATACCGATTCCGTCATCAGTAACATAAATCAAAAGTGAACCGCCGTCTTTTTTCATAAATATAGAAGCCTGCGTTGCATAAGAATGCTTTTCTATATTTGTAAGCGCTTCCTGGATTACGCGGAAAAGATTCTGAGTTTTTTCTTTTTCAAGCACCGGATATTCAAAGCCTTCTTCTACCTTAAAAACACACGGAATATGGGTGCGTGCGCTAAACTGCTGTACCAGAGAATTGATTATAGAAATGAGCTCAACCTTTGCAGAGTCGCCTTCGTTGTGGCTTGTTAATTCTGCAGGCGCAAGATTGTAACAGATGTTGCGCAGCTTGATGATACAATCCGTAGCAAGATCTGCAATCTTTGTCTGGCGTGGGCGGGAAGCTTCATCAACAACAAGATTTTCTGTTTCGAGCCTGAGCACGCGTATATCCTGAACAACCGAATCGTGAATGTCGCGGCTTATTTTTGCACGCTCCTTTTCCTGAATGTCAAAAATCATTTTGTTGCGTTCTTTGAGAAGCTTTTCTGTACGCTTGTTCTGTCTGATTTTTTTGATAAGCAGAATTATAAAAAAGATTGCAGTAAATATGAGACACACAAAAGCTACTGCCTGTAATGCAAGCTGCCAAGGTTTTTGCTGGCGGAGCATTGGAAGTAATCCGTTGTCATATCGTTTATCAATAATCAGGGCTTTCTTTTTTGCAGTCCAATAGCTTTCATATTTTTTTAGTTTTCCGTTTACACAGTTGTAAAGCCACCACGAAGATGAATCATTGTCGCAGATTAACAGTGAGTAGTCTGTGGTTTGAAAAACTCCTTCATAAAGTGCTTTTATAAGTAAGGATTTGTCCTTGTTTGTCTGATGTTCATAATTTTCAAAGGCATTGAACGTAACGGATTGCGCAGCGCGCGGTACCTTAAAAACAAATTTTCCTTTTGAATCTTCTATTTGATAAAGCCGGCTTTTACAGACATTTCCATCACTATGAGTGTCATGCAAAAACCACACACCTGCTTTGTTTACAAGAAAATGCCCGATTCCATTTTCCATGACATGATGTTCTAGATTTACAAACGGCTGATTCGTGTTATAAGTCTGCGTTGCAATGTAAAGTCCCTGTGTGTTCTTTTCTGATGTAGCATCATCGGCCCAGGCCGAAGTAAAATAAAACTTTTTTGAATAAGGACTGAATACAAGGCTTTTTATGGAATTGGATGATGTATAAAGCATATCCCACAATGGTCTGATTTTAGAATCTCTGTTTGTTCCTGCATGAAAAACCCAGACAACAGAATGTTCTCCATCTGCCTGATTTGTTGCCATTAAAAAAAGCGAATTATCTTCGTTACCGGCACATGCAACAACATCAGTTCTTAAAAATTCATTTTTTTGAATATTCCAGCTTTCTGCAAATTCAGCCGCTTCTTTTTCGGTAAGCGAAAAAAGGGTAGTAGAGAATGATAGAAAAAATGCAGCAATAAAAAGAGTTTTCCTACGCATCATACAACTATAATACTTCAAAATACCCGAATGCGATAGAGAGTTAAACTCACAAATTTCATCGTCATTCCCGTGCGTGAAATATTTGTGTCATTCCCGTGCTTGACACGGGAATCTCTCTTATAAATAGATTGTCGGGTCAAGCCCGACAATGACATTGCCATAAAATTGTGAGTTCAACTCTGTATTTTTTTAGAAAAAGCTGTTGCATAATTAAAATACAGGAGATTTTCTATGAAAAAATTATTTTGCATTTTGATTCTTGTGTTCTGTGCATCACTTGCTTTTACGCAGAATATCTACAAACTTGATTTGAGCGGACCTTTTATAGGGTATGATAATAAAACTACATCGTACGACAAGAAAACTGGAACCGTTACAATTAACCGCCATGGAAATATCAAAGCAGATGCCGGTATATCTTACTGGCTTGATAATATGGATGTTTCTGCTTACAACATCATAAGAATAAAGTATGAAGTTCTGGGCGATTACGGTTTTCAATTATATGCTAATTTTGAAGATAATTCTTTTAACTGGTGTGACAGATGTGTTTATTGTCCTTCTTATCTTACAGAAATGGTTTTTCCTATCACGGCATTTCCAAAAAAGTTCTCTGGAATTTATCTTGATGCAGCATGGAATATTGATTATCAGCAGTTTATAGTTAAAGAGATAACCTTTGAAAAAGTTGATAATCCTGTAAAAACTAGTTCGCATCTGATGAACGAAGCCCCTGTTATTGATACAACTAAAAATTCTACAATCAATGCAAAAGCCGATGCATGGGATTTTGTTCCACAGCTTGGAGCAGGATTTAATTACTGGCCTACGAATGGCGGAATTGATCTTGCCGTTGATTTTGGTGAGGATATTTTTCAGAACAACGGATACATCAAAGCAAACGCAAAAAGAGATTTTCAGAATATCAAAAACAAAGGCTTTAAAACTGTAAGATTTCAGGTGAATCCCGGAACACATTTTATTGATGACGAATATACTCTTGCTCCTCGTTTTATAGAGGAACTTAAATATTATGTTGACCTGGCCTTAGAGCAGGATTTGTATGTTATCTTATGCGGCTTCCACTGGGGATGGGAATATAGAAAAGATGATAATGAAAAAAACAAGGTAAATCCTGTTCGTTATGAAAGCGTTATAGTGAATGCAAAAGAACAGAAAAGATCAGAAAAAGTTCTCAAGGCATTTTGGACACAGGTTTGTGCAGCCTTTAATAATTCGTATGATGAGCATTTGATTTTTGAAACTATGAATGAACCTGGCGACGAACTTCATCCGCAGTTAGATGGTCACGATGGACTAATTGATTTAAACTGTGCAGTCTGCAAAAGCGATATCAAAATCGGTAACGGCTACAATCAGCTTATTGTAGATACAATCCGGGCTTCTGGCGGAAACAATGCAAACCGTTTTATTATGATTGCTGCATTCGGCTGGCCATACTCAAGTTATTTTAAGATGCCAAAAGATAAATCAAAAAACAAACTTATTCCTATTACACATATGTATCCAATGGGTGTCGAAAATTACGAAACCTTTATTTATTCGGATGGACTGGGCGAGGCAAAAATCAAACACGACTTTGAGCTTATGGACAAATACTTTTTCAAAAAGCATATTCCGGTTTACGTTTCAGAAACAGGTGCAACACGCTCGGTTAATATAATTGAAAAAATCAATATGATGAAAGCCTTTATGAGCGAAGTAAATAAGCCCGGTCGTTCAAGCAATGTAGCTTTATGGATGGAGCCTCTTCCTACATCTGCAAGTAACTGGTGCTATTATAATGTTCAGACTGGTGAATGGTTCGAAGAAGAATTTCTTGATACTGTTATTTACGCTGCACAGGGAAAAGAATATAAGCTGAGTGATGAATTTGTAAAAGCAAATGAATTAAAGATTGAAAGCATTGTCGGTAAAGAGCTTCTGGATGCCCCTGCCAAAATTGAAAACTGGGATGCAATTCAGATAAATAAATTTGCGCGAGCCACTCCGGCAAAATACAAGATTGAGCTTGTCGTTGAAAAAACAGGTTCTGATCCAAAGCTTTCTTTGAATTATTCTGATGCAGAAAACAAATGGCGCTTCGTAATTCCCGAAAAGAAAATAGTTCAGGGTGGCACACTTAATATGTATAACAACGATACAACCTACGAAATAATCCCAAAGGACGAAAAAATTGTAATCGCCATTTCCGAAAAATTTGCCAAAGAAATAGAATGGAGCGGTCTCTGGATTAACGGCACCAACATTCTTGTAAAGTCTGTGAAGGTGGTGGAGTAGGACTTAAGTAGAACAATGTCATTCAAAAAAGGAGATTTCTGAACATGAAAAAAAACTGGTGTATTCTGATTTTGGTATGTTGTACGACATTCACTTTTGCACAGAATATCTACAAGCTTGATTTGAATAACTTTCCGGCCAGGAATGATGACAAGACTATCAGCTATGACAAGAAAACCGGAAAGGTAACAATAGATAAACACGGTGATGTTCGCACTACAACAACACTTTTTTACTGGCTAAATAATATGGATGTTTCGGCTTATAACATCATAAGAATAAAATATGAAGCGCCGGATGGAATAGGCTTTTCGCTTCATGTTGCATACCCGGAAGGGCAGGATTCTTATAGCTGGTATGAAACAGGTATTTACTGCCCGTCATATCTTACAGAAATGGTGTTCCCGATTACTGCCTATCCGGATCATCTGGAAGGGCTGCTTATAGCTTCTCCGTGGGGCGCAAGCACCTGTCAGTTTACTATAAAAGAAATTACCTTTGAAAAGGTTGATAATCCTGTTTATACAAATATTCATATAACCGATGAAAAGCCTGTTGTTGATACCGCAACAAAAACAACAATCAATGCAAAAGCAGATGCCTGGGATTTTGTTCCAAAGCTTGGAGTTGGTTATCAGTACTGGGCTTTCAATGGAGAGGAAACAAGAGAGTTTGATTTTGGTTTTGATTTTTCTACTACCGGTTATCCAAAATCAAGGCGAAAAGAAAATCTTAAAAACATCAAAAGCAGAGGATTCAAGACAATAAGAGTTCTGGTTAATCCTGCAGAACAATTTATGGACGATAAATACACTCTGGATCCGCGTTTTGTAAGCGAAGTAAAAGAGTTTGTTGATATGGCACTTGAGGAAGATTTTTATGTTATACTCTGCGGATTTTTCTGGGCTACAGAGGTTACCAGTCCAGATTTAGTAAACAGTCTGCATCCTGTTCGTTATGAAAGTGTTATTGTAAATGCAAAAGAACAAAAGCGTTCAGAAAAAGTTCTTAAAGCTTTCTGGACTCAGATTGGAACAGCGTTTAATAATTCTTATGATGAGCATCTGATTTTTGAAACAATGAATGAGCCGAGTGATGACATTCATCCACAGGTAGAGGGTCATGATGGTGCCATTGATTTGAACTGCGCTGTCTGCAAAAGCGATATCAAAATCGGTAACGGCTATAATCAGCTTATTGTCGATACAATCCGCGCAACCGGCGGAAACAATGCAAACCGTTTTATTATGGTGGCAGCTTTTGGAAATCCGTGGGCCAGCTACTTTAAGCTTCCTAAGGATAAAGCAAAGAACAAACTCATTCCAATTGCCCATATATATCCGCTTGGTGTAGAAAACAGTATAAATCCGCTTTATTCAGATGGTATTAAAAAAGTTGCAATTACAGATATTTTTGAACAGATAGACAAGTGTTTTTTCAAAAAGCATATTCCGTTTTATGTTTCCGAAGTAAATGCACCGCGCCAGGTTCCGATTTTGGAAAGAATCAATATGATGAAGGATTTTATGGCAGAGGTTACAAAGCTCGGTCGTTCCTGCAATGTAACGCTTCATTTTAATCCGATTCCCGAAGAAGATGACTACTGGTGTTATTACAATACGCACACCGGCGAATGGGTTGATGAAGAGTATATTGATACAGTCCTTTATGCCGAGCAAGGAAAAGAATATCCTTTGAGCGCAGACTTTGTAAAAAAGAATACAATAAAGGTAGAAAGCCTTGTTGGTAAAGAGCTGCTGACTGAACCTCATCAATTTGATTTCTGGAATGATGTAGCTATCAATAATCTTACCCGCACCGTTCCTTCAAAATATAAACTGGAGCTTGTTATTGAAAAAACAGGCCCGGATCCAAGACTCACTGTAAACTATATCGACGGGGATAGAAACTGGTGTTACCTCATCCCAGAAAAGAAAAAGGTGGAGGGCGGTACTCTCGAAATTTACGATAACGGCAAAAGCAATAACATAATTCCAAAAGCCGAAAAGATTGTTGTCGGCATTACGGAAGAGTATTCACCGTACATCGAGTATCTTGGCCTTCACATAAACGGCAAGGATTGTCTTTTGAAGTCAGTGAAGGTGGTGGAGTAATAGATTCCCGTGTCAAGCACGGGAATGACATATGTTATTCTTCCTGAAGGTCCAGCTCCATTACATCATAAAAATTGCAGTGCAGGGCCAGGGCTAAAGAATTGATTGCTCTGCCGCTGGCTTTGTTTATGTCTTTGGAACCAATTTCATATTGCTGCAGTGTGCGAAGGTTTACGCCTGCAAGCCGGGATAGTTCTTTTTGTGTAAGACCGGCTGCCTTTCTAAGCTTGTGAAGGTTTGTTGGGTTTCTTAAAGTTTTTTCCAGGATTGTTTTATTCATAACCTCCAGAAACTTTTCTTTTGGAGCTTCGTGTAAAGGGTTATACATATTCACAATCTGCGAAAAGGGAACATAGTCGCGGATTTTTGCAAAAGAAAGATTTGTCTCCCACTGATAAAAGGCAAGAATCCAGCCAGCCCAATATTCAGGGGTCCGGTCAAAACGGTCAAAGCTTTTGTCAGCTGCAGTTGTTGCTTCATAACCAACGCGGTCAAAAACAGAAAGAACAAGCTCTGTGCCGGAACATCCGCCCACAAAAATAGGGGAGCCGTTTTCAATTTCCCTTGCAACCTTTGAGGCAATAAAAAAATCATAAAAAGAATCGCAGGAGAGGCCGCAGCCATTTACTGCAAAGTCAACAGCAAAGCCAAGGTTCTTCATCATACCGGGAAGAAAGAATTTATCGTAAGCGCGGGTCATCATTTTTTATGTCTCCTAAAATCAGGTCACGAATAAAGAGTCCCGAAATATCAGAATCTTCCAGCGTTTTTTTATAATCAGCTTTTGCTTTTTCCATTCGAGTCAGACGCAGATTATAATATTTTTTTCCTTCTGTAATTTCGTAATTTTTGAATTCAAGCTGATCAAAGGCTTTTTGACTTTTCAAAACAATCTGTTCGCCTAGCTTTCCTAACTTCATGGCTTTTTGAAGCTGCAAATAAGAAATCTGGTTAGAAAGAAAGTCTTGAGCAAAAGAAAAATAAGAATCGTCAGCCCTATAGCCTTTGATTAAATCATAATCAGAAATATCCGGAAGATAATTAGTTTTAAGATAAAAGGCTCCCTGCCGCATGATGGGAGTGTCCATATCAAAGCGTCGGTTACAAATAAGGATTGCAAGCCAGTGAAGTGTGCAGAATTGTTCGGACTGAAAATCCAGAAGCCTAAGCCCATTAGTTTCAAGTTCATAAGAGTTACAAAAACCGTCATCAAGAGTAGGACAAGCCCATTCCTTTGCGAGTTCAATGTTTTGAGTACAGTAAAACCCTTGTCCATAATCATTGTAGATTTTGCCATGTCCAAAAAGAGGCTTTGAGAGAATTTTGTCTGATCCATGATATAAGACTATCTTTGACATGTTTAAAATATACTTCTATAGAAGTACTTTTGTCAAGAAAATGTATTGTCAGTGTGGCTATTTTTATAAATTAAGTCTACCCTGACATTATACTAAATCCTGTAAAAGTGATAGAATGTCAGGCATGAATAAAAAAACTGTTTCACTTTTTGCCAGTGCAGGACTTGTACTTACCGCCGCAATCTGGGGCTTTGCCTTTGTGGTTGTAAAGGACAGTCTGGACTATATTGGTGCCGTTTATATGATCGCAATAAGATACTCCATGGCAGCGCTTGTCATGGGGTTGATTTTTATAAAAAAGTGGCGGCAGCTTGACCTGCGCTACATTCGCCATGGCCTGCTTACCGGCATATTTCTTTTTACAGCTTACACAACTCAGACAATAGGCTGCGACTTTACGACTGCCGGAAAGAACGCGTTTCTTACAACTGTTTATGTAATTTTGATTCCGCTCATCAGCTGGGCCTTGTATAAAAAACGGCCGGGCTGGTATGTATTTGTTGCGGCTATTCTTTCTATGACGGGAATTGGTTTACTTGCACTTGGCACCGGTGACACTGCAGGGCTCAACAAGGGAGATGCACTCACTCTTGTCTGCGGACTTTTCTACGCACTCCACATTATATGGACTGCAAAATACAACGAGCAGGGCGACGACACCTTATTTCTTACTCTGCTGCAGTTTGTGGTATGTGCCGTGCTCGGCTGGATTTTTGCACCGCTGTATGACGGGGCGTTCCCGACTGACGGCATACAAAATCCTCGCGTAATTCTTTCTATGTGTTACCTGGGACTTTTGAGCACCATGCTGTGCTTCAGCCTGCAGAACATTGGACTAAAATACGTGCAGTCCTCGCTTGCTTCTCTTTTTTTGAGTTTTGAATCTGTGTTCGGGGTTTTGTTCAGCACGTTGTTTTTGCACGAAAAACTCACGCTCAGAATGGGCATTGGATGCGTGTTGATTTTTGTGGCTGTTGTATTGGCAGAAACACGGTTCCAGTTTCGGAAAACAGATTCAATAAAAGAAGAGGCATAGAAAAAGCCCTTGTGCGGGAGCACAAGGGCTTTTTCCTTATGATTCCGTATGATTGAATCAGTTTTTAGAACAATGTTGCAATCAGAGCAGCGTATTTCTCCACAATCTTAAATCGCATCATTTCCTGCTTTGCACTAAGCTCTTCGCCAACCTTAAAGCTGTTTGGAAGCAGTGCAATCTTGGCAATTCGTTCGCATGGGCGGAAACCGTTTGCAGGACTGTCCTTTGTATTAACTTCTTTGTAAATCAGATCTTTAATCTGTTCTGTCTGAAGAAGCTTTTCGTAATCAGAGAAATCAAGACCATTGTCCTGGGCGTACTGAATAACTGCTTCTTTTGCAGGAACGATAAGTGAAGCAAGAATCTTCTGATCCTGACCAAGAACAATTGCGCTTTCGATAAATGGACTTGTACAAAGCTCGTTTTCAATAACAGCCGGTTCAACGTTTTCACCGTCAAGAAGAACGATTGTATCCTTTGCACGACCGGTAATCTTAATTTCCTTATCAAAAGTCATAAGACCAATGTCGCCGGTATTAAAGAAGCCGTCTCTGTCGATTACCTTTTCTGTAAGGTCTGCACGCTTGTAGTAGCCCTTCATAACCTGTGAGCCCTTTGCAAGAATAAGACCCTTCTGTCCAGGACCAACCTCTACAGGCTTGCCGTTTTCATCTGTAACAATTACACCGTTTTCTTCCTTTACGATTTTTACTTCAAAGGTAGGGAAGATAAGTCCTACACAACCAGGGCGTGGTGTTTTATAGTGACGGAAGCTGATAACCGGCGCAGTTTCTGTAAGACCATAGCCTTCAAGAAGGTTCAAGCCGACTGAATGATAGAAGTTTTCTGTAGAACGCTGGAGTGAACCACCGCCGGAAATTGCAATCTTAAGGCGTCCGCCGAACTTTGCCTGAATCTTTTTGAATACGAGTGCATTACCAAGCTTGTTGATTGGCCACAAAAGAATCATTGGAATAATACCAATAAGGAAATCAAACAGGCGGCTGCGTCTCTTAATCTGAGTTACGTATCCGCATACAAGGTTCTTGCAGTTGTTGTATTTGTCTCCAACATTTACAAAGAAATTGAAAAGCTTGAACTTAATGCCACCGGTCTTTTTCATTGCCTTGTGAACACCGCTTGCAAGTGCTTCCCACAGACGAGGAACACCGCACATCCAGTGAGGCTTAATTTCTGCCATATCGGCAAGCAGCATGGAAGGAACCGGCTTAGAGTAGGCGAGTCCGTTACCAAAGTAAATTGCTACGTACTGAATAAGGCGTTCAAAAACGTGCCATACAGGAAGAATAGAAAGCCACCAGTCACCAGGACGTGCCGGCAAAAATGGCTGAAGAACCGAAAGCTGCGAAATGTAGTTTTTATGAGTAAGCATTACACCCTTTGGAGTTCCTGTTGTACCAGAGGTAAAGATGATTGTGGCATTGTCATTTTCTTCTATGCCAAGCATTCCGTTTTCAATTTCTGTCTGAACATTAAAGGAGTTTTCTCTGTAAATATTCTTGCCGCTCTGCAAAACATCATCAAAATAAAGAATCTGGAAAGGACAGTCTGCAGGCTCTGTTTCCGGTTTGTCAAAAAGAATTGCAGTTTTGAGCTTAGGAGTATCGGCAGGTTTTTCTAAAACCTTTTCGAGCTGGCGTACATTTTCAAAAAATCCAACCTCGCAGTCTGCAAAATCAATAATAAAGCGGATTTCGTTTCCCATAGAATCGCAGCCACGTGGAACATCGGCACCACCAAGCGACTGAATAGCAAGGTCGGTAATGAGCCATTCGCGGCGGTTATCAGAAATTAAGGCAACATTAGAGCCTTTTTTTACACCAAGCCTTGCAAGGGCTGCGGCAAAGCAGATAACCTCATTGTAAACTCTGGAATAGCTTGAATACTCAAACTTTCCCTGAGCATTTTTGTAAGCCTGAAGCTTTACGTCAGGATATTCTTCTGCACGCTTTTTAAAAAGCAGCGGAAGATTCTTTGGAAGGGTTTTGTCAAATGTGTAATGAATCATGTGCCGATTCTCCTATTTTAAGTTTTATATGATTTTATTATGACATAATAACAAAAAATGTCAAGTTGTATATTTATCCCCCTTCTTGAAAACTTCATAATAAAGTGTTATTTTCTATAATATATTCAACAACATGAGGTATTTTTATGAAAAAATTAACTATATTAGCTGCTGCAGTTGCCTTGCTTGCACTCACCGGCTGTTCAAAATCAAAGGTTGTAATCAACGGAAAGGCCGACCTTGAAGGTAAAAAAATTGGTGTTCAGGCCGGTACTACAGGTGAATGGTTTGTAGAGGAAAATATTCCTGACGCTCAGATTTCTTCTTTTAAAAGTGGAATTGATGCCGCACTTGACCTTAAGAATGGTGCCATTGACTGTGTAGTTCTGGATGAGCTTCCTGCTCAGGAAATTGTAAAGCGCAATCCTTCTCTCAAGATTGTACGCGATCCTTTCTTTGCAGAAAATAAAGAAGAATATGCTATTGCCGTTAAGAAGGGTAATTCTGCACTGCTTGCAAAAATTGATGAAACAATCAATACAATGAAAAGCAACGGTGAATACGAAGCACTTGTAAATGCATTTATGCCTGCTGACGGAAATATTGTACTTCCTGCAAGCGAAGCTACAAGCGGCGATAAGGTAATTCTTGGAACAAACGCTGCCTTCCCTCCATTTGAATATGTTGAAGGAAAGAATATTGTAGGCTTTGATATTACAATGGGCGAAAAAATTGCCAAGAATGCAGGTATGAAGCTCGAAGTTATGGATATGGCTTTTGACAGCTTGATTCCAGCTCTTCAGGCCGGAACAATTGACTTTATTGCTGCCGGTATGTCTGTAACCGAAGAACGCAAAAAGAACGTAGATTTTTCTGTTCCATATTTTGCTTCTGAACAGGTTATTATCGTAAGAAAATAAGCTTTATGTCATTTTTTACCAACCTGGGGCGTTCGTTTTATGACACTATGATTGCAGGCCAGAGCTACATGCTCATTGTAGAAGGCCTTGGAATCACTCTGCTCATAGCAATCTGCGCCATTTTAATTGGAACTGTTCTCGGCGGCATTCTTGCACTGTTTAAAATCTCTGACAGCAAGATTCTGCGCGGTATTGCAAATGCTTATACAACAATCCTGCGCGGTATTCCTCTTGCTACCCAGCTCATGATTTTTTACTTTGTTGTTTTTGCGCCGCTGCGTCTTCCAAAGCTGCTGGTTGCCATTATCTCCTACGGTTTGAATTCTGGTGCTTACTGTACAGAAATTTTCCGTGCGGGTATTCAGGGAGTAGACAAGGGGCAGACAGAAGCAGGACGTTCCCTTGGCTTGAGCAAATGGCAGACTCTTTTTAAGATTGTTTTTCCTCAGGCTGCAAAGGCTTGTCTTCCAACCTATACAAGCGAGTTCATTGTTCTGATTAAGGAAACCTCTGTTGCCTCCTTTATTGCCGTACGCGATATGACAAAGGCCGGTGATATGATCCGCAATGCTACCTACAATGCCTGGATTCCTCTGCTTACCTGTGCGGTAATTTATCTTATACTCACGGTAGGCCTTACCAAGCTGTTTGGTTTGCTCGAAAAAAGGATGGCAAAAAGTGACAGATAATACATTAATCGAAGTTAAAAATCTCAAGATAAGCTTTGGCGACCTTCACGTTATAAAGGATTTGACCACAAATATTAAAAAGGGTGAAAAAATTGTAGTGATTGGTCCGTCGGGCTCCGGTAAAAGTACATTCCTTCGCTGTCTGAACCGTCTTGAAACCCCGGACAGCGGAACAATTATTTTTGAAGATAACGATATGACCGACCCAAAAACTGACCTGGATGTCTGCCGTCAGAAAATGGGAATGGTTTTTCAGCATTTTAATCTTTTTCCGCATCTTACTGTATTGGAAAATATTACTCTGGCTCCTGTGCAGCTTGGACTTAGAACAAAAGAAGAAGCTCAGGCCGAAGCACACGCGCTTTTGGAACGAATTGGCCTGCCCGAAAAAGCAGATGTTTATCCTTCTACCTTGAGCGGTGGCCAGAAGCAGCGTATTGCAATTGTTCGTTCGCTTGCCATGCATCCTGATGTAATGCTTTTTGATGAGCCGACCAGCGCCCTTGACCCCGAGATGGTAGGTGAGGTTCTTGAAGTAATGAAGGACCTTGCAAATGAAGGCATGACCATGGTTGTAGTAACTCACGAAATGGGCTTTGCACGTGAGGTCGCAGACCGCGTTATGTTTATGGACGGCGGCTACATTGCCGAAGAAGGCACCCCTGAGCAGATTTTCCAGCATCCAAAGAGCGAACGCCTCCAGCAATTCCTTAAATCGGTACTGTAATAGATTGCGAGCAGAGCGCGGCAATCCACTTTTTTCTTTCCTTTCTGTAACTTCTTTATTATCTTTAACATTATATTATTATATTGACAAAAATAATATAAAAACTGTATTATCGTATTAGTACAATAATACTCACAGGAGAAATGTAATGTCAGTTATCACACTCGAAAATGTCCACAAGACATACCCTTTGGGCAAGCAGCGCGTAGAAGCTGTAAAAGGGGTATCTTTCAGTATTGAAAAAGGCGAGTTTGCCGCAATTTCGGGGCCTTCCGGTTCCGGTAAGTCTACAATCCTTAATATGGTTGGACTTATTGACCTTCCTACTTCCGGCAAAATCATTATAGACGGAATAGATGTTTACGACGGCTTTAATCTGGAAAACACAGAGCTTGATGCCGGCCGCCTGAACAACTACAACGAAAAGAAAAACAAGAAAATCAAGACAACAATTCCTAAAAAACTGGACCGCAGAATTACAGGACTCCGCCGTTCTCACCTTGGCTTTATTTTCCAGACCTTCAACCTTATTCCTGTTTTGAATGTTTACGAAAATATTGAGTTCCCGCTGCTGCTTGAATCAAAGGACAAAACTCTTGCTTGTCTGGTAGATTCCTTCAGTAAAAAAGAAAAGGAAGAATGGATTCACTATCTTATGGAAAAGACCGGCCTTACCGACTGGGAAAAGCATAAGCCTAGCGAGCTTAGTGGTGGTCAGCGTCAGCGTGTTGCAATTGCCCGTGCTCTTGTTACAAAGGCACCTGTAATTCTTGCCGATGAGCCGACTGCCAACCTGGACTCTGTAAACTCTGCACAGATTCTTTCGCTTATGAAGGATTTGAACCGCGATCCTGAGCTTCAGACAACCTTTATTTTCTCTACTCACGATTCGCGAATTGTTCAGATGTGCGATCACGTAGTTCATATTTTTGACGGACAGATTAAAAATAATGAGCACAAAACCGGCTCAGATGTATACAATGTGGAGTCTAACTAATGAAGGAAATAATAAAGCTTGCGTTGCGAAACCTTAAGGAACACAAGTCTAAGACAATTATTATTGCCTGTTTCCTTATATTTGGTGTAGCAATCGTTATATTGGGTAATTCTTTTCTGGAGTCTGTTAACCGCGGACTCGAAAAAGACTTTCGTGCAAATTACACCGGCGATATTGCCATAGGAAGAATTCCGGAAAAGGGTGTAATCAACGATATTTTTGGTGTTAATTCTACAAACATAACAACAGACATTCCTCAGCTGCCTGCAATTCCGGACCTGGACAAGGTAATGGAAATTGTAGATTCAACTGACGGAATCAAAAGTAAAACAAAGCTCATTTCGGCTCAGATTCTTGTTGCTTATGGTGTAGAAATGGATTTGTCTGACCTTTCGGACAGAGACGACCTTGGTTTTGATGACCTGCCGATTTCCATGCTGTTTGCCGGAGAAACCGATACTTACTGGTCAACCTTCCCAAGCGTAAACTTTGTAGAAGGAACTTATCCTGCTCCGGGTACAAACGAAATCATGGTAGATACCCGCGTTAAGAATGCGTACGAATCCTTGTATTCGCGCCCGCTTAATATAGGTGACACAGTTCTTTGTGCAGGTGCAACAACAGATACAGTTTTGCGTGAAGCAAAGGTAGTCGGTGTGTTTAATCCGCCTAACGAAAATTCTGCAATGTTCCAGATTGTTTACTGTAATCCAGATTTTGCCCGTGCTTTTGCAGATCTTACTTATGCTTCGTCCTTTACTCAGGAGCTGCCGGACTCAATCGACTTGTCTATGAACACGCTTGATGAAGATGATTTGTTCTCTTCGTTTGGTGATGATTTCTTTACCTTTGAAGATGACTTTGGAATAGATTCTTCCTTCCTGGCAACCGAAGAGCTTGATTTTGATGACATCCTTGGTGATACAACGCTTCGTGACGAGCTTAATAAAACCGACAGCGGAGCCTGGCATTACATTCTTATGAAGGCAAAAAATCCTTTACAGACAAATGTAATCATAGCCCAGCTCAATCAAAAGTTTAAGGAAGCAGGTCTTGAGGTTTATGCGATGGACTGGCGTGCTGCCGCTTATTCCTATTCAGGTTCTGTAGAAGGAATTGGAATGGTATTCAACATCCTCATTTTCATTCTGGCAATTGTAGTTTTCATCATTATCATGAATACAATGATTGTTTCTGTAATAGAAAGAACCGGCGAAATTGGTACTATGCGTGCAATCGGTGCCGAAAAGAAATTTGTGCGCCGTCTGTTCTTCAGCGAAACACTCATCCTTACTTCCATTTCTTCTGTGCTTGGAATAATTTTATCCTTTATAATAATGGCAATTTTCAATTCACTTAATATTACGATTAAAAACAGTATTGCCAAAATGATTCTTGGAGGCGGCTTACTCCGATTCTCTCCAACACCGGCAATCATTATTATTACAATCGTAATTGCTATATGCGGAAGCCTGATAAGTAATCTTAGCCCGGTTAAGTCTGCACTTAAGATTACACCGCTCAAGGCTTTGAATCACGGAGGCGACTAATGAAGGGTTCTATTAATTTTTCGCTTAAAAATCTTACAAGACAAAAAAGACGAAATGCAGTTTTAGTTGCTGCCATTGCCTTTGGATTTTTTGTCGTAACGGCAATAGACGGACTTACAACCGGCATGGTTTCTAATCTTGAAAAACAGCTTACTCAGCTTATGGGTGGAAACGTAATTGTCGAAGGACTTGAATGGCTTCCTCCAGAAACAGAAGACGGCAAGGTTCAGATTGTAAATATTGTCCGCGACCGCAATTACATTAAAGACCTTCTTGATGAATGTAAAGTAAAATATGATTCTTATTCCTGTTTTACAATGTCGGGCGGCCAGATAATTTTCAACGGAAAAAAATCTGTACTCCAGCTTTATGGACGCGACCTTGAAGAAAAACAGCTTAAGGATTCGATGCAGCTTGCAAGCGGAAGCATAGATCCGAATATGAAAAACGGACTTATCATCAGCGAAAAAACTGCAACCGCCCTTAACCTTGAAGTAGGGGATGACGTCATTTATTCAACAACTACAGTTTACGGCCAGAACACAGTAGCAGACATGAAGATTATGGCAATTATGAAGTCAAACAGCTTTATAAATAACTATCAGTCTTACTGTGATATAGAAGATTTGAATGCAATTGTAGAAATGCCTGCAGGCGGTTATTCAATGTTCGCTATTTATCTGCCTAATGAAAACAAGCAGGTAAAGGTTGCCAAGAAGCTGGAAGCAAAAATCCGTGAGGATTCAAAAGACAATCCGCAGATTAACGTTACCAGTCGTAGTCAAGCCATGAAGACAAATCCTACAAATATTGGTAAGGGAATTGAAAAGCAGCTTGATACACGAAATCCTGAAAATGAATGGAAGGGTGTTAAGTATGCAATAGAAACCTTATATGACGAAATGCCTATATTAAAAGAGGTTATGTATATTGTTCACATTGTTGCAACTGTAATTCTGCTGGTAATACTTTTTATTGTTATGATTGGTGTTGCCAATACTTACAGAATGGTTTTGTACGAGCGCATCCGCGAAATTGGAACTATGCGTGCCCTTGGAATGACCGGCAAGGATACAAGAAAGGTATTTACCTCCGAAGCCATTGTGCTTTGTGTAATAGGTGCAATTCTTGGACTTATTCTTGCAGTTATTGCCATGGCAATTGTTCATACTATCCCTATTTCTATGGAAGCGCTGGGACTGTTCTTGAGTAAAGGACATTTCTCATTTACAGTTTCTGTCGGTACAGTTATACTTCAGTATATTCTGCTTATTATTCTTACAGCTATGGCAGTCAGGGGTAGTGCCAAAAAGGCCGCCCAGCTTAGCCCTGCCGAAGCATTAAGAACTATTAAATAAAGGAGTTTTTATGAAAAGACTAATTACATTCTTGTGTCTGTCGCTCTTTATGATGGCCGGACTTTTTGCTCAAGTCCCTGCTGCAGATGCAGAAAAGGCTTATACAATTCTCGAAGCAACAGACGATATCCTTGCTTATCACGGAGATTATTCTGCAACAGTTTCTCTTGTAATAGAAAAGCCTGGCAAAGCAAAGGAAAGCGTTCAGTACAAAATCTTTCAGCGCACAGATAAAAACCTTATGACAATTGTCCAGCTGTTCCCGGAAGCAGACAAGGGTAACGGCTTTTTGCGCGACAACGATAACATCTGGTCTTATGATCCTATAAGCCGCAAGTTTACGCATACTTCGATCAAGGAAGCTCTTGGTAATTCTGATGTAAAGCTTGATGACATTGAACAAAGCGAAAATACCTGGCGTGTAAATTACAATATCGACAGCATAGAAAGTGGAACCCTTGGCAAGTACGATGTATGGATTATTACTATATCTGCAAAAACAAACGAGCCTTCTTATGCCAAGACAAAGTATTATATTCAGAAGGAATTGAACCTTGTAAGAAAATACGAGGATTATTCGGGTTCAGACCGCCTTATGCGTACAACACTCCTTCCAAGCTATAAACAGTTTCCGGAAGGCTATGTCCCGGTACAGATTATTGTACGAGACGAGCTCAACCCTGGCGAAAATACAACCCAGATTATTGATAAATTAAGCTTTTCAGCTCTGCCGGACCGCATCTTTACCAAGGCATATCTTGAAGGATTGAATTGATGAAAAAAATATTATTAATGCTTTCGGCCCTGCTGCTGGCTTCTTTTGTGGCCGCCCAATCTGACGACGAGCTTTTTGGCGGTGACGATGATTTTTTCTTTGAAGATATCATTCAGGTTTCAGAGGATGAAGAGCCGCAAAGTGATTTAGAGCAGGGCATTCTTTTTGAAAACGGCAGTGTAAAGATTGGTGGAAGCCTTTCGGCTTCGGCAACACTTTCTACCGTGCTTTATCAGGAAGACCAGACAGACTTTCTTGAAAACCTTAAGGCAACAACGCTCATGCCGTCACTTGGTTCAAGCATTACAATTGATGCCCGCCCGAATCAGGATTTAAGGCTTTTTTCAAGATTTAATATTGACTATCCTTTTGCAGGCAATGTTGTAAAGGTTAAGGAAATGTTCACAGACTTTAATGCCGGCGATTATGTTTCCTTCCGCTTTGGTCTGCACACTGTTACCTGGGGCACCGGACTTTTCTACAGCCCTGTAAGCGACATGATTAATACCTCTTCCATAGACCCGGAGCATCGTGATGAACAGGTAGACGGAAGCCTTAACCTGCGTATGCTTTTTAATATTCCAAAGACAATGAATAATATCTGGTTCTATGTAATTCCGGACAGCGGCACCTGGCAGGCACGCGACACAGCCTTTGCCCTCAAAAGTGAATTTGTTTTTGGCGGCTGGGAGCTTGGAGCCGGAGTCTTCTATAAATACAATACTGCTCCTCGTGCAATGCTCACCGCTTCCGGAAGCATTAAAAACTGGGCCCTCTTTGGCGAAGCAGTTTACCAGTACGGAAGCGACCGTGAATGGCTGGAAAAACAGAGCTTTAAAGATAAAAAGAGCGTGTTCAAGGCAACCGCCGGCTTTATGCGCAGCTGGGATAATCCTAATATAATGCTGCTGGCTCAGTATTATTATGACGGCAATGATTTTGATGCCACAGAGTTTTCTGATTTAGCCTTTTATCTTAGTAATATGTCGTTTATTTCTGAATATGCAACCAAGGGACACAACCTTGCGCTTACCCTGGGCTTTTCAAAGCTGTTCGGCTGTGATGACCTTTCGCTGTCTATTCTTGGCATAACTAATTTTACAAAGCCTGGCTTGATTGACCTTGATGATCCTAAGAATAAGATGATGATTGCAGCGGCAGCAGCTATGGCAGAAAGTCAGAACGAGGGTAGTGGAAAGGAGTTTTCCGACGGCCTGAACGCAGCAGTAACACAGCTTAAGAATTCTCCGCGTACAATTATTTCTGCAACGCTCAATTATGCCTTTGATAAAAATGCTTCTATGGGCTTTGGACCATACATCACCCTTAGCGACTGGAATAAACCGCCTGTAGTTTCACTAAAAATAAACTTTGCCCTCGGCGGCGGAAAGTACTAGGCATGGGGTCCCTGAGGTTCTCGAAGGGACTCTTATGGAGGCATTTTCAATGTTTGACTATATACTCTTTGATTTAGACGGAACGCTTACAGACCCTGCACAGGGAATAACCAATTCGTTTATTCACGCGTTAAAATTTTACGGTCTGCCCATTCCGTCTTACGAAGAATTATGCAAGCTCATAGGCCCGCCGCTTCCGTACAGCTTTGAAACAACCTTTGGTTTTCCTCATGACAAGGCAATGGAGGCGGTTGCCAAATACCGTGAATACTTTGCCGTAAAAGGTCTTTTCGAAAATCAGGTTTACGACGGCATCCCCGAACTTCTGTGTTCTCTAAAAGAGAAGGGCAAGCACCTTGTTGTAGCAACCTCCAAGCCCGAAGAATATTCCATCAGAATTATTGAACACTTTAAGCTTTCCCAATATTTTGATTTTGTCTGTGGCAGCAACATGGATGAATCACGCAGTAAAAAAGACGAGGTTATTGCCTATGCCCTGCAGCGCTGTGGTTTGGGGGAGGGTGATAAAGAACGCGTTCTTATGATAGGAGACCGCTTTCACGATATAGAGGGTGCAAAGAAAAACGGAATCAAATCCTGCGGTGTATTGTTTGGTTATGGTTCTCGCAAAGAGCTTGAGGAGGCCGGTGCCGACTTTATAGCAGCAGAGGTTTACGAACTGGACAGACTTATTGTTTAGCTTCGGCTGCCTTTTTCTGCCCGTGGTGCTTCTGCTTTTCCTTGTACTGTTCCTTATCTGCCTGTTTAATTAAATCTTCAAGATTATTATTTTCTGAATTAAACTCAACGGCGCCAAAGCTTATTTCTATATCGAATGGAAAATTTTCTCTTCGTGAAATTATCTTACAGGCTTCGTTTATTGAATTACGAGTTTTTTCAATATGATCAACAGGAAGACCCGGAATAACGCCTGCAAATTCATCACCACCAAGACGGCCAATCACATCATTATGACGGAAGGTAGTTTTAAAAACTTCTGCTTCGGCCTGTATTGCCTTATCTCCCATTTCATGACCGTAGTTGTCGTTAATCCTTTTGAGGTAATCCATATCGGCAAAGAAAACAACACCCTTTGTTCCCATCTTGAGTGAAAGGTTAAGCGATTCCCTTCCCATTTCCATAAGACCGCGCCTGTTAAAGATTCCTGTAAGGCTGTCAATCATCGATATTTCGTTCAGCTCTGTGTTATCAAGCATGAGCATCTGATTTTCGGAAGTAAGCTTTGCGTTTTCTTCAAGCTGCTTTGTGTAGATGTATGACTGCGAAATGATTGTAGAAAAGGTTTTCTGATATATCATTGTAAACAGATATTCTCTGGAGTTTGTTTTGGAAACAAAATACCCGTACTGAATGTTTCCAAAGAATATAGGCTGGGTCATAAAGGAGCCCGGTTTTTCTCCAAAATACCTTTCAGGAATAATCATTTTAGAAGGATCAAAGGAATCATGAATATTTGTTTCTTTGATTCCACAGGTCTTGTCTATATAAAGCTTTACAGTTGCACGCTCTGGTAGTTCAAATTCTCTGTCAGTGTGAATGCGTACCGGTCTGTCATACATGCAGATTGCAATTCCAGGAACCTCTCTTTCCGGAAGAATTGTATCAAACTTGTCAAAAAGTTCATCAAGCTTTGTTTCATTCTGCAGTGTTTCCAGAAGGTAGTAGATATTCTGCTGAATCATGTTCTTTTCAAGATGAAGTGAAACAGACATGTTTTTACTGCCGGTGCGCTGCTTCATTTTTTCAAGAAAATCAGATTCCTTGCTGTTACAACCACAGGAGTTTCGGAAAATAGGCTTTATGCTGATTACGGTTTCCTTTGATATTTTCTGGCCGTTTGCCTTTTTATAAACAAGCTCTGCTGCAGTACGTCCCTGTTCATTCATCTGCTGGTTTACAGTAGAAAGTGTGAGCTCGGCAGTCTGTGCCTGAATAATATCATCGTAGCCTACAACCTTAACATCTGCAGGAACATTTACTCCAATTGAATCGAGGGCAGTTATTACCGCAAAGGCCATCATGTCATTGGCAGCTACAACGGCATCAAAATCAACAGCTTCCTTTTTATTGTATTTTTCAAGAAGGGCATTGTAAGCCTGGTCATAAACAAAGTATCCGTCAAAAAGATGTTTTTTATTAAATTTAAGGCCGTTTTTCTTGAGTGCTTTAAGAAAGGCGTCGTAGCGTTCCTGAGCTTCTTCTGAACCGGTGCCTAGGGCAGACATAAAGGCTATGTTTTTGCAGCCATGCTTTTCTTTTAAATGAGTTATTATTTCGTCATAGGCCGACTCGCAGGAGCATCGTGTATATACAGAATTTTTTAATGGCAGATCTGCAGAAATTGAAACAATATTGTCTGTATGAAAGGTTGAAAGCTGTGCAGCAAGCTCTTCTTTAGTGATTGCAGAAAGATATACGGCAGAAAGTACTATTACACCATCAACCTGCTGGCTGGCGGCACATTTCATTTCGCACCAGTATTGCTTTGAGGCAATGTCGTTTCCGCGTCTGGTTGGCATGGTTATGAGATTAACATCTTTATCTGCAAAATAGTCATTTATACCGTCAAGAACAGCATAGGTGTAGTCATTTGCAATCTCACTTACAAGTACAATAATGTTTTTCTTCATATATAATAGAAATGATTATATTATATTTTATAAAAAATTAAAATACATATTTTTTCTGCGTTTTTTATGAAAATTTTTGAAAATTTTGCAAAAAATTCATATTTTAGTGTTGACATTTTTTTATTTTGAGAATATATTAGTCATCACCGTCGCAACAGAACATTGCGAGGGAAAAAGTTTTTTGACATAACAGGGAAGGAAAGAATAGAACAAGTAAGGTTCTAACAAATGAGCGATTATTAATCGCTGGTTTTTGTTCTGTTAGTAATTGACTACATTTTATCAGTTTTTATAAAACTGAACCTATTAATCAATTTCAACTTATTAATAATAGTTGGGATTTGAACTGCTTATGAAATCATTACCCTTCGGGGTATTGAAATAATCATGGAGAGTTTGATCCTGGCTCAGAACGAACGCTGGCGGCGCGTCTTAAGCATGCAAGTCGAGCGGTAAGTTGTAGCTTGCTACAACCTAGAGCGGCGGACTGGTGAG
>JAFZYR010000068.1 GCA_017616165.1 Treponema sp.
AATAGGGTTTATAATAGAAAAATAAAAGTAGGTAAACCTAAAAATTGCTTTCGCAATTTTTTTAACGGTTTGCTATCAATCACCGCCCGCTAGCGGGCTTACTCAGGAGTTTAAAAATGCGTATCAAATCTGTATTCAGTCACAGTTTTGAAAAATATGGAAAGGTTCTTACCGGTTATGATGTAACAGACCTTCTCAAAAAACTGGATGACACAACAAAAAAGCCTGAAAATGCTGTAATTTATGAACCTGGTGATGCTGGTCTTGAAAGCCTGCCTGTTGCCAAGGAATTCAGCGATAACGCATACGGTGGAATGCCAATTCAGGTTGGTTACTGCAACGGTAACAACACAAAGCTCAACTGTCTTGAATGGCATATCGGTTCTGAGCTCAATATTCCTTCTAACGACATTGTTCTTCTTCTCGCCCCTCTTCAGTCTGTAAAGAACGGAAAGCTCAATACTAGTGCTGTAGAAGCATTCTATGTACCTGCAGGAACAATCGTTCAGGTATATGAAACAACACTTCACTATGCACCATGTAATGCTGTAAAGAACGGCGATGTTTCTAAGGAAGGCTTCCGTGTTATAATCGTTCTTCCAAAGGACACAAACACAGAAAAGCCAAAGATTGATGAAAAGAATCTTAACGACAAGCTGCTTTGGGCACGCAACAAGTGGCTCATTGCTCATCCGGATTCAAGCGAAGCAAAGGCTGGAGCTTTTGTAGGACTTTCTGGAGTGAACATCGATATTGCTAAGGCAAAGTAACTATTTTGTAGGGGCCCTTCGAGTGCCTCAGGGACCCCGCGCAATCTAAATAAAAAAATATTTCATTAGGAGTAAAAAAATGAACAACAAACCAAAAATTAAGATCGGTATCGTAGCTGTTAGCCGCGACTGTTTCCCAGAGTCACTTGCTGTAAACCGCAGAAAGGCTCTTGTTGAAGCTTACACAAAAAAGTATGGTGCAGATGAAATTTATGAATGCCCTATTTGTATTGTAGAAAGCGAAATCCACATGGTTCAGGCATTGGAAGACATTAAAAAGGCAGGATGTAACGCACTTTGTGTATATCTTGGAAACTTTGGTCCAGAAATTGCAGAAACCTTGCTTGCTAAGCACTTTGAAGGTCCTAAGATGTTCTGTGCTGCTGCAGAAGAAACATCTAAGAACGGCGGACTTATCCAGGGTCGTGGCGATGCTTACTGTGGTATGCTCAACGCTTCTTACAACCTCAAGCTCCGCAATATCAAGGCTTATATTCCAGAATATCCGGTAGGAACAGCTGAACAGTGTGCAGACATGATTCATGAATTTGCACCAATTGCAAAGGCTGTTTATGCTTTGAATCACCTTAAGATTATTTCTTTCGGACCACGTCCACTCAACTTCCTTGCTTGTAACGCACCTATCAAACAGCTTTACAACCTCGGAGTTGAAATTGAAGAAAACTCAGAGCTTGACTTGTTCGAATCATTCAACAAGCACGCTGGCGACGCTCGTATTAAGGACGTTGCTGCTGACATGGCTAAAGAGCTTGGTGCCGGAAACAAAAAGCCTGAAGTTCTTGAAAAGCTTGCACAGTACGAACTTACTCTTCTTGATTGGGTTGAAGCTCACAAAGGCTACCGCGAGTTCGTTGCAATTGCAGGTAAGTGTTGGCCAGCATTCCAGACACAGTTCGGATTCGTTCCTTGCTATGTAAACAGCCGCCTTACAGGAAAAGGTATTCCAGTTTCTTGTGAAGTAGATATTTACGGATGTCTTTCTGAATTCATCGGTACAGTTGTTTCTGATGATATCGTAACTCTCCTCGACATCAACAACACAGTTCCACAGGATATATACGACTAAGACATCAAGGGAAAACACGGAAAGTATACAATTCAGGATACATTCATGGGCTTCCACTGTGGAAACACATGTTCAAAGAAGCTTTCATTCTGCGAAATGAAATACCAGCTTATCATGGCTCGCGCTCTTCCAATCGAAGTTACAAACGGAACTTTGGAAGGAGACATCATGCCAGGAGATATCACATTCTTCCGTCTCCAGTCAACTGCAGATGCTCAGCTCCGCGCTTACATTGCACAGGGTGAAGTTCTCCCAGTTGCTACTCGCTCATTCGGTGGTATCGGTATTTTCGCTATTCCAGAAATGGGACGCTTCTACCGCCACGTACTCATCGAAAAGAACTTCCCACACCACGGTGCCGTTGCATTCGGTCACTTTGGAAAGCAGCTCTACGAAGTATTCAAGTACATCGGAGTACCAGTAGACGAGATTGGCTACAACCAGCCAGCTGGAGTTCGCTATCCTACTGAGAATCCATGGGCTTAGTAGAAGGCATCGTCCAACGCGAGTTTGCCATAGGCAAACTCGGTAGTGAGCGAAGCGAACGTAAAAATCCTTGGCGCTAATAACCGCGTAGGGTGATAAAAAGACCGTCTTTCGAGACGGTCTTTTTTTTTTACAATATAAACAAAAAAGGCATGTTTAAACTGCAAACCCACTTTTAAACATGCCTTTTTTAAGAGGGCAATTGGTTTAGGGGCATGTTTAAAATCCAGTTCAAACTTTAAACATGCCAATTTTTAAGGACACACCTGCTTTTTGGCATGTTTAAAACCCAATCCGTAATTTAAACATGTCAAAAAACTCTCTCACACCCTTTTTTCAGCATGTTTAAAGCCCCAAAATCATTTTAAACATGCCTCCTTCCCCTACCAACATTCGGGTCTTAGGGCGGAGCCCTAGGAGAAGGAGGTGCGGTGAAGACGTGGTGGTTGAGCTTGTCGAAACCACCATGTGAACTGACCCCCAAAAGTTAGACACTTTTGGAGGTTAAAATGGGATTTACATGCCAGTACCCGATTGACTTTAGGGTTAAAGTTCTATCAGAATATAAGCAAGGGAAAGTCGGATATAAAACCTTAGCTAACAAGTATG
>JAFZYR010000069.1 GCA_017616165.1 Treponema sp.
AATCTTGTACATTGGGTCAATAGTTTTGATTCTTCGTCCATCTTTACGCATTATTATGTCCTGTTATTATATAAAGTATCATTAATTATACCACGAGAATTTTGAATTGTAAATTTTTCTTGCCCACACCATAAAAGTGATTTATACTTTTAATAATCTTAAAAAAAGTGTTCGGAGGTATTTATGACACCGCTTGTTATTTTATGTATTGCTGCTGCAGCAATTTTAATTCTTTTCTTTTTTATTTCCTATAAAAAAGTTCCAAAAAATCGCATTGGTATTAGAGTTGGTCCATTTGGCTCAAAAACTGTAACAGGAAAAGCAATTTTCGTTGTTCCTTTCCTTCAGCGAATAGACTACATGACCCTTGAAAATATCCAGGTAGATTTTGTTTCTAAAGATTCTATTCCGACACAAGATGCCATCAATATAAAAGTAGATGCTGTAGCAAACATTGCAATTTCTCAGGATCCTGAAACAATGAAAAAAGCTGCTGCAAAATTCATCGGTTATTCAACAGCAGATATTGCAACAGTTGTAACACCTGTTTTAGAAGGTAATATCCGCGAAATTATTTCTCAGATTAAATTAAAGGATTTGATTCAGGGAGATAAAAAGGTTCTTTCAGAAAAGGTTGTAGAAAATGTAAAACCAAACCTCTTTGACCTTGGTCTTGAACTTACTACCTTTAATATTCAGAACTTTAAAGATGATAATGGCGTAATCAACAATCTTGGTATTGAAAACACTGTTGCTATTTCTAAAGACGCCGCAAAAGCAAAAGCAGCCGCCGAAGCAGAAGTTAAAATTGCACAGGCTCAGGCAGATAAAGATGCAAATGATGCCCGTGTTGCAGCAGAACTTGAAATTGCTCAGAAACAGACAGATTTAGCAATTAAAAAAGCCTCTTTACAGTTACAGGCTGATACAGAAGCAGCCAAAGCCGAAGCCGCCAAAGGGATTGAAACAGAAAATCAGCGTAAAGTTCTTGAAATCAAAGCTGCCGATGCTAACATTGCAAAACAGGAAAAACAGATTGAGATTCAGGAAAAAGCAGTTTCTATTAAAGAAAAAGCCCTTGATGCAGAAGTAAAGAAAACAGCAGAAGCAGAAAAGTTTGCCGCTCAGCAGCAGGCCGATGCAGCTCTTTATACACGTCAGAAAAAAGCAGAAGCCGAAGCATTTGAACTTCAGCGACAGGCAGAAGCAGAAGCATTTACCCGCCAGAAGAAAGCCGAAGCAGAAAAAGTTGCTATGGAAAACGAAGCCGCCGGTAAAAAAGCACTTGCTCTTGCTATTCAGGCACAGGGAGAAGCAGAAGCAGCAGCTGTAAAAGCAAAGCTTGTTGCAGAAGCAGAAGGTATGCGCGAAAAAGCAGAAGCCTTAAAGCAGTATGGAGACGCCGCTAAACAGCAGATGCAGCTCGATGCACTTAAGGTTTACTTTGAACAGCTTCCAAAAATCGCAGAAGCTTCGGGTAAAGCTTATCAGAATGTCGACAAGATTTATATGTACGGTGGAGATTCTTCAAAGCTTACAAAAGACATTATGACAAACGTAACTCAGGTTTCTGAAAGCCTTGGTGAAACTTTGGGAATTGACCTTAAGTCTGTTCTTGGAAAATTCATTGACGGAAAGCTTGATAAACCTAAAAAAGATTCTGGAACAGCAGAAAAAGAAAAATAATCAGTCTTCAGTTTTCGGCAATTTCTTAAAAAACCATATCAAATAAGGAATTGCCGTAAACGTACTGAGCAAATCTGCCACAGCCTGACTTATTTCTACCCCAAAAAGCCCGAAGAAATATGGCAAAATCAAAATTGCAGGAATAAAATATACACCCTGACGGTTCATAGAAAGGAAAGTTGCCTGTTTTATATGCCTTGTAGACTGCATGAGCATGTTTGTACCTACAATAAGGGCATGAAGAGGTAAAAATGCAGCCTGCCAGCGTAAAGCAACCTTTCCAACAGCAATAACTTCCGGATCATCACGGAAAGCCCTGATTATTTGTGGGGCAAAAATCACTGCAAGAAGAGCAAAAACAGACATAACAGCAGCTCCGCTCACAACAAGGAAAACATATGCCTTACGGACTCTGTCGTATCGTTTTGCACCATAGTTGTAGCCGCTTACAGGAGAGAAGCCCTGACCAATTCCAATCATCATGCTGGCAATGAACATTATGATTTTCAAGACAATTGCCATTGCAGCAACTACACTTACACCAAAGCCTGCCGCAGTTTTATTGAGCATAATGGAAGCAATGCTTGCAAGTCCTTGTCTTGCCATGGAAGGAAGACCTGTTGCTGTTACCCTTCCAAGCACACGGATATCTTTTGAAACATTTTTAATGCTGATATGACATATTGATTTACGACGGAGGTAAAACTGGAAAAGCAGCCAGAAGCTTGTAAACTGAGTAAGCAGTGTACATAGAGCAGCGCCACGAATACCAAGACCAAAGCCCCGCAAATGAAGCCCCAGAACATGGAGTTCTTCAAAAATAAAGAATGGATCCAGAATTAAGTTCAAAATGCCGCCGGTAGTAAGGGCTATCATGCTTAAGAAAGCTTTTCCTTCGGCTCGCAGATCGTTGTTCAGAACAAAAGAAGCACACATAAAAGGTGCGCCCCAGAAAATATAGCGGGCATAATCCTTGGCATAAGGAAGAACGCTCTGGTCTGCACCTGCAAAGCTCAAAACAACCTGTGCAAAAAGATTTCCAAAACAGGTAATAAGAATACCAACAGCAAGAGCTGCAAAAAAGGCTGTAGAACTGATTATGGAAGCTTCTTCGTTACGCTTCTGGCCCAGGCGAATGCTTACAAGACTTCCCGAACCCATACCAAGGGTAAAACCACACGCCTGAATGATAGACATAATTGGAAAAACAATACCAACAGCTGCACTGGCTTCTGTTCCAAGCTGCGAAACAAAGAAGGTGTCTGCCATGTTATACAGCGAAGTAACAAGCATGGAAATAATAGTCGGAATTGCAAGCTTTGTAATAAGCTTCCAGACTGGAGTATTTACCATCTTGTTATACTGAACGTCTGCGTTTTGGGGTCCCTGAGGCTCTCGAAGGGCCATTTTATGCTCCTATTCTCTTTAAAAGCGCCGCACCGTTGTCATATAAAATCTTTTGCCGCTCTTCTTCGTTCAAATCAAGTTTATTAAAGCGGGTCATTTCATCTTCGTGGTCCCACATTGGAAAATCTGAACCAAAAAGGAACTTGTCTACACCGTGTTCTTTAAGCATTTTGTTTGCTTTTTCGAGCGGGCACTTCCACAAGGTGCTTGAAGTATCAAAATAAACGTTTTTACCAACAAGATGCTTTATAGCTTCGTCCCATTCTGTGTAGCCGCCAAAATGAGCTGCGATCACAATAAGGTCGGGATGTTTTTCAAGAATATGTGCAATGCGTGCAGGACCAGAAAAATCATAACGGCAGTCACCTGCATGAAAAAGAACCGGAATATTAAGGGCGGCACATTTATTGTAAACGGCATCCATCTTTTCCATATCACACTGAAATTTCTGAAAATCAGGGTGAAGCTTTATACCGCGAAGACCTGCTTTGTAAACACGGTCCAGTTCTGCATCAAAGTTTTCATAATCAGGGTGCATTGTAGCAAAACCAACAAACTGAGGAAATTTTTCACAGGCACTTATAATAAAGTTATTGATTGATTCTACCTGTTCAGGCTTTGTTGCAACCGAATGAACAATATATTTTTCTACACCTATTCTGTTTCCACTTTCGATTAATTCCTGAGCCCGTCCGTGCCAGGCCATTGGGGCATCCCCATAAAAAGTTCCAACTGCCATTGTAGCTTTTTCGGCAATTTTTTCCGGATATATATGTGCGTGAAAATCTATGATCATAATGAGCGCATTATAGCAGATTGCATAGATTTAGAAAATGCTTTGTAAATATTCATAACCCGTGGTAAAATAGAAGAATATAAATCACACAACAGGAGTTCATATTATGAAGAGTGTGTTCAAAAAAATTGTTTTGTTTACTTTATGTTTTTCCCTTGCTTTTGTTTTATTTGCAGAACCTAAAAGCACGGGAATTACCGACAGCGATGTAAAGAATTATGCAAAGAACTTTGATTCAATTCAAAAGGAATTAGACAAGCTTGGCGTTTTGACAGATGATAATAGTATTAAGGCCACAGCAAAACAAAAAGCCGATATAGATAAAATCTTACAGAAATACGGAATCAGCGGCAGCAACTGCATAGAAAAATTCGGTATGATTTCTGCCTGCGCAACTGTTCTTGTAGGCGAAAGTGAATTAGATGCAGAAAGTGCAGCCATGATGAAAAGTTTTGGAATGGATCCTTTAGCCGAGCTCAAAAAATATGTAAATTCAAAAGACTATGGAGTTGTAGAGGCTAATTCAAAGGCTGTAATAAATGCAGTTAAAAATGCAGATACCTCTTCTTATTCAGGCTCTTCAAGCTCTTATGATTCCAGCGATGATTATTCTTATGACGATGAAGATTTAGCAGACTTTTAC
>JAFZYR010000024.1 GCA_017616165.1 Treponema sp.
GTTTGGAAGACTTAAGCACAGTATGAATGTATTTACCGAAACATATCCTGCTGCGTGTGAATCAAGTCTTTATATTCAAAAGATTCGCGATTTCCTGAGCACAGAACAAAAGATTGTTTCGGAAGACAAGCTTGTAGCAAGCAAGGATGCAAAGCGGCTCGACCTTAAGGATGTGTCATTTGCATATTCCTCAGAAGCACCGAATGTTATTGAGAATATGAATCTCTTCATTAAGCCGGGGCAGAAGATTGCGCTTGTCGGATATAACGGCGCTGGAAAGACAACTCTGGTTAAACTTTTGATGCGCCTTTATGATCCAACCTCGGGCACTATAATGGCAGATGGAACAGATATCAAAAAATATGATCTTGAATCTTACCGCGATACGATTGGTACGGTTTTCCAGGATTTCAATATTTTTGCAGGTTCTGTTCGAGAGAATGTTCTTCTGGCACCGGCTGAAGGTTCCTCGGAAGAAAGGATAATTCAATCTCTTAAGGACAGCGGCCTTTACGACCGCGCAATGCAACTTGATAACAAACTTGATTCAATGCTTACAACAGAGTTTGATGATAAGGGCTTGAATCTTTCGGGTGGTGAAGCACAGAAGCTTGCTATCTCCAGAGTTTTCTACAAGGACGCAGGCCTTATGATTCTTGATGAACCTTCGAGTGCACTGGACCCGATTGCAGAATATCAGTTAAATCATGCTATGCTCAAAGCCACAGGTGATAAAACGGTAATCTTTATTTCACACCGACTTTCGACTACACGCATAGCTGATTATATTTTCATGCTTGAAAACGGAAAGATTGTAGAGCAGGGTAACCACGAAGAGCTTCTTGCCCTTCACGGAAAATACGAAGCCATGTGGAAGGCCCAGGCCGGTGCTTATATTGAAGTTTAAAACTCATTCGGAGTGAAAATTGGAAATGATTGAAAAGGCTGTAAATTTATTTTCACTTGCGGATTATGATTTTCACGAAGTTGAGGGTCACGAGGGCGGACGCAATCAGATTTTTGTTTGTAGTAAGAATGATGAAAAAAAGTTTGTGCTGCGTATTTCTTCAACTGGTGACAGAACTGAAAATGATTATCTTGCAGAAACTGAGTTTGTGCATTATCTGGCTAAGGGAGGGGCTCCTGTTGCGGATGTAATTCCAAGTGTGAACGGTAAGCTTGTTGAAACTGTTGATGATGAGGGCGCCTCGGTTTTCGTTTCGCTTTTTGAATATGCAAAAGGCATGCTTTTGTGCGACAACGGTTATCGTTACCGCGAGGGTGCGCCGCTGGGAGAATACTTTTATAACACAGGAAAAACTCTCGGCAAAATTCACGAGCTTTCAAAACGCTTCGTGCCAACCGCAGGACATAGTCGTCCGGATTATTTTGATAAATACAACATGGAATATATTAACCAGCTGATTCCAGACAATTATTCAGATTTGAAAAATGCAATTGCGTGGCGGCTGGAAAAATTTCATAAACTACCGAACGATAGTCAAAACTACGGCCTTGTCCATTTTGACTACAGCGACGGCAACTATCACATAGACATGACAAACGGCAACATCACAGTTTTTGATTTTGACAACTGCATGTACTGCTGGTTCATGTTCGACCTTGCAAATCTTTATCTTCACGGCGAAGGCTGGTTCCGCTACGAAAGCGACCCCGCAAAACGAGAAGCCGGGATGCAGAATTACTTCAACACAATCCTCCAAGGCTATAAATCGGAAACCTCAATTTCCGACGATCTCCTGAATCAACTCCCACTCTTTATCGACATGGTCCTAATAGAAAATATCGTCGACGAGTTTGAATGTGCCGCCCGCGAAGGCGAAGAAGTAGACCCGGAAGATATTGATCACATCCTCGGCTCAATCTCTCGCTGAATAAAATCTACGCGGTCAAAAATTGTAGGCTTAAAATATGACGCTACCGCAACAACAATCTTTTTCTCGGGATTAATATAAATCACATTTCCACTGTTTCCAATAGCCGCATAAATCCCCTTCTTGCGGCTGATAATCCACCACATGTATCCGTAATCCATTCCACGGAAATGCTTGCCTTCTACTGTGCGCGGCTGGGTCATGTCGCGAATCCACTTAGCGGATACAATCTGCTGTCCGCCAAACTCACCCTTGTTCAAACACATCACACCAATCTTTGCCATATCCTCGGCAGACAAACATAAGCCGTAACCCGGAGTTCCAAGATCCTGTCTGTCACTAAACCACACAGCTTTTTTCGGAGTCTTTTGAATTGTAAACTGCTTGTGCTCTTCTGCAGACTTGGCGATGTAAACTTTGTGAGCCGGAATCCCCAGCGGACCAAATAAAAATTTGTTCGCATAGTCCACAGTTATCATGCCGGTAGCTTTATAAAGAATGCCAGTCAAAATATGAATGCACACCGAAGAATACCTGAACTCATCTGTAAGACCCTGTCGCCCGCCAAGAAAATCAAGCGAGGTGTAAGTCCAATTTTCACTCGCGCATACCTTGCTCCACGGATCTCCTTTGCCCTTATACGGTGCCCTCATCGTAAGCAAGTGCTTAATCGTTACATCGTAAATTGTCTTTTCACCGCGCTTTACTTTATATTCAGGAAAATAATCAAGCACCTTATCATCAATGCTTTTAATCTGTCCCTTATCTATTGCAATGCCAACCAGCAGCGCAAAAATACTTTTGGTTACAGACATAACATGTACGCAGTCATCAACCTTGTAGTTGTTCCAGCAGTCAGAAAAAACTTTCTCACCATTCTTGTACGCCACCATCTGGCAGATGTTGGGCTGTTCAGTTTCAATTAATTTGTGTAGTTCTTGTTTGTTCATGGTTTAGATTCTTTCATTCAATTTTTAATTAGTCAATAAATTTTTTTAAGATTTTTTAAGAATCAATTGATAACCCTTTACTCATATATGCCGCTCGAGTAAAATAAACTTATGAGACGATTTTTATACATTTTAATTCAATGCACCTGGGGTTTGGGTCAAACACTCATTGGTCTGCTTTTTTTTATAATCCATATTACAAAACCTCACAGAATCTACAAAGGAGCAATTGAAACACGCTGGAATAGTCCTTATGCCGGATTGAGTCTTGGACTTTTTATTTTTGTACCACGTGATGAAGGTGAATATCAAAACGGTGCGCGCGTTCACGAATATGGACACACAATTCAGTCGCTGGTGCTTGGACCTTTGTATGCACTTGTTGGAGTTATTTCGGTAGGCTGGGGTAGTGTGATTTTCCCAATTCTAAGGGGTACAGAAAAATACAAAGATATTCCTTATACAAAATGTTTTGTTGAATATAACGCAAGCTGGCTTGGTGAAAAAGTCACAGGCGAAAAAGCTGTCTGGTAAAATCTGATTTTTATACAGTTGGAATTTCCTCAAATTATGATTTATAATTAGCCTATGAACAAATATTTATACGAATCATTCAAAGATTATTTTAGAGTTGGCGCCGCAGTTAGTGGTATTATTCTGATGTCTGATAAAGAGCGCGAAGTACTTTTTGAAAACATGAAAAAGCGCATGGAAGAATTCAAAAAGAATTTTAAACCACAGCCAGGCATGCCGGAATTTAAGTTCCCTGAACCTCAGCCTTTTCCTGCAGGCGAAATGATTGATAAAAAACTTGCAGCTGAACATTTTAATCTTGTAGTTGCAGAAAATGAATGTAAGATGGGCAGCGTTTACAAAGGTCCTGATGAGTTTGATTTTACAGGAGCAGACAGGCTTCTTAAGTTTGCCCGCGAAAATGGTCAGGATATGCGCTGGCACACTCTGGTATGGCATAATCAGTCGCCGCGATGGATTTTTGAAGATGGAAACGGCGGTAAGGCAAGCAAGGAGCTCCTCGAAGAACGATTGAAGAAATATATTTTTGCAGTAGGCGAACGTTACCGTGATGATATCTGCTCTGTTGATGTTGTAAATGAATGTATTTCTGATAAAAACTTTATTCTGCGCGATGGTGCAGACCGTTCACAGTGGTTTGATATTCTGGGTCCTGAGTATGTTGATAAGGCCTTTTTCTGGGCAAAGGAAGCATTCCCAAAATCGAGCCTTGTAATTAATGATTATAACCTTGAAATGATTGAAGGAAAGCGCCAGGGTATGTATAAGCTTGTAAAAGGCATGCTTGAGCGCGGAGTTCCTGTAGACACCGTAGGCCTTCAGATGCACATAAATATCCAGAATCCGCCGGTGAGTGAAATTGAAGAAACAATTGAGCTTTACGGAAGTCTTGGCCTGAACGTAATTGTTACAGAGATGGAAGTTTCTGCATATCTTGATAAGGATTTTGAACATCCGGATCCACGCCGTGAATATGACCAGGCCTTTTTGGAGCAGCAGGCAGAACGATACGCACAGATTTTTGAATGCTTTAAGAAGGAAGCAAAAGCCGGCATCTTAAAAGATGTAGTTTTATGGGGAATCACAGACAAAATGAGCTGGAAAAACAACTTCCCGGCCCCAGGACGCGGCGATGCACCTCTTTTATTTGATGTTGAAGGCAAAGAAAAATCTGCATTTAACCGATTGCTTGGGTTGTAGTATTTATTTTGACATTTTCTGTTGATTATGTCATAATAAATTATTATGTATGTAGAAATTAATTATCAGCGACGTTACGAAGACTTTAGAAAGGACGGCAAAATGCGCCTTGGTGCAATTCTCAAGGCATTTGAAGTTGCAGGCAGCCGTCATTCAGACACAGTTGGCGACAACATTCTTTTAGACACAAAAGAAGGCAAAGCCTGGATTATGACAGACTGGTTTGTAGAAATTGACCAGTTTCCAATGGTAAATCAGGAAATTAAAGTACGCACCTGGGTAGAGCCAATCAAGCAGATTTTGTTCAGCAACCGTGATTTTGAAGTAGAAGCCGACGGAAAAGTTTGCGTTCGTTGTGTAGGCCGCTACGTAATTGTAGATCTTTCAACAAACCGCCCTCAGAAGATTGGTCCTGAGTTTGCCGACCAGTATAAACCCGAAGACCGCCAGTCAATTGCAATGGACAAGCCTCCACGCCTTGTAACACCAGAAGCATTTACAAATGAGGTAGCTATAAACGTTCGCCGTTCAGACATTGATTACAATGACCACGTACATAACCTTACATATCTGGACTATGCTTTTGAAGCGCTGCCACATGAAGTTTATAAGAATTATGATTTTAAGGGCTTCCGAGTTACCTACAAGCAGGCAGTAAAGCCACATGAAGAGCTTGTTTGTAAGTATGCGTGTGTGGAAGGTAAGCATGTTTGCTGCATTTTTGATAAGGCAGGCGAGCTTAAAACTCAGATTGAATTTTACTAATTTGTAATGATATGAATATAAAAGGGCCCTTCGAGAGCCTCAGGGACCACGCGCTATTTAATAGGCCTGCGGTCCCTGAGCCTGTCGAAGGGCCCCTTCTGTTTCAATTACTTATACAACGGAGCCAATGTATCTACAACCTTTGTATATTCGGCGTAGGCTTTGTCGTAGGCTTTTACGTTTTTAGCAATTGGTTTAGCGGTTTTTGTTTCGTCGAGCTTGATGTGTTCGGCACAAAGCTTTGCAATGCTGCATTTTCCGCTCATGTTTTTAAGACACCACAAGGCCTGAACTGCTCCACCAAGGGCTGCTGCTTCGTCCAGGGCAGGAACGTGGATTGGAAGATTCATAATATCTGCAACAATCTGGCGCCAGATAGGAGATTTTGAACCTCCGCCAATCAGACGAATCTGTTTTGGTTTAAATCCCAGCTTGCGGAAGGCATCAAGACCGCCACGCATGGCAAATACTGCAGATTCCAAAGAAGCGCGGGCAATGTTTGCACGGTTTGTATTTGCAGAAGTAAGACCTGTAATGCTTGCACGTCCGTTTGGTAAGTTTGGAGTACGTTCACCATTGAAGAATGGAATTACCAGAACGCCTTCTGAACCGCATGGAGCTTTTGCTGCTTCGCCATCCAGTTCTTTTACATCCATATTGAAAAGTCCGCGTACAAATTCTGTAGCAACTGTACAGTTCATTGTACACAAAAGTGGAAGCCATCCGCCTGTAGAAGAACAGAAGCCCGAAAGTCCGTTTGCAGGATCAGCAATCGGCTTGTCTGAATATCCGTAGAGAGTTCCGGAAGTTCCCATAGACATTGTAAGGAATCCGTCGGCAACGGTACCTGTTCCAACAGCACCCATCATGTTGTCTCCACCACCTGCAGAAACAGGGATGCCTGCAGGAATGCCATATTTTTTGGCAGCAGCTTCTGTAACTACTCCAGCCGGTGCACTTGGTTCAATCAGTTTTGGAAGCAGACCCAAAAGCTTTGGATCGATGATGTTACAAATTTCTTTTGACCACTTGCGTTTTTTAGAATCGAACAAGGCTGTACCGGAAGCATCGCCGTATTCCATTACATATTGACCTGTGAGTTTCCAGTTTAAGTAGTCATGTGGAAGCATGATATAAGCGAGCTTTTCAAATGCGGCAGGTTTGTTTTCCTTGAGCCACAAGATTTTTGGAGCGGTAAAGCCCGGAAGCATAAGGTTGCCCAGAAGCTTTACAACATTTTTATCTCCACCGGCAGCCTTTGTAATTTTTTCACACTGCTTTGCTGTAGAAGTATCGCACCAGAGCTTGATGTTATAAAGAGCCTTTCCGTTTTTTCCAAGAGGAACAAAGCCGTGCTGCTGACCAGAAACACCAATGGCTTCGATAGTCTTTTTGTTTGCAGCACTCAATTTTCCAAAACAAACATCAAGTCCGTTGTCGAACCATTCTGCTTTCTGTTCGCGTGTTCCATCAGCCTTGGAAATAAGTTCCATTGGGCAGCTGGCCTTTTCGATAATTTCCTTTTTTTCATAATCATAAATTACAACCTTCATACTCTGTGTACCAAGGTCAATTCCAGCAACAGTTTTCATAATTCCTCCAAATGTTTTTTTATTATCTTTTATTTTACTCTTCTAATTAATTTTAAACAAGTCTACTTCCTGCTTAAGGTCTGCAAGGTTACTCTGGTTTTCGTCACTCAGATTGTGACACAGCTCAACAGACTTGGTAATCTGATTTGAACCGGCTGCCATTTCGTTCATGGCATCTGTAATTTCGCGGGTAACATTTGCAAGGTTAGACATTTCTTCGCCAATCTTTCGTCCGCCTTCAAGAAGAACATTTGTATTTTCTTTTACAGCTTCCGAAGAGCTTTGAATTTCGCTTATAGCCTGAAGTACCTGAACACTTCCTGCATTCTGCTCGTCCATAGCATTTTTGATAACGGTTTCCTGCTCCTGAACCCTGTTTGTAAGGTCAAAAATAACTTCAAACTGATTCTGAACCGACTTTGTATTGTCAGAAACATTCTGAATAATGCCCTGAAGCGAGCTAAGCTGTGTTGCAATAGCTTTACCCTGTGCATTTGACTGCTCTGCAAGCTTACGGATTTCGTCTGCTACTACCGCAAAGCCCTGTCCTGCTTCTCCTGCGTGTGCCGCCTCAATAGCAGCGTTCATGGCAAGAAGGTTTGTCTGCGAGGCAATACTCTGAACAACCGCAGAAGCCTGAACCAGCGAAGCCGATTTATCAAGAATTGTTGCAGCCAGCTCAGAAGAGTTGTGAATAATTTCGCGGCCCTTTTCGGATTCTGTACCAAGCTCCTTTACGGTCATGCTGTTCTGTTCAAGAATCTGTGTTACAGAGCGGATGTTTGCAACCATTTCTTCTACCGCGCTGGAAGAAGTAGAAACGCCCTCTACCTGAAGGTTTACGTTTTTATCCAGATCGGTAATTTTGGTAATCATGTCCTTGATTGTTTCGTCACTCTTGGCAACACCCTCTGCCTGATGTCCTGCACGCTCCTTTATGCTGTTGATGTTTGCAGTAATCTGTTCAATAGCCGCTGCAGTTTCTGTCATGCTGGCACTTACATTATTTGCAGTATTGAGCGAAACCTGAACAGTGTTTTCAATATCATTCAAAAGGCTGTGAGTTTCGTCCTTAAAGGTGTTAAGGTCGTTTATAAGAAGTCCAAATTCATTGCGGGTAGTTACAGGCAAAGGATTTCCGGTGTAATCACGCTCGGCAACCTCTTTGGTAAAGGCCCGCACAAGCTTAACACGACCGCCAATCGACCTCATCTGAAGAATACTTGCAATTACCATGGAAGCTGCACTAAGAACACCTTCTGGGAAAACATATTTGGCAACAAGAAGTCTTGATGGAATATCGTTGAGCGCAGTAGAAAGAACCGGTGTAATTGTAAGCAAAAGAAAGCCTACTGCTCCAAAAATACTAATAAAGCATGAACGCATGAGCAGTGACATGGAATGAAATTCTTCTCTAAAAGGCAGAACGCTAAGCGATTTTTCTACTTTTTGAACAAGAAGGCTGTAAAAAACCTGGGCAATGAGGAATACATCACCACAGCAGACACTATAAAGCGGCAGGGTATCTACAAAAACATTGTGTGCCGCAAACGAAGCCTTAACAATAACTGCCGAAAGAGGCGCATTTGCAAGGGCAGCAGCCAGAGTTACAGACTGAAATCTCTTGGCAATCTTGTTTGTCTTTGCAACAGAATCAGGGTTTTTAGGATCAAACTGCATCATTTTTCTGGTCTGCGAAAAATACCAGTATAAAACAAGGCCCAGAACCCCCAGAACTCCCACAATTGCAAAAGGGGAGGTAAAGCCCAGCAGTGTGTCGCTAAGTGCAAAGATTTTAAGATAAACAAAGGTCATCCAGCTTACAAAAAACGGCACATAAAAGATGCACATATATAGAATAAAATGCACCGGTCCAAATTTTATAAGCGGTTTATTCTGCTCTTCCATAGTCAAGTACCCCATATTTATGTAGTTATATTTAAGTATAAGCCCAAAAAATAGAAAATACAATGGAAAAAAAGATTAAGAAAATTACTTGTTATAACTACATTTTCAGTTTATAATAGTATTGTGTCTGTACTATATATTGTAGGAACGCCGATAGGCAATTTGGGCGATATTACACTGCGGGCTATAGAAACGTTTAAGAACGTGGACTATATTGCTGCAGAGGATACACGCCATACGCTTCAGCTGCTCAATCATCTGGAGATAAAAAAGCCGTTGATTTCCTGCAGGGCACAGAATGAACGCACGGTGGGGCCAAAAATTGTTGAGCTTTTGGACCAGGGGCACTCGGTTGCTTATGCAAGCGACGCGGGAACTCCGGGAATAAGTGATCCGGGCGCCGTTCTTGTGGATATAGTAAGGGAATCGGGGCATGATGTTGTTCCAATTCCGGGTGCATCGGCCTTTGCAACCTTAATAAGTGTTGCAGGAAGCGGTGGAAAGACATTAATTTTTGAGGGTTTTCTTTCGCCAAAGCCTGGCAGAAGAAGAAGCCGCCTGAAGGAATTAATGCAGACGGGAGATGCTGTAATTATTTACGAATCTCCTTACAGAATTACTAAACTTCTTTCTGACATTGCCGATATAGATAGTACAAGGCGCATAGTTGTTGGACGGGAACTGACTAAGCTCCACGAGGAGATTACAAGCGGTTCTGCTGGCACTTTGAGAGATGATTATGCAAACAGGCCTAGTATCAAGGGCGAGTTCGCAATTTTCATTTCTGGCACGAAAAATATTCAACTTTCTGAAGAATCTACCGATAATTAAAAGGTAGAGGGGTAGGACGTTATGATGATAAATGGTGTAAACAATGTTACTCAACTGAACAATGTTCAGAACATCCGCAAGACAGAGAACTCTGCAAAGGTAAACAGCGAAACAGATTCAATTTCTGTTTCAAAAGAAGCTGTTCAGATGGCCGAAGCCTATTACCTTGACAAAGTTGCCTCTGAAACTCCTGATGTAAGGGCTGACCGCATTGCAGAAGTAAAGGCTAAAATCAAAGATCCTAACTATTTGAGCGATGCTGTAATAATGTCAACTGCCGAAAAATTTATGACTAGTGTAGGTCTCTAATTAACCGGTTGAATAACCAGCCAATTCAGATTTTGTAAAAAGGTTGTCCTAAATGCATTATGTAAAAGGACAGCCTTTTATTTTTTAACTTCCTGTGTTATAATTAACTATTATGCGGAGGCATTTCCTTTTACTTGTTACGTCTACCATCATCATAATAAGTTTTGGTTTTTCGACGATGGTATCTTTAAAATCACTTAATAAACTCATCAAGGAAAACAATCACGAAAATTCCGTAATATATGCAAACGAAGTAAGCAATGCCGTAATAGACGTTTTTTCGGAGGCAGTTGCTGTTTCGCAGTCAATGAACAACACCTTTATTCAGTCTTTACTAAAAAATCAGGATAAAATACCGGAAGAGCAGAAAAACAAGATAATTCAGAACTATCTTTCGGATATTGTAGTAAAATTCGGTTATTCAACAGCATTTCTTACCGATGACAGCCAGATGCTCTATCATGCCGAAAACGGATTTGTAAAAACTGTAGACCCTTCTAACCCGGATGATGACTGGTATGTACCGTTCAGAGACTCGGGAAAGCTTTATGAGCTTAATATTGACAATGACCAGGCAAACGACAACCGCATAACTGTTTATATAAACATGAGAATGGAAGACAGTGCAGGTAATTTTATAGGAATCTGCGGTGTTGGAGTTCCAATTAATCAGATTTTGTCGCTGCTGCGTTCCATGGAAGCACAGAGCGGCATTTCCATTAAGCTGGTAAATGTAAACGGAGATGTTCAGGTTGCCAACGGTGCACAGCTTAAGCTTCAGCGTTCACAGGAAGAAATAAAGGCTGCCATTGCAGAGTATGATTATTCCAAGTCCTATGTTTATACACCAAAAGGAATGGACGGCTTTAGCATCATAAAATATATTTCTGAATGCCAGTGGTTTGCAGTAATAGAGTATCAGGGTGGCAAAAACTCAATCTTAAGCACCATGCTGTTCAGAAACCTTATGATTTGTCTTGTAATTCTTCTGGTGGTACTTATTATATTCTCGTTTGTACTTGGAACCTTTACAAAGCGCACAGAAAAGGTTGTGGAAGAGTCGCTCATAGACGAGCTTACAGGCCTTAAAAACAGAAAAGCATACCAGACAGAGCTTGAACGCCTGAATGCAGACGGAAATATGGCAGATATTTCTATTGCAACCATGGATATAAACGGTCTTAAGGTTACAAACGATAACTTTGGCCATACTGCCGGTGACGAATTGATTCAGGGTGCGGCAAATATCATGAAAGAGGTATTCTGCGAAAACGGCTGGAATGTTTACCGTACCGGTGGTGATGAATTTGTTGCAATAATCTGCTCTCCGGTTAGCGACCTTGATGTTCTTGTTCAGGATTTTAAGGAACAGGAAAAGCTGTTTATTCATGACAAGATTACCGAGCTTTCGGTTTCTATTGGAACAGTTCAGGGATATAATCAGCGCGGAATCAGCTGTGTAGAAGACCTTATTAAAATTGCAGACAAACGAATGTATTCAGATAAAGAGATTTTCTACAGTCAGGCTTCTCACGAACGCCGCAAAAGATAATCACGTTCTTGCAAGGCGGGACCAAAGCAATCTACTACTTAATTATCAATACTAATTTTTTCTACACCGGACATTTCGGACAGTTTTTTTGTTAATCCCACAACATCAAGGTTTTCGGGGCTTTTTCCGGTATAGCTCAAAATGAATTTGCCGGTAGTTGCCTCGTAGCTTGTGTTAAGGTCATGCAGCATAACGCCGTATTCTTCCAGTGTTTTACGGATAAAGGCTTCATCAACAGAGCTGTTACCGGTTTGAATGCGGAAAAGCTTGCGTTTGTCGGCCGGAAACAGCTTTTTTTCTATTTTACTTACAATAAGCAGAAGGATAAACGAAAAAACAAGAACTACGGCAACCGGAATGTACATTTTTGCACCACAGGCAACTCCAAGTGCTGCAGAAGTAAAGATGATTGCGGCAGAGGTGAGTCCGCGGATGTTAAGTCCCTGGTTTACAATGGCGCCTGCACCCAAAAAACCAATGCCTGTTATTACGGCAGCGGCTATACGGCCAGGGTCGCCCTTTACAATGCCGTCATTCTGGGCAACTGCTACCGAAACAATGCACAAAAGACAGGAAGAAACGCAGATTAAGGTAAGGGTGCGGATTCCAACAGTATGCTGGCGAACCTTACGCTCTATTCCAAGACAAAAGCCGCATACAAAGCTTGCAGCAAGACGAATGGCATAGTCTATGATTATTTCATTCATAAAAGTTCCTCCTGTCATTACCGGGCAAGACCTGGTAAGCTATTTAAACAATGAAAAACCGTTGCTTACCTTGCCGCCGGCGCGAATCCAGCTGCAGGCCTGCTTTACGTTCTGTGGTGACTTAAACGACTCAAGCTGATTAAGGCTTTCCTTTACCCAGGCTGCAAGCTGCTTGTCACTGTTGTAAAGCTCGTTGCTCTGTTCGCATTTTGCAAGAAGCACCGAAAGATACTGCTTGTCGCCTACCAGGGTGGCAAAGTTTTCGGCCAGCGCAATAAAGGCCTGCTGAGCACAGTTTACTATATTACTTGTAGGATGAATGTTTACGTTTTTATTGCCCGAACGAAGGTTTTCTGCCTTGGAAGGGTAGGTCTTTGCCAGGAAAACAACAGATACAGGATCCTTGCGCTGCTCCAGGCGTAAAAGAAGCTCGTTTACAAAATACTGGAACGAAGCAATCATGGTGTCTACCGCTGCAGAAACGTCTTCGGTGCGGTCCAGCTCAAAACGGGTTCCAAAATAGTAGGAATCAAAAAACAGAACAATCTGATTCAGCTCTTCCAGATGTGTTTCGGCCTTAATGATGAGAGAGCGCGAAGAAATTGCAGAAGAACGGTTCCAGGTAGAAGCGTAAATGCCTTCTGATTCAAAATCTGCAGCCTCGCTTTCGTCCCTGCACACACAGTAAACCTTGCGTGTAGTAACAAAGGCTTCGGCAAAATCAAGACAATCGGGTAAATCTTTACCAACAATTAAAATATCAGACATAAGAATATTATATCATACTTTTTACGTCATTGCGAGCACGAAGTGCGAAGCAATCTACAGTTGCAATGACAAACATAAAGTATTGTGATATAATTATGCGCATGAAAGTTTGGATAAAGTATTTAATAGGAATTGCACTTGGAGTGCTTACTGCGGTTCTGCTGCCGGTTGATTCCGTAACCGGTTCTTCTGTAATTTCATTTCTTACAGAATTGTTCCTGCGTTTTGGCCGCTACCTTGTAGTACCTATTATTTTTTCTTCTGCAATTGTTTCCATAAATAAATTAAGAAATTCCAAGATCCTGCTCAAATCTACAGCCTGGACCTTTGGATTTATTGTAATTTCTTCGTTCCTGCTGGCACTTGTGGGCCTTGTTTCCATCCTGCTGGTAAGGTTGCCTCGTATTCCAATTACAAACGAGCTTGCCGGAGAAATTGCGGGGCTGGACATAAAGGGACTTATCCTTTCGCTTTTCCCTTTTTCTGCCTTTGATGCACTGCGCGAAGGTTCGTTCCTGCTTGTAGCTTTTCTTTTTGGCTGTCTTATCGGCTGGGAAAGTGCAAGCGAACCTACTGTGTTCAAGCCGGTTTTTACCCTTGCAGATTCACTTTCGCAGCTTTTCTATCACATTTCTGTGTTCTTTACAGAGCTTATGGCAGTTTTTTCAATTGCAATTATGTGCAACTGGACCATTACGTTCCGCGCTGCCTTTGCAACAGGAATCTATACACCGCTCATAGTCATGCTCTTGTGTGATTTTATTATTATTGCAGTAATTATTTATCCGCTCATCATTCGCTTTGTGTGTCACGACCCGCATCCTTACAGAGTTTTGTATGCTTCTCTGGCACCAATGATGCTTGCATTTATAAGCGGAGACTCAAACCTTGTTCTGCCAATTACAATCCGCCACGGAAAAGAAAGTCTTGGAATTAAACGCCGTTCCAGCGGCTTTACCTATCCGTTGTTTTCGGTATTTGCACGCGGAGGCTCTGCCTTAGTTGTAATCATAAGCTTTATTATGATCTGGAGATCTTATACTGCACTTGCAATTCCGTTCAGCGATATTTCATGGGTGTTCTTTATGGCCTTTGGACTTTCGTTCCTTTTGGGTGGAACACCGGCAGGCGGTTCGTTTATACTGTTAACAATTATCTGTACAAAATACGGAAAAGGCTTTGAAACAAGCTATCTGCTGCTTCAGCCGGCTGCAGTAATTATGTGTTCTTTTGCAACACTGCTTGATACGGCAACAGCAATGTTTGGAAGCTATGTAGTTTCTGTTAAGACAAAGATGGTGGAGCATCATACAATCCATCATTTTATTTAGGATATGTCGGAGAAATAGGAGATAATCTTTGGAAATTCCATTCAACGAAATTGTAACAGGCCGCAAATGCTTTTTTATTTTGCCAGATTTGTCTCTTATGCCCGAAGCCTATGTGCAGGATTTTTTTGCTCTTGGTTATGAATGCTATTACATTGGAAATGACGGACGCACAACTATCCAGAAAAAAATAGACAGTATATTAAAGCTGTTTAAGGATGTCATTCTTTTTATAAATATTGATTACGAAATTCCTGATTTAAGATGGTCTGAATATCTTCGTGAACTCATAACAACAAAAAAAGCAACAACAGAACAGATAGGAATTATGTTTTCTAAACGTCAGAGCACAGTTGAAAAAGAAAACATAGAACAGATATTTTTTAAGGAGCTTGAACTTAAGCGCGGCTATATACAGCTTGAATTTCAGAAAAAGTTTAACGGCGAATTAATTGCGCGGGCTTTGTTCAATAACCAGGCACAGGGAAGGCGAAAAACAATCCGTGCTCTTTGTTCAAATGCCTGTACATACAAATTTACTTATGGAGAAAAAAACGACGCAATTTCGGGCTCCCTGCAGGATATAAGCCTTTCTCATTTTACAATTCTTATGGAAGACCAGCCGCTGCCGGTTAAGCTTTATGAAAAGGTACAGAAAATTCACTTTAATATAAGAGGTTCTTTTTTCCAGTCAGATGCTATTCTGGTAATGGAACGTAAAATTAGTGAAACAAGCACGCTTTATGTTTTTTCTTTTGTTACTTCTGCTGGTGGCACCGGTGTTGATGAGCGTACAAAAGAAACTCTTGTTCCGGTTTTATACAGCATGATTTCTTCTAACTGTCTTAAGCTTTTGGAGCAGGAATACCGCAGGGAAGATGATCCGCAGCCTGCACAGGAAGAAGTTGCGAAGGAAGCGGACAAGGAAGAAAACAAAGTAGCAGAAGTAAAAATCTCTGCAGAACAGGAAATGGACCCGGAAATAGCAGCTCTTGGCGAAGAACCAGAAAAGGAAGAGTCTGAACCTCAAAAAGAAGAATCGGAAGAAAAAACAGAAGAATAAAAGTTCGTCATTGCGAGCGAAGCGAAGCAATCCACAAAATAGATTGCCGCGCTGCGCTCGCAATGACAAAAAGGTGGGACATTATGGAATTCACAACAGAGTCAATCGACTCACTTTCGGTTAACGAAGTAGAAATCATGAAAAAAATTGCGGGCGAGCTTAATATCCGCGTTCAGCAGGTAAGCGCGGTAATCAGTCTTGTAGAAGAAGGCTGTACCATTCCGTTTATCAGCCGCTACCGCAAGGAAAAGCACGACAATCTGGACGAGGTACAGGTACGCGACTGTGATCACCTGTATAAGTCTTATCATAATCTGGAAGACCGCCGCCTTGAAATTGTAAAGGGCATTTTTGCTCAGGGAAAATTGACAGAAACTCTTTACAATGCGGTTATGTCTGCAACAACTCTTACTGCGCTCGAAGACCTTTGGGCACCATTCAAGAAAAAGAAGAAGACCCGCGGAATGCTTGCCGCAGAAAAGGGACTTGAGTCGCTTGCTGATTTTATTCTTGCCGACCACGACGACGGTACTTGCGAAAAGGAAGCAGAAAAGTTTATTAAGATAGATAACGAAAATGCAGAGCTTAATGTAGAAACTGCAGCCGATGCCCTTGCCGGTGCAAAGGATATTATTGCAGAACGCGTTAGTCAGGAGACAGCAAACCGCGATACAGTTCACGCCCTTTATATGAAAACCGGAAACATTGTTACAAAGGGTATTGTTCCGGAAGGTCAGGATGCTACTGTTGCAGAAAACACTTCTACTTATAAGATGTACTGGGATTTTAAGGAGCCGCTGGATCAGGTAAAGCCACATCGCATTCTTGCTATAAACCGTGGCGAGCGCGAAGGAGCTCTTGAAGTTACGATTGATGTTGATGTAGATGCAGCAGTTAGTGCACTTCAGAGACACGCAGAAATCCATAACACATATCACCGCGACGCAATTGAAGACGGAGTTGTTCGTTTGTTGTCGCCGGCAGTTGTGCGCGAAATCCGCAGTGACGAAGCAGACGAAGCAGACGAGCACGGAATTGGTATTTTCAGCGAAAACCTTAAGAACCTGCTTATGACTCAGCCTATTAAGGGAAGCCGCGTTCTTGGAATTGACCCTGGTATTCGTACCGGTACAAAGTGTGCCGCTCTTGATGAAACAGGAAAGTACCTGGGCTACTTTAAGTTCTTCCAGGTAACAGATCCGGACGGTTCTTACAAAATGATTAATGATGCAATCGACAAATATGACATTCAGGTTGTTGCAGTTGGTAACGGAACGGGCAGCCAGGAGGTTCAGGCAATCGTAAGCCGTGTAATCAGCGAAAATTATACAGACGTTGTTTACACAGTTGTAGATGAATCGGGAGCTTCTGTTTATTCTGCAAGCGACATTGCGCGCGAAGAATTCCCGGACCTTGATTTGACAATTCGTGGTGCAATTTCTATGGGCCGCCGTTTGCAGGATCCGCTTAGCGAGCTTGTAAAGATTGACCCTAAGGCAATTGGTGTAGGACTTTACCAGCACGACGTAAATCAGAAAAAGCTTGCCGAACAGCTTGATGAAGTTGTAGTCTCTGTTGTAAATAATGTTGGCGTAAACCTGAACACTGCTTCGTACTCGCTGCTTAAGTATGTTTCGGGTATCAACGCAACTACTGCAAAGAAAATTGTTGTTTACCGCGATTCAAACGGAAAAATCACCAGCCGCGAAGACCTCAAAAAAGTTCCGGGGCTTGGACCAAAAGCATTTGAACAGTGTGCGGGCTTCCTTAAAATTGCCGAAAGCTCTGACCCTCTGGATAACACCTGGGTTCACCCCGAAAATTACGATGCCGCCCGCGAGGTTTTGCCGATGATTCAGGCCGGACAGTCTGTTCCTGCTAGCAAGATTGACGAAATTGCTGCCAAATATAGCATTGGTGTTACAACAGTCCGCGACATTGTAGAAGAGCTCCAAAAGCCAAACCGCGACCCTCGTGACGGATATCCGGCTCCAATCATGCAGAAGGGTGTCCTTCAGTTTGAAGACCTTAAAGAAGGCATGAAGGTAACCGGAAAAATCAAGAATGTTGTTGATTTTGGCGCCTTTGTAGACATTGGCTTACACGAAACAGGTCTTGTTCACCTGAGCGAGCTTAGCGACAGCTTTGTAAACGACCCTATGGAAGTTGTAAAGGTAGGTGATGTATTTGAATTTACCATCATAAACCTTGACCGCGACCGCCGCCGCATCGGACTTTCTCTTAAGAGTGACGCTATGAGCCGTATCGGGCAGTTTAATGAAGGTAGAAGGCCTTCTTCTGACCGGTCCTACGAGGGTCTCAGGAACCGCAATGCAGACTCCTCGGGGTCCCTGAGGCTCTCGAAGGGCACTGCAAAAAGAGTTGTTGTTAAAAAAGCCACAGGCAATGAAAAAGGTGGTTTCGACAAGCTCAACCACCGCGAGAAGGACAACGACGACGGCATGAGCTACAACCCGTTTGCGGCCTTCTTTAATAAGTAGGGCAGATTATAGTAACCTTCTTCTTTAAGAATTTGTTATTATACGGTAAATATGCTATAATGGCATTTTGAAAACGTGTGTAACAAGTTTTTCTTATAAGGAGAAGAAAGCTCATGAAAAAGACTTTATTTGCAGTATTAGCCGTACCCCTGCTTTTTTGTGCCTGTAATTTTCAGAATCTTACAGTGCCAAAGGAAGTAGAAGTAAAAACCGGCGCTACTTATGAGTTTAATCTTTTAAAACTGGACTCCACAAAACAGGAATGGCTCGACTTTTCAAAGTATCTGGACATTGGAAAAATGATTAGCGGTCAGTCAGAAGGCTCAGGCTCTTCTTCAGGCCTTTCACTGGAAATTTTAAATTATAATGATGGCAGCGACTACCAGCAGCTTTTGATGCACATGCCGCTCCAGAAAATTGACTTTAACATTGGTGAACAGTTTAAGAACATGGATTTTTCAAAGCAGATTCAGGGCTTTGATCTTAATGAAGAGATTGTAATTCCAAAGCTTACAGGTCTTAATCAGGAAAAAGAAATTGACCTTACAAACCTGCAGAACACAATAAACGGTGCCGTTAGCTTTGGTGGTGTTTCCGCTCCTTCGTTAAGCGTTCTTTTTGTTTCGGGCAGTTATTTTGATTCTGTTGAATATACATCTGGTTCTATAGAAGTTGCACCGTATGATGGTGGTACTCTGACAGGAACTGTAAGTCTTTGTGATGGTGAAACAGTTATTTCTTCTGCAACCTTTAGTGACAATAAAGCCAATCTTCCTTTGGAAGGAAGAACAATAAAGAGTTCCGGAATGAAAATTAAGTTCAGTGATCCTACCGGTACGCAATTTAAAGCCATAATAAAAAATGGAAAAATTCATATTGCAACAGGTGTTACAATTCCAGACGGACAGGTAACTGTTACAAAGCCAAAGGTTTCTTTTGATATGCCTTTGAGCAGTAACATTAAGCAGTGCGTTGTTGATAATGGATCAATCAAGGTTGAGTTCCCAACTCCTACAAACTGGCAGCCAGCTAATGTAATTAATATTTATCCAATTACAATCAGCGGTGGTCTTGATATTAATATTCCTGACGGTAATCCAGTATCTCTTAACAATAAAGTATTAGTGCCTTCTGCAATTGAAGCTACTGCAGATGTAGATTTGAATCTTACAGATGCAACAATTGATTTCTCTAATCCTCCAAAGCTTAAGGTTATTCTTGAAATTGGCGAGATTACACCTACTGTACAATTGCCGGATAGTTATCAGGCTTCATATGATAAGGATGATATAAGTCTTGCTGAGCTGGCAAAATATGTTACATCTATTTCTTTAAATCCAAGTGGATTTGATGTAACAGTAAAAAATAATTTACCGGCAGTAGCAGAAAATGAAATCTCATTGACTATGAGTTCGACTTTCTTAGGAATGGCTTCGACAACTGAAGAATTTGCTGCTGGAACTACCACGTCAGAACCGGCTCATTATTTAGGTACAGCACAATCTAACAAGGCTATTACAGCTGGTTCAAATATGGATATTCATGCAAGTATTGGATTGCCGGATTATGACTCTTCTGAAAAAACAATTACAGTACATAATGTTGCGCCGGATCATACTTATGGTATTGAAATTAAAGTAACTCCTGTCTTTGACTGGACTTCTGCAAAAGTACAGCTTGCAGATGCAGCCAATACAAAGGTAGAAGGTGTGTTTGAATCAAATCTTAATAAGGCAGATTTGTTCAAGGCCTTTGGAGAATCCTTTGCAAGCTATGCAGACAAAATACAGTTTTCAAAGCTTCCACTGTATATTTACGCACAGCTTCCTGATCTGGAGCTTTTTGAACATGCAAGCTTTGGTGGAACCATAAAAGCATACTATGGAAAGAAGGATGCCAGTCCTGTAAAGACACCGGATTCTGCCGAAGAAACACTTCTTAATGGAAATATCAGCCTTGTTGGTATGCCGGAGCTTACCCAGAACAGCGAAGGTTTTGTAACTGCAAATCTTGGAACTGGAAGTATTAATTTTGAAAAAGCCTTTAATATTCCGGCACCAGATACAATTCGCGACGGAGACTCTTTAATCCTTGATTACAGTATCAAGCTTAATGGAGCAGAGGATGGCGAGCTTGAAATATTTAAGGCTGACCTGGAAAAATCTACAGATACTTCCATCTCTCTCGACATCGTCCTTCTGCTTACCCTGCAGTTCAATGTAACCGATGACATCCCAATCAATCTTATGGAAATTATGAATAAGGATGACGGCTCGGGTACACCAAAGACAGATCAGGAAAAGGATTTGTTCAAGCGTGCAGAAAAGACAAGCATGGCCGACTATCAGAAATATCTTGATGTTGTTAAGAGTGCCGAAATTGAATTGGCAAAGCCAGTGTTCCCATTCAAGAGCTCCGGCGGACTTTCACTTAAGGTAGACTGGGGTAAGGGTCAGAGAACTGAATGTGTTCTTAAGGATAATACAAATGCCCTTATTGCAGTAAATCCAAGTACGCTTCTTGATACATACCCTCTGGAGCCGGCAATAAATCTTGTAATAGGCAAGGGTACATTTGGTTTGCCACGGCAGATGGACATGAAAGCACAAGTTAAACTTCGTGTTAAGGCGGAGGGACCTATACAGATCTATCCGTTCGCTGGACAGGAGGCAAACTAATGAAAAAGCTCATACTTACCTTTGCATTATTTGCATCATTATTCACAACTGCCTTTGCAGAAAATATGTTTTCTCACCGCTTTTTTGAAGTAAAGCTGGACGTACCGGTTAATCTTTCAAATAACCTTATTGCCCTTACAGATATCTTTACAGAAAAGGTTGTAATTGACCTTCCAAAGATTGCGGACGATATGGGCAAGGATGGTGCTTCCTTTAATATGGACGTAGCTCCTTCGCTCAACATTGGAATTGACATACCAAGGGGTCTTATTTTTGGTGTTGGCATTGGTGCCGAAGCTTCGGCCGGTATTGGACTTTCCAAGGACATCTTTGAGTTCATTGGTAAGGGTAATGTTGGAAAAGACAGCGTTACAGCCAAAATGAATAATACCTTTGCCGACTTGTTTGCCTATGCAACTGTAAACGGCGGCTGGAACGGAAAGAAGCTTCGTGTAAATGCAAATGCTTCTGCCTTCTGGGCTCTTGCTCATGTGGAAGCCAGCGACACTTATGTAATGGTTTACCAGAACGAAGAGAACGAATCTCTTGGCGTAAAAGCTCAGCTGGACGGAAAGTTCTATTCTACAGTTGATGCAAGAAATGACCTTACAAACTTCCAGGCGCTGTTCAACGAAACTAAGGCAAATCTTGGTTTTGACGTTGGTGCAGACGTAAGCTACAAGCTGTTCCGCTATCTTGATGTTGGTGGAAGCGCACGTATTCCTATTGTTCCAAGCCATCTTACAAAGCTTTCTGCTGTAAATTATAAATATGAGCAGGAAATCAATATTATGGAAATGATGGGCAGCAAGCAGGAGGGAGAAGGCTCTGGTTCCGGCTCCGGCGAAGGCAGTTCAGAAGCTACCGAGGAAGAAGAAAAGCTTGAAGGACTTACAGATCTGCTTTCTGAACCTGTTACTCTGGACAAGGCTTATGCAATTCACCGCCCTATGAAGCTTGGTGTAAGTGCAAATTTCCATCCATTTGGTACACTGCTTACAACAAATGGCTATATTGGACTTGGTATTCGCCATCCGTTTGCTACAGACAAGGCAGAAACAGATACTTATGTAGAATATGAAATTGGCGGACGCCTTAGCCTGTGGAATATCCTTAGCTTTGAAGCTTCGCATTCTTACTATGACGAGATTTTTAAGAACGAGCTTAAGGTTGCCCTTAATATCCGTCTTGTAGAAGTAGATGCCGGAGTTTCACTTCAGTCTGCTAACTTTGCAAAGAGCTTCCAGGGTGCCGGTGTTGGTGCCTTTGTAACTGTTTGCATAGGCTTCTAATTTTGCCCTAAATCAAAACTTTTATCTGCCGATAATAACAGTATTATGGCAGATAAAGGTTCAAAGAAAAAAACAGGTCTTACTCTGGCCTGCATCATTTTAGCAGTTCTCGTTATTTTCATCATTTTTCTTGTAAAAAAGGATTCAATCATTACAAATCTTAAGGAAACCCGCTTTTTTGAACGCGTATTTGGTTCAACTCCTGAATTTGTAGAAAATCATGTAACAGAAGAAAAGAACACTGTGGAAATTCCTGTAGAGCAGGATACTGTCGTAATAAACGTAGAACCAAAAACTACAAGCCCAAGCCAGGATAAAACAGAAGCTCCTGCAAAAAAGGATGAAGGCACTGCCGTAAAGGAAAATACAAAGGAAGAAACAAAGACCGAGGCTAAAGAAACCAAGGAAACCAAGCCTGTTCAGAATGCCTACACAGACCTTCAGCTTTGCTTTGTAGAAATTCATGCAGACGGCTCAATCAACAGAAAAATCATAAAGCGTTCGGTTCCAAAAAATGACTCACCGCTGGCAACTTCTATCAAGCTGCTGCTGGAGGGCCCGGACACAACCCGCTCTGACGAAAAGGACTGTACAAGCCTTGTTCCTTCTGGAGTAAGGCTTTTGGGGGCACGTGTAACAGACGGAGTTGCTTACCTGGACTTTAACGACAATTTTGAAATTAATACCTATGGTGTAGAAGGCTATACCTGTCAGCTCATGCAGATTGTTTATACTGCAACTGCTTTTTCAACTGTAAACAGCGTTCAGTTCCTTATAGAAGGCAAGAAAAAAGAATACCTTGGAAGTGAAGGTCAGTGGATTGGTTCTCCATTGAGCCGTACATCCTTTAATTGATATGAAAAAAAAGACTACACGCAGAGCCCCTGCTAAAAAAACAACGACCCGACAAAAGAAAAGCTCCAGAAAATCCTCTGTATATATTCCTGCCTACAAGGCAATAATTTTATGCCTTAGTGTAATTGCTATCTGCGTTGTGCTGCTGCTTGTAAGTACAATCTCGGGCAAAACAGAGTCGGAGCCGGGACAGGAGGTTTTGTCTTCCATTGCAGAACGCTTTGAACCAAAACCAGAAGAGGTAGCCCCGGCCGAACCGCCAAAGACAGAGACAAAAAAGGCCGAGCCTAAAAAAGAAGAGCCGAAAAAACAGGAAAAGACAGAAGCACCAAAGACAGAGGCTCCAAAAAAAGAACCTGCTAAACCGGATAAAACAGAAAAGACGGAAAAAACTGAAAAAGCAGTCTCCTTTGGTTTTGAAAAGGCGAAAAATGGGGCACAGCTTTGCTTTGTATTTGATGACGGCGGGCAGAATCTTGATCAGCTTAAGAAGTTTCTTGAGCTGCCGTTCCCGATTACAGTTGCAGTTTTGCCGCAGATTACACATTCTGTAGAAGCAGCCCAGCTGGTACGCAAATCTGGCAACGAGGTTATTCTTCATCAGCCGATGCAGTCGATAAACAACAGCATAAATCCTGGACCTGGCGCCATTACACCCGACATGACCGACGACCAGATAATTGCACAGCTTTTTATAAACATGGAGCAGATTTCTCCTATTGCGGGAATGAATAACCACGAGGGCTCGGGCATTACAGCAGACGCTCAGAAAATGGAAATAATACTTCAGACTGTAAGTGAATACGGCATATACTTTCTGGACAGCCGCACCAATGTAGAAACTACAGTTCCTTATGTTGCAGGTGAGCTTGGCTATTCTTACTACGAGCGCAACATCTTTTTAGACAACGAAAAAACACGCGAAAACGCCCTTGCCGAATTAAAAAAGGGTCTGGCTATTGCCAATAAATCGGGAAGCGTTATAATGATAGGACATATCTGGAGTGCAGACTTTTTACCACTGCTGCTCCAGCAGGCTTATCCCGAGCTTGTAGAAAAAGGCTACACCTTTAGTGTTGTAAGTACAAGTAAGGCAAGGAAGAATTAAATGAAAGTATTGGGCATAGAAAGCAGCTGCGACGAAACGGCCTGCGCCATTGTAGAAGACGGCAGAACCATTTTGAGCAATGTAGTTGCTACACAAATTCCTTTTCATAAAATATACAAGGGTGTTGTTCCCGAAATTGCAAGCCGCAAGCATGCCGAATGGATTTTGCCGGTTGTAAATCAGGCGCTCAAGGAAGCCTCTCTTACTCTGGATGATGTAGATGCTATTGCTGCAACAAACCGCCCTGGACTCATGGGCTCGCTGCTCGTAGGCTTTACGTTTGGAAAAACCCTTGCCTGGGCAACAAACAAGCCTTTTATTGCCATAAACCATATGCTTGGTCATTTGTATGCCGCACAGCTTCAGACTCCGGTTGAATATCCGTTCCTTGGGCTTTTGGTTAGTGGTGGTCACAGCATAATCTGCAAGGTAAATAATTTTGATGACCTTGAAATACTTGGTACCACAGTTGATGATTCTGTTGGAGAAGCCTTTGATAAGGTGGCAAAGTTTTATGGACTTGGTTACCCTGGCGGCGTGATAATTGATAATCTTGCCAAAAAGGGCGATCCGGCTGCTGCAAAGTTTCCTATTCCAAAGCTTGATGAAGAAACCCACCGCTATGACGTTTCTTTTTCGGGGCTCAAGACTGCGGTAATCCATCAGTGTGATTTGTTCTGGCAGCCTGGCTATGAGCACAGCACAGAAAATATGTGTGCAGCGTTCCAGGAAACTGCAATAAAGAGCCTTGTCGGTAAGCTGCTTCGTGCCGCAGATGATACAGGACTTAAAACTGTTGTATGTGGTGGTGGAGTTGCCGCCAATTCCCGCCTGCGTGCCATGCTTGCAGATCGCAGCGACTTAAACTGTATATTCCCGCCACTCAAGCTTTGCGGAGACAACGGTGCTATGATTGCCGGTGTAGCCTATCACTTTTTGCAGAGGGGAGACCGCAGCACGCTTGATACAGTTACCTGTGCACGCATTCCGCAGTTTAAGCGAGGATTGGAGCAGGTCAGGCATAATCAGTAGAAATCTACATTCTACACTTCATTTCAAAGCTGCCGTATAGTTTTTTCTCGTTGAAATTCCAGCCGCAACCGCCGTCAAGAATAAAGCTTGAAAGGCCAATTACAGAAATGTCTGCGCGCAAAAAGCCGCCTGCTAAGTGGCACAGGCTTTGTGTTCCTTTTGCAAAATCTGCCTGCAGGGTGTAGCAGGCTCCGGCCTTAAACTGGCGCAGAATAAGACATTCTGCAAAGGTAACGTCCGGCGATTTATTCAGGAAATAAAGCTCGTTTCTGTTTGTAAGCTCAAGGTTTTTGTTTGTAAAGTTGTATCTGGTATAAGCGTATTCGCCAACGCCTGCGTATTTTGCAAAATTCCAGCAGGATTCAAGGTCAAGCCCAAGACCCGGGGTAAAGCCTGCGCTAAGCTTGTCTACAAAGGCATAAGGCTTTATAAAAAGATAGGTGTCATCCTCGTGGCCAAAAAGATTTTTAAAGCCTGCGGTAAAAAGCAGACGTTGTGTGTCAAAGGTGTAGCCGGTCTGCCATTCACCGGTAAATACAAGAGAAGTGCACCATACCGGGAAAAACGACGGCTTAAGGTTTATACCGCCAAAGGCATAAAAGCTGCTGTTTTTAATATCCTTGTAATCAAACTTGTAGGAGCCAAGAAATTCTGCACTGAGCAGGCCGGAGGGTTCAAACTGAATAAGTGCATCGGTACAAATGCCGTCAAAGGTAAACGGCTGGTTTGCACGCAGCTTGAACGAGGCGCCCGGAATATCAACAAAGGCATCTACGGCAAGACCGTCGCGGTCATAAAGATATGCATCCGGAAAGTCTACCGCACGGAATACAGGCCACAGCTTCATACCAGCATAAGGCTCGCTAAGCTTTACCGGAACATTGTGCTGTACGCGTTCAATCTGGCGGTCTACAAGCTCTCCGGTAACTATACGCCTTTGCTGCAGCGGTGTATTTTCAGAAAGCTTTTTATGAGGGCAGGACTCAATACTGTCCATTACTGCCATGGCAGAGGTATAACCTGCGGCACAAATCTCCTGGCTTTTATGAAAGTCCATAAACGAAAAGTGCTCTACATCATTACGGATAAGAACGGGCTCCATATCAAGAATATCCTTTATGGCAACGCGCTCTTTTCCTATGGACATGGTGCGGTTCAAAATTACTATAGGATTATTGAAATTCAGATCCTTATCATAAAAGGCGGTAGAAACCATTATGTTGCTTGAAAAACGCTGTGCAACCTTAAGGCCCGCAATATCAATAGAACCGCTGTCTATGAGGCTAACCTTTGTTCCGGCATTTGCACCGTCTTCCAGAGTGTAGCGCACCGGCTCCATAAAGGCACTCATGGCAAAGGCTGCATCCATAATTTTGGCAAAGTCTCCGCTTGCGTGCCAGATCTGGCGTTTTGTATATAAATCTTCGGTTAAAAGCAGAATAGGAATGGCGCAGTCTTCTATGCGGTGAGACTCTTCTCCCAAAAGCTGATTAAGCAGGGCTTCAAAGCGGCGCACCGAAAGAAGGCCTCCCCTTAAAGGAAAGACCGGTTCAAAGTAAGAGCTAAGGTTTATCTGGGAAATAATGTCTTCAATCTTTTGAGGAGAAAAACCGTAGGCATACAGCATACCAATTACAGCGCCCATGGAATTTGCAACAATAAAGTCCGGAACAATGTCGTTTTCTTCCATTGCCCGCAAAACGCCGGTGTGGCAAAAGGCTCGTGCAGAACCACCGCAAAGCACCAGACACAGAGGTTCGCGGCCTTCTTCATCACGGATTTTCTGGATTTTACTTTCAAAGCTGTCTATACCTTCAAAAAAAGGAACGGTCTGCAGGGCAAGAGACGACTGTGGATCAATTGCAGTTGGATTCTGGCCAAATAAAAGCCCGCCTGCAGGAAAAACCAAAAGCGAGCATAGGCATGCAAATAGAAAGAAAACCTTTTTCATAACAATATTATAACATAGGAATAGAAAAAACTGTTACAAATTGTTTTAGAATTCAACCTTGATGCCGGCGCTTATCATAAGGGCATCAAAGGACTTATCGGTAATTGCAGAGATTGGGAAGAAAACAGCAAGCTCAGGACCGTACTTGGTTTTTCCGTAGTAGAACAGCCAGTCAATTCCGGCAGAAAGATACAGGAAGCGCACGTTTTTATAAAACCATTTGTTCATGTAGTCTACATCGGTTTTTATAGTGCCTGTGGTACCTGCCTGTGCCGGGTCTACGTTGATTGGAGGCATGGCAAAACGGAAAAGTCCTGCAACTCCGGCAAGAATACTCCAGCTGAATTTATTTTTATAGTTGAGCTTAAAAACGATAGGCAGATTTACAAGAAAGTTTAAGGTAAGACTGGTTCGGTTTTCAATTTCGGCAGGAAGTACAAGCTCACCGTAAACCAGATTATAGCCCGGGAAAAAGCGCAGGGTAGGCTGAAACGAAATTGCAGTATAGTTTGGAATGGAAAGACCAAAGTACAGCGGGAAGGTTATTGGAGACGGAGCACTAATAAACTTGCCCGAAGAGTCTTTGACATGGGTGTTTATGCTTACAATTGGTGCAACGCCAAAAACAAAGTCCAGACGGTTGATGGCACTCTGACTTTGAATAAGCTCTTCTACTTCGGTAACGGTCATGTTCTGTTCGTCAACATAATCCTTTTCCGATTCCGGGATTAATTCCGGTTCTGCTTCCTGAGCAAAAAGGAAGGAGCATGAGAATAAAATTGCTGTAAGTAAAAAAAGGAACCTTTTCATTTTATCTAACTCTACCTTACCTTGCGGTATAGGGTTGAATCAAGGTCTACGCTCAAAAATCCGCTTCGTTTTATTTTATAAAAATCTGTTTCTTCCCAGGCTGCATAAAGGGTTGTACCGCTTATGACAAAGTCGGAATAAATATAGCCGTTATCAAGCTTTGGAAGTCTTATGGCAACAGGTTTACCGCCGCGTAAAATGTGTTTACCAGGCAGCGCGCCTTCTATAAAAAGTGTACCGTCTTCAAACAGCGCGGCGCTCCAGCTTTGAGAAATTATTGCCTTGGCATTGAGCTCTGTTTCCATAGAACCCGGGGCTTCGTTCTGGTACATTACCGAAGAGCCTCCACCTGCAGATTTTACCTCAAGCACAAAAGGAATATCCGGTGAAAAGCCTGCAAGCATATCCTGAATGCGCTTAGGTGCAGCTTTGTAATCCTTTATGCTCATGGCACTGCGGAATTCATCTGCGCTTGACGGCCTTACGTTTATGAGACTGTCTGCAGTTACCGGCGAAATTGAAAGCAGCGGGGCTCCCAGAGAAAATTTGATGTACGAAAAGTTGATTTTTTCATCAATGTTTTTGAGACAGCAGAACCAGTCCTTTCCGTCCCAGAAAAAGTCGGTTACCTGGCAATACGGTTCGTCTGTAAGGTTTGTGCTGTTGATGATCGGGTATGAGATTTTGGCTTCGTCATCAAACTGAACAAGAAAAAGCTGCTCCTGGTGCGAAAGCTGCTGTGAGCTTTGATTAAAGAACGAGCTTTTATATACAGAAAAAACCGGTGTGTCGTTCATAAAAACAAGGTTTCCGGCGGAGCGGTCCTGAAAAACTGAAATATCCTTGGCTATAGAAATATTGTTGCCTTCAAAGCAAAGCACTCCAAGGCGGTTTACCAGGGCATAGGCCTTTTGAGAGCTTCCTGTAACGGCAGCTGCATTGTTGGCACAGGCTATGCGCACGGCTTCGGTGTAGGGCTGTGTCTTAGAAAGTGGTGTGTTTCTGGGATTATCTACCTGGGCAAAGCCGTCGGTCGTAAAATAATACCAGGCGTGATCGCCCTTATGCTGCAGCTGAATAACTTCCAGCGTGTTGTTTGAGTCTGTTTTAGCCTTTTTTTTACAGCCTGTGCACAAAACAAGGGTGCCAAGGCAGGCTGTCATTATCAATAAAAATTTTCTCATATCCCTTCTGTAAATATCGGCATAGAAATAAAGTCCATTGACAGATTTTTTAGTGAAGTACCGCAAACTATAACCCCGGTTTTGCAGGTGCTGTCTGCCAGCATAAACAGACTTGGAATGCCCTTTTTTATGCTGATTTGTGCCGGTGTTTCGTCCGGTGGCCCCTGATTTTGAGGTACATAAGAAGAAAATACAGGAAAATCAAGCTCAAATGCAAGAGTCCCCGAGTTGTTGAGCTTAGTTGCCGTAAAATTGTGATACGCAATGGCCTGTAGCACCTCGCTGGAATCTAAAAGCCAGGGGTTGTAGGTGGCGCTCTGATTCTGCTGCTTTTGTTCCAGCACGTTTATAAAGCGTTCCCAGTTAAAACGCAAGAGGTACGACTGACTGGCGGCAGCCTTGAGGGTTTTCATGGTTACTGCAGCATAGCCGCCGCTCCAGGTAACAGTGCTGCTGTAGGGGTAGATTGTCCCTGCACATTTGAAAAAGCCTCCTGCCAGGCTTTGAGGGCTTGCACACACGTAAAAGGGCTCGTTCTTTTTGAGGTGCAGGGTAAAGCTTTTTGCATCCGGCGGCAGGGATAAGGTTTGAGCGCGGGTTTTGTCCGTGCCGCTGTCGCCTGCGATGGTCCAGCCTTGCAGGGCAGGAAGGCTTGCAGGCCACTGGGGCAGAGTAAAGGTAACAGCTTCGTACTCGTAGCTTTGCAGATGTGTTGCAAGCGAGCACGAACACAACGAATTGGGCACGCTAAGGTAGATTGCGGCCCAGACCAGAGTATGGCACACAGCCATTAATAATACAGTATGTTTTTTCATACTATAGTATTAGAAAAAAAACGGGGTTTATTACAAAAATTAGGGATTTTTTTTTAAAAATGTGAATTTTTTTATGGATTGCTTCGCCTACGGCTCGCAATGACGGTCATCGCGAGCGGGTCGTGGCAATGACGGTCATCGCGAGCGGGGCGTGGCTATCTATGACTTAAACTTATGTATCTCTTTCTGACACAGACTATCGCACAGCTCATTATACTCCACACCGGCGTGGCCCTTTACCCAATTCCAGGTAACGTCCAGGGCGGCATTGAGCTCGTCCAGCTGCATCCACAGGTCCTGATTTTTTACAGGCTTTTTATCTGCGGTTTTCCAGCCCTTGGCCTTCCAGGAGTGAATCCACTGGGTAATGCCGTTTTTTACATACTGGCTGTCGATGTTTACTGTGATGTGGCGGCCCGCAAAGGCAGGTGTGTTCTTTACTACAGAAAGTGCTGCTATGGCAGCGCTAAGCTCCATCTTGTTGTTGGTGGTCATTGCTTCGCCACCGCTCAGGCTTTTTACTACGCCGTCGGCAATAACAACAATGCCCCAGCCACCAGGGCCAGGGTTTCCAGAGCAGCCACCGTCTGTATAGATTATGATATCGTCCATGAACTTAGCACCTCTTGTATAAAGGACCCTTCGAGAGCCTCAGGGACCCCAAAACTATACTAATACGCCCTTTGTAGAAGGAATGGCTCCACCGCGGCGGACGTCAATGCTTACAGCTTCGCGGATGGCACGACTAACTGCCTTAAAGGCAGCTTCTATTTTGTGGTGGTCGCTGCGGCCACGGATTGTGTCTATGTGTAAGTTGCACTGTGCAGCATTTACAAAGCCCTGCCAGAAGTCTTCAAAGCAGTCTGTCTGGAAGGAAGCTTCTTTTCCGTCTTCTCCAATTGAAACAAGAGGAATACCTGTGAGCTTGGTGTCGTTTACAAGATAGGCACGGCCGCCAAAATCAACTGCTGCCTGAACAAGAGACTCATCCATTGGATAGATAAAAAAGCCTGCACGGTAGATTCCGGCACAATCGCCAAGAGCTTTTTTAAAGCATTCGCCAAGAACAATGCCGGTATCTTCTATTGTGTGGTGCTGGTCTACATTAAGGTCGCCCTTAATTGTACCTGTAAGGTCAAAAAGTCCGTGCTTGCAGAACGAACGCAGCATGTGGTCAAAAAAGCCGATCGAGTTTTTAACATCGCACTTGCCGGTTCCGTCAAGATTGAGGGTGAGAGAAATCTGGGTTTCTCCAGTCTTTCGTTCAACAGAAGCAGTTCTCATGTTTATCCTCCAGTATTTGTTCTTATGCCCCTTCGAGTGCCTCAGGGACCCCGTGCAACCTATGGTTACAGCATTACTTTGCGCAATTCATATTCAACTATGTCACTAGCACCAAGACTCTGAAGCTTTGGAAGCAGGGTTGGCACCTCAGACTTTTTAACTGCAATTTTTACTGCAAAGCCGTCGTCGTTGAACAGCGGAGAAACAGTAGGGCTCTTCATTGCAGGAATGCCCTTTATAAGCTGGTCAAAATCTGCCTTGGAAACATTCATTTCGAGCATTACGCGGTTGCGTGCGTTCAAAACGGTTTCAAACAGCATCTTGAGCTCCATAATCTTCTGTTTTTTGGCAGGATCTTCCATTGCCTTGCGCGAAGCATACATTCTTGTAGAGCTTTCCATAAGGGTGTCTACAATCTTAAGACGGTTTGCGCGGAGAGATGATCCGGTCGAAGTATTATCAATCAAAATCTGGGCGATTGAATCCTCTGTGTCCTGAACAAAGCCTTCGCTGGTTCCCCAGGTGCGGAAAATTGAACCGTCAATCTTTTTATCTTCTACCCATTTGCGGCTCAAAGCCTGATATTCTGTTGCAATTGTAACCGGGCTCTTCAAAAGTGTGTCCAGGTCCTTTGTATCTGGAATTGCAGCAACAATGCGTACCGGGTCAAAGCCAAGGTCCATAATTTCTACAACCTCGTCTTGTACACCGTTTTCGTAAACCCAGTCCTTACCGCTAAAGCCCAGGTCTGCCTTGTTTTTTGCAAGCAAAAGGCTGGTAATCTGTGGTTTTACAACCTGAAAAGCCAGGTCTTCCTGATTTGTAGTTGGGAAATATGTTCTGTCGGGCAAAGAAATAGAAATGCCCACGTCACTCAAGAGTTCATATACTGATTCATAAATGCGGCCCTTGGCCAGTAAAATCTTTAATTTTTCCATAGAAGTTATTTTATAAAAGAATGAAGATATTTTCAATAATATGGAAAAATTATAGTATATTATATATAAGGACATAACTATGAAAAAACTGATATTCAGCTGTTTACTTATTATTTCTGCGGCCCTGCTTTTGAGCTGCAAACCCAAAATCACAACTCAGCCCGTCATCCCCGAGCCAACCCCTGCTGCTCCCGTAACTGATGACAGCGTTTTTACCAAAGAATTTCTTTTTGATGACTCAATTGCCATAAAGGATACAGGCAGCGTCACCTTTGGCAATATTACCGGCACTGAATTAACTGCTGAAATGCAGGTTGGCTGGAACCTCGGAAATACCTTTGATGCAACTGGCACTACAGGCATGGACAGCGAAACAAGCTGGGGTCAGCCGCGCACAACAAGGGCTATGATAGACGGCCTTGCAGCCAGTGGAATCAAAACAATAAGAATTCCGGTGTCGTGGCATAATCACATTACAGACAAAAAAACTTATACAATCAGCCCGGAATGGATGAGCCGCGTAAAGCAGGTGGTGGACTGGGCTATTGAAGACGGTCTGTATGTAATAATCAATGCGCATCACGACAACTACGAAAAATCTACAAAAATGCTGCGTGGTTCAGGCTACTATCCAAACAGCACAAACCTTGTAGAGTCACAGCGCTATCTGTACAACATCTGGGGCCAGATTGCTACTGCCTTTAACAACGGCTACGACGAGCATCTTGTTTTTGAAACCATGAACGAGCCGCGCCTTGCAGGAACCAGCTGCGAATGGTGGTATGACGGAGATTCAAAATGTCAGGATGCAGCCAAATGCTTAAACGAAATGAATCAGACAGCGCTGGATGCCATAAGAAGCACCGGCGGAAACAACACAAAACGCTTTGTAATGTGCCCGTCCCTTGCAGCCAGCGAAAATTCGGCTACCAAAACAACATTTAAAATGCCGCAGGATATTGAAGGTCAGACCGGAAGACTCATTCTTTCTGTTCACGCCTACACTCCGTATTCCTTTGCAATGGAAAGTCCGGGCGAAACTTCCTTTACAATGGCACACAGAGAAGAACTTGACAACTTATTCAGCAAGCTCAAGGCAAGATTTATAGACAAGGGCTACCCTGTAATAATTGGTGAATATGGTGCAACCAACAAAAATAACCTGCAGGACCGCATTGCCTGGTTTGAATATTATGTTTCAAAAGCCAAAAGCAACGGTATTCCATGTATTTTGTGGGATAACGGTGTATATCAGACCAGAACCACCGAAAACGGCGAACCGGACTACAGCGAAGGCTACGGCTATTATGACCGAATTAATCAGCAGTGGTACTTCCCGGGCATTTTGCAGGCAATGCTGGACGCAAGCGAATAATCCTGCCTTAGGCAACGGGTTTATCACTTTACGCAAACAAAGTATTTAATTATACTAAAGATATTAACATAGAAAAAAGAGGCATCTAAATGGGAAACAACTATTTTAACTCAATTCCATGGAGAGAGGCACGTCTTCAGCTTGGTCACTGCCGCTCTATGGCCAAAGAAGAATTTGCTGATGGAGTAAACGCTCTTAAAGGAAAGAAAATTGTAATTGTAGGATGCGGTGCTCAGGGTTTGAACCAGGGTCTGTGTCTTCGTGATTCAGGACTTGATGTAAGTTACGCTTTGCGCGACAGCGCCATTACAGAAAAACGCCAGTCCTGGAAAAATGCTACAGAAAACGGATTTAAAGTAGGCAACTACGACGAAATGATTCCAACTGCCGACCTGGTAGGTAACCTTACTCCGGATAAGCAGCACTCAAAGGTAATCAACGACATAATGGGAAAAATGAAGCAGGGCTCTGCTCTCTGGTACAGCCACGGCTTTAACATGATTGAAGAAGGAATGCAGATTCGTCCTGATATCACTGTTGTAATGTGTGCTCCAAAGGGACCTGGTACAGAGGTTTGGCACGAATTCCAGCGCGGCTTTGGTGTACCAGACCTTATTGCAGTTCATCCAGTAAATGACCCTGAAGGAAAGGGCTGGGCTTATGCAAAAGCTCTTGCTGTTGGTATGGGTGGTTCAAAGGCCGGTGTACTTGAATCAAGCTTTGTTGCAGAAGTTAAGTCTGACCTTATGGGTGAACAGACAATTCTTTGCGGTATGCTCCAGGCAGGAACAATCGTTTGCTACGACAAGATGGTTGCAGAAGGCATCAGCCCTGAATACGCAACTAAGTTCCTTATGCACGGCTGGAACGTTGTAAGCGAAGCCCTCAAGTGGGGTGGAATTACAAACATGATGGACCGCCTTTCTAACCCTGCCAAAATCAAGGCAAACGAAATTTCTAAGGAAATCAAAAAGCTTCTGGCTCCACTTTATCAGAAGCACATGGACGATATTATCAGCGGTAAGTTCAGCTCAACTATGATGCAGGACTGGGCTGCCGGTGACAAGGATCTTCTTGCATGGCGCGAAGATACAGGTAAGCTTGCCTTCGAACAGAACAACGAAAGCACAGAAGAAATTACCGAGCAGGAATACTTTGACAAGGGTATTCTTCTTGTTGCAATGGTTAAGGCTGGTTGTGAGCTTGCCTTCGAAACTATGGTTGACGCAGGAATCAAACCGGAAAGCGCTTACTATGAGTCACTTCACGAGGTTCCTCTTATTGCAAACCTTATTGACCGCAAGCGCCTTTACGAAATGAACCGCGTAATTTCTGATACTGCAGAGTACGGATGTTACCTGTTCAGCCGTGTTGCTGCTCCTATGATGGCAAAGGACCTTATGCCTAAGCTTCACACAGATGTAATCGGAAAGGGTCTGGACAACAAGGATACAGGCGTAAGTAACGCAGAGCTCGTAGCAGTAAATGCAGAAATCCGCAATCATCCTATTGAGGTTGTAGGACGCAAGCTGCGCGAATACATGACAGCAATGAAGCCTGTTTTGTAATTGTTTTTTAATGGAGTTTTTTATGAATTCACTTTATACAAGTCCGCGCTTTGACGACGAGGATGAGGAAAAAAAGCAGAAGCGCGAAGAGCCGTTTGCAGACAGATTCCTTAAGACAAGACAGATTATCCTTACAGGAGAAATCAATAAGGAGCTTGCAGACAGCATTGCACGTCAGCTTTTGATTCTTGATGCAGAAAGTGCAGACCCGATTTACATGTACATAGATTCACCAGGCGGAGATGTAGACGCTGGCTTTGCAATTTATGATGTAATCCGCTTTGTAAAGGCACCGGTTTATCTGGTTGGAATGGGACTCATTGCTTCTGCTGCAACTCTTGTTCTGCTTGCTGTAGACAAGAGTCGCCGTGTAGGACTTCCTAACAGCCGCTATCTTATTCATCAGCCGCTTGGTGGAATGCGTGGTGTTGCTACCGATATTGAAATTTACGCAAAGGACATGGAAAAAATCCGTGCCAAGCTTAACAAAATTATTTCGGATGCAACTGGTGTTTCGCTGGAGCAGGTTACTAAGGATACAGACCGCGACTACTGGCTTGATGCAGAGGAGTCTGTAAAATACGGACTTATAAGTAAAATTATTACTAAGAAAGAAGATTTGAAGTAATGACCTTTGTCCTGAATGACAGTCTTTTAAACAAAATACAGTCTGCTCTGGAAAATCAGGAACAAAAATTTGTTTTGGATGCGCAGGAGTGTGTTCTTGTACAAAAGACTGACAGCGTTCAGGAGGATGGACAAAGATATTACGAATTGCCGGAGTGGGATTCTGCTGCTGGCTTTGCCCTGCGAGAGGATTTTGTAAATACGCTTAATTCTCCGCTGGCCCACGAAGAGCTGCAGCAGGTGCTTCATTCCGGAAGGGGGGTATTTAAGAATTTCAGAAACGTTTTGAAAAACTACCCGGAAGTTGAGAAAAAATGGCATCTGTATAAAAACACAAAAATGCTTAATTATATCAACGGGTGGTATAATAATCTGCGCGAAGTATGGGGTCTTGAAAAGCTTGATTATGTGCCGGAATCGGATGACAGTTTGATTCATGATGATTTTAGTTTTGAAGCATATAATTCACAGTCAGATAAAAGGGAGCTTGTTCTTCAGGTAAATGCAGATTTTAAGGCGCGTAACGATAATCTGAGCCAGGATTTATTGCAGGCACTTTTTGACCTCTGGCAAAGGCAGTTTGAACAGGCCGAATCGGAGGGTCAGACAGGCTTTATTTGCCGCAGTTTTTCAGATGATTTTGCAGGTTGTATTACGGCGTCTTATGTATCAGACAGACAGGAAAAGGTGATGATTTTAACCAGCCTTTTTGTTCCTGCGTCTTTCAGAGGTTTAGGAATTGGCACCGAATTGATTTCCATGTGCCTTTCCCAATTGAAAAAACTTGGAAAGACCTGGCTTATTTTGCCAAAAATGTTTGTTCCCGATTTTCTTGAGTCGTTATTATTACGTACAGGCTTTGAGAAAATTGAGTCGGGGTACTTTATAAAGTTGTATTAATGCTTTATTAGAAAGGTAAACCTAAAAATTGCTGTCGCAATTTTTTTAACGGTTTGCTATTTAACACCGGCCACCAGTGGCCTTACACAGGAGATTAATTATGGGTTACAGAAATTTTAACCGTGAATTTGAAATTGATGAAGAAAAGGCAGCTGAATTCCTTGAGAATGCAGTTGAAAAGATTTTGACAGAAGAGGATATAGATACCCTTGTTGAACTGGGTAAGCTTTTTAAGAAAAACGTTCCTCTTACACGCCGCAAGTATGTTATTGCCTTTATGCTTAAGGAATCGCTCAAGCATTTCCATTCTTCTGGAAGAGGTTTCCGCAATAACAGAAACAATAACGGACGCGGACGCGACAATCGTGAATACAAGAATGAATATAAAAAGGAATATACACAGAACGAAGGCTTTGCTAATGAAACAGAAGAACGCCCACGCCACCCACGTGTAGAAATTGATCCGGACAAGGCAACTTCAATCTTTATCAGCATTGGAAAGAACCGCCGTGTATATCCACGCGACCTGGTTGGACTTTTGGTTGCTGTTGGTGGCATTGACCGCGAAAGAATTGGAGACATTAAGGTTCTGGCAAATTACTCTTTTGTACAGCTTTACACAGAAGACTGTCAGACTGCTATAGATAAATTGAACGGCTACGACTACCGTGGACGCAAGCTTGCTGTAAGCTTTTCACGCCAGAAGAGCGATGCCGATTCAACTGACGCTGCCGAAGCAGAAGAAAGCACAGCTGCAGATTATTCACAGGACGAAGCACCTGCTGTAGATCAGACTGCAGAAGCTGCTCCAGAAATGTCAGCCGAAGACGCTGCCGCTTATGCTGCTGCCGAAAAAGCCGCCGCAGACCGCGAACCCTTCGGAAACTAAGTCATCCGTCATTGCGAGGAGCGAAGCGACGTGGCAATCCACATTATAAGAACAGGCTTGTTACGCGTAAATACACTTGTCGTTCCGTTGGGTAACGGCAGGTGTTTTGTTGTGGATCCCGCCGCCTGTGTTCTTTCGGGTGATGCGCAGGCAGTTACAGATTTTCTTAAAGCACACAAGCTGGACTGTACTGCCATCATCCTTACTCATTCACATTTTGACCACATAACAGGAATTGCCGGTGTAAAGGCCGCCTTTCCTGCCGCAAAAATTGCAATCCACAAAGCAGAAATAAACGAGCTTACAAATCCTCCCGGCCCTATGAACGATTCTGTCCTGCATTTTTTTGGAGAGCTTAGTCTTTTGGACGTGGTTGCAAAGCAGCCTGCCGCAGACACAGCTCTTACAGACGGAATGGAAATAGAAGGCTGGCGCGTAATTCATACACCGGGACACACACCGGGTTCAATCTGTCTTTACAATGCCGCAGAAAAAACCTTGATTTCGGGTGATACAGTATTTGCCTACGGTGGTTACGGTCGCACCGACATGTACGGCGGTGACGAGTCCCAGCTCATACACAGTCTTGCAATGTTAAGGGAGAAAATTCCTGCAGGGGTTCACGTTTACCCCGGCCACGATCAGGATTTTATCTGGGGAGACTAATTTGTGGTCCCTGAGGCACTCGAAGGGCCAGAAGGGCTCGAAGCCCCCTTCTAAAACGGCTCAAAAATCGAAAAAGAACTCTCATCACCAAACGGATCGTTTATGCGAAGAAACGCTGCATCAACAAAGCTGTCTTCCACAGTCAGTATTGCAAAGCTTGCGGGGCTTCCACCTCTTGGACGGCTTGTGCTTCCGGGATTTATAAAGGTAAAGTCTCCGCGCTGTTCAAAAACCGGAATATGAGTATGTCCGTGCAGGGCAATTCCCGCTCCCTGAAGCTTTGCATCAAGACCAAGCTTGTTGTAGCCGTAGTCCACGCCCTGCATATGGCCGTGAACCATAAGAATTTTGTGTCCGTTTACTTCAAGCAAAAGCTGTTCGGGAACAAGCACTGTTCCTTTTGGCAGCGTGCGTGCATTTGGATTGGTACGTCCTATATCATAGCTTACCGGAAAAGAAGAAGGGTCGCCGTTACCGCGCACAAAGGCAAGCACAGGAGGAATGAGCTGGTTAAAGGCCTGGTCTTCCTGGGCAAGCTCGAGCAGCTCCTCCAGATCGCGCCAGCAGTCTCCAAGCATTATAAGTGCATCGCAGGTATGACCAAACTGCTTTATGATGCGCACAAGACCGCGCCACTGTCCGTGACAATCCGAAATTGTAAGCAGCCTTGCCTGGTGTTTTGTTTTGAGCGCTTCTATTGCGTCTGGTGAGCCGATAAGGAAATTGGAATTTTGAAGAAGTTCAATCATCGTTAGTTGAGTACAAAATGATTTATAGACTGAATGCCCGATTCAGGATCTACATAGTGATGAATCTTTTTGTCCTTGAGCATCTGCTGAACATGCTTTGGAAGAGTGCTGTCCTTTACAAAAGGGCCTTCCATGTTGAGCATGTAATCTATGCAGTCGGTAAGCACTTCCGGGGCTTCCAGAATAATTTCTGAAACTGTTTCTTCCGGGGCAATGTCGCCGGTAAGGTCGGTCTTCTGTTCCTTGTCCAGAACAAAGTCGCAGGTAGATTCAAGGCCCAGTACATCATCCTGTGGGAAGAGGGCATAAATAGGATAAGGAACCTGCTGCTCCCAGTAATCCTGAAGCTTGGCAAAGGCAGTGTGAGTATTTTCCGGTGCACCAAGAATTATAACACCGGCAAGGTCGCGGTCGGTACCACTAAGAAGACTGGTTAACTCCGAAGCATAGCCGCGTGAACCATGCTTAAAGCTGTCGGGATAGATGATTGTATAAATAAGGCCGCCGTCGCTTTCGAGTCCGTAGCGCTGAGCCAGAAGGTCTGTAAACTTTTCTACTGCCTCGGGTGCATTAAAATCGTAACCAAAAATTACGCAGACACGCTTGTTTGTAACATGCCAGGTCTGGTTCTGTGTTTCCAGCGCCTGCGAATCCTGCGACTGCTGCACGTTTATTAAAACCTGTTCTGTTTCTGAAACATGGGCCTTTTGCTTTTTGCAGGCACCGAACAAAACGAATGCGGCGAATAAAATAAAAGTAATTTTCTTCATCAGTATAGACTGTATCACAAATTAGGTATTTTGTCATATATGTGGATTGCCACGCTTCGCTCGCAATGACGGGGTACGATTGGCTCCCTTGTCATTGCGAGGAGCGTAGCGACGTGGCAATCCATTTATGGCAATCCGTTTACGATTGAAAAGGTTTATTATTTTTAGTATTATCAATATATGAGTGTCATAGCACCTATTATTCAGCTCCTTGGAAGCCTGGCGTTCCTTCTTTATGGAATGAAGCTCATGTCCGACGGAGTTCAGAAAAGTGCCGGTGAAAAGCTTCAGCGTGCTCTTAGCGTAATAACAGGCAACCGTTTTGTAGCCCTGCTTACGGGTCTTATTGTAACCATGATTATTCAGTCATCGGGTGCAACAACGGTAATGGTTGTAACTTTTGTTAATGCCGGCCTTATGTCCCTTACACAGTCTGTAGGCGTTGTTTTTGGTGCAAACATTGGTACAACAATTACAGCGTGGATCGTTTCCATCTTTGGTTTTAATTTTAAGATTTCTGCTTTTGCTATCCCGCTTTTTGGTCTTGGCTACTTCCTTTACAGATTAATTAAAAAGAATGCCGGTAAAAACTTTGGAGAAGCTATCATGGGTTTTGGTATGCTTTTCCTTGGTCTTTCCGGCTTGACCGATGTATTTACTCCGGAACAGCTTGGCTGGCTCTTTAAGATTCAGGGCAGCGGCTTTCTTGCTCTTACAGTAGGCTTCATAATCGGTATTTTGATTACCGCCCTGCTGCATTCTTCTTCTGCTTTTTCTGCAATCGTAATTACAATGGCATACAACGGCCTCATTTCCTGGGAGATGGCTGCCGTTATGACACTTGGAAGCAATATTGGTTCTACAATCGATGCAATTCTTGCTGCCATGGGAACTACCGCAGACGCCCGCCGTTCTGCCTTGATTCACGTAATGTTCAACGTGTTTGGTACCGTGCTGGCCTTGCTTTTCTTCCATCCGTTCCTGCGACTTGTTGTTATGCTCACACCGGGCCACGCTCATTCAAATATGGCAATCCGCATTTCTATGCTGCATACTGTTTTCAAAACTTTGTCTACCGTTGTGCTTTTGCCAATGCAGCCGCTCCTGGTTAAGCTTTCGCAGCTTATGATTAAGAATGACCCTGTTGATGAAAAGAAGGTTTTCCATCTGGAGTTTACAGAGCTTGCTACCAAGGACAGCGTTGCTACACACATCATTCAGGTAGAAAAGGCCATTGCCGATATGACCGACGTTGTTACCGATATGTTCGACAAGATTCAGATTGGAGTTACCAAGCGCAACGAAGGCTTTAAAGAAAAGTATCAGGAGCTCATGGCAGAAACCGAAGGCTATGTAGACCAGATGCACGAGCAGATTACACATTATCTTATTAAGTGCGAAGGACTCCAGCTTACCGAAAAGCAGCTGAACCATGTAAGCAATATGATTCAGATTGTAGACGAGCTTGAAAATATGAGCGACAGCTGTTACGGAACAATCATGCTTCTTTGCCGCTCAATCGAAAAGAAAATGGAATTTAAGCAGGACGACCTTGAAAAGCTTTTGCCTTACATTGAGCTGGTTCGTCAGTTCCTGCAGTTTATACGCATTAATATTAACAAGCAGATTACACCGGAAAAGCTTGAGCTTGCACGCGAGCTTGAAGACGGAATTGACGCCTTCCGCAAGTCACTCAAAAAGGTTGCCCGCAAGCGTCTTGAAAGTGGTGCCGACGTTAAGGCCGAGCTTTTGTACATCGATATTGTCCGCGCCATCGAACACATTGGCGACAACTGCTTTAATATTTCAAGTGCCCTTGTTGCAGCATAGGATAGTGTATGAGAATCATCTCCTGGAATGTAAACGGTATTCGCGCAGTAGAAAAGAAAGGCTTTATCGACTGGCTGGTTGGCAGCGGTGCAGATGTTGTATGCATTCAGGAAACCAAGGCTAACCCAAGCCAGCTTTCACCCGAGCTTCTTGCCCCCGGCGGCATTTATAAGTCCTTTTTCAGCAGTGCAAAACGACCGGGCTATTCGGGAACCGCAATCTTTACAAAAACCGAGCCGGACAGCGTAGAGGTTATGGGCGATGACCGCTTTGATGACGAAGGCCGAGTTACCATTGCAAAGTTTGGAAAGCTCGCTGTAATTTCGGCATATTTTCCTAACAGCCAGGATGCAGGGGCCAGACTGGATTATAAGCTTGCCTTTTGCGATGCCATGCTGGCAAAGTGCGACCAGCTTGTTGCAGAAGGCTTTGATATTGTTCTTTGCGGAGATTACAACATTGCGCATAAGCCAATAGACCTTGCAAATCCAAAGGCAAATGAAGGAAATGCAGGCTACCTGCCCGAAGAACGTGCCTGGATGGACAAGTTTACCGCAGCCGGTTATGTAGATACCTTCCGTCATTTTTGTGATGAGCCCAAGCAGTACACCTGGTGGAGCTACCGTTTTCATGCAAGAGAAAAGAACATAGGGTGGCGTATAGATTACCAGTGTGTAAACCCGGGATTTTTGCCAAAAGTAAAATCCAGCAAAATTTTATGCGATATTCTTGGTTCTGACCATTGCCCGATTGAAATAGTGGTGGTACAATAATAGTATAATTTGATTACAGACAGGAGAAGCATAAATATGGAAAGAATGCAGTGCGATAATTGCGGTTACGTTTACGATAAAGATGAAGGGGACGAAAAGAACGGAGTAGCCCCTGGAACAGCCTGGGCTGACGTCCCAGAAGACTACAAGTGCCCCGAATGCGGCGCCGACAAAAGCAAGTTTATCGTAGAGTAAAAGAAAAGCCCGGTCTTAGCACCGGGCTTCGTCATTTCTGTCATTGCCGTGCTCGACACGGCAATCTTTTACATCATTCAGTTTATTTTCTGAACCTTCATCCTTTTGCTCCAGGGTGACTGAGCCTGTGTTAGAACACCGGTTACTTCCACAGTGGTGTTTACCAAAGCTGTAGCCTTTGTTATAAGGCTCGCATCCGCAATTTCCAGATAAAAGGTTACGCGGCTCTTAGAGCCCGGATTTTCTGTAAGAATAAAGTTGTCTCCATTCTGCGACAGATATCCCTTTATACTAAAAGTTTGACCAACATGCTCTTCGGAAAGGAAAGAATGATTTACAGAAATAGAAGGACCTGAAACAGGTGTTGTTTCTTCTGCAACAGGCTCTTCGTCTTCTATAATTATCTGAACAGGTTCAGAAGCCTTAGTATTTTGCTTTGTATTTGCCTTGTGTGATTTTGATGCACAACCAGCAAAAACAAGAGCTGCAATTATAATAAATAAATAAAGAATTGTGTGTTTCATTTTAGTTTCCTGTTCCAAACCAGTATTCAAGCAAGTCTCCCCAAGCTGAGTCTGCACCAAATGCAAGGTCGGTCTTGTACCAGCTTGGAGCTGTGCCCTGTATCAGGTTTTCACCATTTGTAGCGATGTAAGCACCGGCGATGGTCAGGCCGTAGTAATGTTTGAAATTTTCAGCTGATGATTTATCTAAGTCGCTATAAAAATCTTTGTTAGTAGAAGGACTGTCTCTCCAGCTGTATTTAATTGCCTGTCCGAGACTTGTTATAACATCTTCGGCAGCTGCCTTTAATTCTGGCCATTTATTTGTATTATCTACATCTTCTCCCTGTTCATTCTTTATGGTATCGCCAGAAAGGTATGCAATCATATCAGCAGTATATCCAATATCGTAAAGCCATGTATATGTACCCATATAATACATACCGCTAAAGAAATTTACACACTTTTTGAAATCTTCAGCTTTAGTCGGATCACTGCTCATTATGTTACACATAGAATCTATAGCAGTTTTTACATCATTTATTTTTGAAAGGTCTGTAATTGTAAAAGTAGTAATACCTAATTCTGAATACCATATAAGTTCATTTAGCGCAGATGTAATAGCGGTTTCCTGTTCTTCTGGTGTTAATGAATTTAAATCAACACCAAAATCATATTGTTGTAGAACAGCATCCCAGAAAGCATAATTATTGTATACCCCAGTTGTATATTGAGTTTTATACTCGGTAACGATATGTTTTCCAATAGAATCCAGTGTTGCACTTGTTGTGAATGCTGTAAACAAAGTCTTGTAATCCAATCCTGCTCCAGGAATGGTGTTTGGAGAAGCGGCAAGGTATTGAGCATAATCTTTAAACTGGTATGCATCTTCTATAGATGAACCAAGGCAGACATCCATCAAAATCATTGCCAGTTTATTGTCTCCTACAAAACCAGTTTGGGCTAAAGCCTCTGACACATCCTTTGTTTTAAGGAAGTTGCTGTTAGAAGATTCATCCCAGCAGAGGGCGCGGCGGCCGCTTGTGTCTCCAATTTTAATGGTTCTGCCGTCTTTTGTCTGAACATATCTAACGCTTCTTGGTCCGCCGCCATGGTCACTGAACTGAAGGATAATTCCTTTATCGACATTATAGCGGGCGGTTGCCCAGTTAAGGAAATTTATGAGGGTCTGCTTGTTGCCCATGTCAGCTTCACCGTGAACATCGTATGTGTTTGTAACTTGTGATACAAGCCAATTTGCTGTATATGAAAGATTTTTTGTATTGTAGTTGAGATTACAACTTGGTCCGTTGAGTGCATAATTACTATCCCAAGAGCTTTGTATTCCCATTTCATAAAGATAAGTGCCTGAAGGTCCAATCTGTGGTGTAACAGTTGCAGGATTGCCGTTTTGGTCCGTTCCCTCCCAGCTTACAGCACCGTCCCAAAGGGCAACAACATTAACCTTATCAAAATTCTCTTTAGGATCTCCACTAGAATTTTGAATTTGTGAAAGACCATATTCAACTTCGTTCATATCCAGGAAAATCTGGTCATGAAGATTGTTGTCTCCGTCCATGTACATTAACATGAGCCAGTCGGTGTCTTTTTTTGTAATTGTTGGAGTTGCATTTATCTGTGCAGATTTATCGCTTCCAACTGTAAAGACTTTGAAGGTATATTCAGAATTATTTTGAAGTCCAAAGAATTCTGCATATTTGGAAGAAGATGTTGTTGAAGCGGTTACAGTTTTTGAGGCAATTTCATTTGAATTGAGGTATGCCTTAACTGTATAATTTTTCCAGCCCTCCACGGTTGTAAAGGTAATGTTTGCGTAGGAATCGGCTGTTTCTGCATTAAGATTTGTTACAGGAGCCGGCTCATAAATAGATTCAGACTTTGAATATGATTCTCCATAAGCATTGCTGATCTTAAAATAATGTTTTCCAGATGTTAAAGGATTTGTAAAGGTATAGGTTAAATATCTGAAAGAACTACTGTCTTCAAAAGCAGGTATGTCATTAACATTACAGGTTTCATAATTTGTACCATCGGTAGAATGTTCAATTATTATTCCTGCATATGAGCCATCATCTAACGGATAAACAGTATCATCATAAAGTGTTATTGTTATTGTATTATAAGCAATGCTTTTAATGCCATATAGTTGTGGAGTATAAATAGCATAAAGCTGTGTGTCCTGTGTAATAGGTGTATTAAGGTCAAATTGAGTGGCAGTGGCTTTTGATGCCTTGGATTTTGACCAGTACATAAAATAATTATACCTAACTGTAGGGTTAGTCGGGATATCGCTGGAGGATAAAGCTTGTCCCGAAGAAACATCTACAGATTTAAGGAGATTTCCACAATTATAGAAATCTACGGTTCTGGCATTTGAAATTATATCCTTGCTCAAGGTTTCTGTCTGCACACTGTTTGTTACTTTAAAGGTATAATGCCCCCCTTCCAGACGTGTTTTAAAATTATATGTAACATATCTATAAGTGTTTATATCGTCGGTGCTCGAAGGAATTTTCAAATCAACATCTGTGTAAGCACCATTATCTTTGGAGTATTGAAATTTTAATCCGGCATAAGAGCCGTCATCCAAAGGATAAACATTAGGACTATAAAACTTTATTTGTATTGATTTTGAATTAAAAGTTTCAATTGAATAAAGGCTTGGTGCAAATATTGCATAAAGTGTTGTGTTTTTTGTAATAGGTTTAGTAAAATCAAATTCTACAGCTGCTGCCTGTGACGCTGTTGATTCAGACCAGTACAAAAATCTGTTGAATACTTTATTTGGATTAGCAGGTATTTTGGAAGCCTGTAAAACAGTTCCTGATGCAATATCCACAGTTTTTAAGGTTTCGCCGTTATCAATAAATGTTACTGTGATATCTGGATCTGTACTGACATTTGGTCCCGGACATCCTGTAAATATGAATACCGAAAGAATAAGGGCCAGGCCCAGTGCGAGTTTGGTGTGTTTCATTTTTAAAACCTCTCTTTTTTATAATCATTTTCCATTATATAGGTAACATTCTTTTTTGCAAAGAATGCCTCACTAATTATCCCCCCCCCCCATAGGCATTTGTCAAGGAAAAAAGGCTGTGACGGGGGTTGTTGTTTTTTAAGAATTTTGCATTTTTTTTTGCCAAAAAGTAGGTAGAGCTAAAAATTGCTTTCGCAATTTTTTTAACGCTCTGCTATAAAACACCGGCCGCCAGCGGCCTTACACATGTAATAAACCCCAAATTTTTTCCATATTAACTATAGATAAATTTATTTGAGGAGGCCAATATGGCAGAAACAGTTTTTAACAACATTAATCCGGCTATGATGGAACGGATCAAAAATCTAAGACTCATTGATGATGAGCTTATGACGATGGTTTTCAGTGGTGACAAAAAGGCGACGGAACTGCTGATAAGAATTCTTTTGAACAGAAATGACCTTAGAGTCACAAAATCAATGACTCAGGAACAGAAGCACAATCTGTTCGGCCGCTCGGTCACGCTTGATATTGTTGCAGAAGATATCTTTAAAACAGAATACAACATCGAGATCCAAAGGGCAGATAAAGGTGCCGGGGCACGGCGAATCCGCTATCACCAGGCAATGATAGACAGTCACACCCTTAAGAAAAAGGAAGATTTTGAAAGCTTACCGAACCTTTATATAATTTTCATTCTGGAGCATGATCTTTTTAATATGGGGGAACCTGTTTATTTTGTGAACAAAACTTTGAATGCAAAAGATGAAGACGGCAACAATTTGCTTTTTGATGATGGTTGTAATATAATGTACGTCAATGGCGAATACACGGGTGATGATGCACTTGGAAAACTTATGCACGACTTTTCCACCCCTAATGCCGACGAAATGTATTATACAGAACTTGCCGAAAAGGTAAGGTTTTATAAGCAGGATGAAACGGGGGTACAAATGGCTAGTAAGATTGTAGAAGAATACGGCGATGAACGTGCCGCCGATGCATTTAAACAGGGCATTGAGCAGGGCATACAACAGGGCGCCCAACAACAAGCCATCGAAGATGCCATCGAATTTCTCAAAGAAGAAATTCCCCCCGAAAAAGTTGCAAAATGTGTAAAACTCCCAATTGAAAAAGTTTTGGAGTTGCAATCACAGCTTCCCAAAAAAGCATAACTTAAAAAAATGCCTCTAGGGGATTTTACCTATACTTGTTGAAATATTCGCAGTTGTAATCTATAATGTGAAATGCTGAAAAAAATCAGCGCGACAAAATATGAGATGCCGGAACGAGTTCGGCATGACAGAACACAGGAGCCCCAGATGAAGTTTGGACACTTTGATGACGCCAACCGCGAGTATGTTATTGAGACACCTCGCACACCTTATCCTTGGATTAACTATCTTGGAACACAGGGATTTTTCTCGTTAATTTCTAATACTGCCGGAGGCTACAGCTTTTACAAAGATGCACGCCTTCGACGCATTACACGTTACCGCTACAACAACGTACCTATCGATATGGGCGGACGTTATTTTTACATCAATGACAATGGTACCATCTGGAATCCGGGCTGGTCTCCTGTAAAGACAGAGCTGGACGCTTACGAATGCCGCCACGGTATGGGCTATACAATCATTACAGGTAAAAAGAACGGCCTAAAGGCACAGGTTACCTTCTTTGTTCCACAGGACTACGATGGCGAAGTTCAGCAGGTAGTTTTGACAAACGAAAGCGGCGCCGACAAGACATTTAAGTTCTGGTCATTTGCTGAATGGTGTCTTTGGGATGCTCAGGATGACTGTACAAACTTCCAGAGAAACTTCTCTACTGGCCGCGTAGAAATCAAAGATTCTGTAATTTATCATAAAACTGAATACCGCGACCGCCGCAATCACTATGCATTCTATTCTGTAAACGACAAGATTGACGGTTACGATACAGACCGCGACGCATTCATTGGTCTTTACAACGGCTTCCACAATCCTCAGGCTGTTCTGGACGGAAGATGCGGCAACTCTCTTGTAGACGGATGGTCTCCAATTGCTTCCCACTTTAAGGAAATCACACTTAAGGCAGGCGAGTCAAAGACTTTGGTATTTGTACTTGGCTATGTAGAAATGCCTGTTGAAAAGAAATTCGAAGCAGACGGCAAGACAATCAACAAAGAAAAAGCTCTTGCTATGATTGAAAAATACAATACTCCGGAAAAGTTTGCTGCCGGTATGAAAGAGCTCCGCGCTTACTGGGATAAGCTTTTGGGCATCCTCAACGTAAACACACCGGAAGACAAAGTAAACCGCATGGTAAACATCTGGAACCAGTATCAGTGTATGGTTACATTCAACCTTTCACGCTCGGCAAGTTACTTTGAATCTGGAATTGGTCGTGGTATGGGCTTCCGCGATTCTAACCAGGATATTCTTGGATTTGTTCACCAGATTCCGGACCGCGCTCGTGAACGCCTTATCGACATTGCATCAACTCAGCTTGAAGACGGCGGATGCTATCACCAGTACCAGCCGCTTACAAAGAAGGGTAATGCCGACATTGGTGGAGACTTCTCTGATGACCCTCTCTGGATGATTCTTTCTGTGTCTAGCTACATCAAGGAAACTGGCGACTGGTCAATCCTGGACGCAAAGGTTCCTTATGACAACGATGAGTCTAAGGCAAAATCAATGCTCGACCACCTTACAGTAAGCTTCTACCACATTGTAAATAATCTTGGACCACACGGACTTCCACTTGCAATGCGCGCAGACTGGAATGACTGTATCAACCTTTCATGCTTCTCTGACACACCGGGCGAAAGCTTCCAGACATATACAAACCCTAAGTTCAAGGCAGAAGGCGGCTACTCAAAGGTTGCAGAATCTGTATTCGTTGCCGCTTTGTTCACATATGTTGGACCAAACTTCGTAGGAATCTTGAATCACTTGGGTAAGGCTGACGAAGCTGCTAAGGCTCAGGCAGAAATCGACAAGATGAAGAAGGTTATGATGGAAAGCGCCTGGGACGGCAACTGGTTCATGCGTGCTTATGATGCAAACGGCCAGAAAATGGGTTCTAAGGAATGCGAAGAAGGACAGATCTTCATCGAGCCACAGGGCTTTGCAATCATGTCTGATATCGACAAGGATGCAACAAAGAAGACTCTTGCCGCAATTGATGAACGCTTGAATACTAAGCACGGTCTTGTTTTGAATAACCCTGCATTCTCTAAGTACTACATTCAGTACGGTGAGATTTCTACATATCCGGGCGGATACAAAGAAAATGCCGGTATCTTTACACACAACAACGCATGGATTATCTGTGCTGCTGCTTATGCAGGCGAAGGTGACCAGGCATTCAAGTATTACTCAGAAATTGCACCGGCCTTTACAGAAGAAACCTCTGATCTCCACAAGACAGAGCCTTATGTATACGGTCAGATGATTGGTGGTAAGGACGCTGGTTCAGACATCGGCCAGACAGGCAAGAACTTTGGTCAGGGTAAAAACTCTTGGCTTACAGGTACTGCTGCCTGGAACATGGTTGCAATCAGCCAGTACATCCTTGGTATTCAGCCGGACTTTGACGGACTTAAGGTAGATCCTTCTATCCCTGCCGCCTGGGATGGCTTTACAGCTACACGTATTTTCCGCGGTGCCAAATACAACATCACAATCAAAAACCCGGGCCACGTTTGCAAGGGCGTAAAGAGCATGGTTGTAGACGGAACTGCAGTTGAAGGCTGCGTTGTACCGTTTGTTGAAGGTAAGAAAGAGGTTAATGTAGAGATTACATTGGGATAATTGTCATTGCGAGGAGCGAAACGACGTGGCAATCCATTATTAAAAGGCATTCAAATATGTGGATTGCCACGCTGCGCTCGCAATGACGAATGTCGCAGTCCCCGACAATCTATCCAATAAAAAAGCCCCCTGTTTTGAAGTGAACTTCATTTCAGGGGGCTTGGTGTTTTAAAGACTTAAGTTATTTTTTTGTCTGGAATTTCTTGAATTCGTATGTTGAGGTTACAGGTTTACCAGCTTCCTGATCATTATAAGTAACTTGTCCTACAATAGCAACAACAAATGATGTGAAAGCAGGGTTTGTTACTTCTTTAATTTCTTTACCATTGACAAGAAGTTTAATTGATCCTGAAGTTGTTGTATAAACGACAACCTCATTTGCTGTTGGCTCTGTATAAATATATCCATCCCATGCAGCAGAAGTCCAATAACTTATATTACCATTTTCAGATTGGTCGATTAAATCTGTTTCTACTCCGTTTTTAATTTCTTCAAATAAAACGGCGCCATCACGTAACATGATTTTATATTTATTGTTATCATCTTGTTGTAAAAATATTCCATGTCCAGCCTTATCTGAAGAACAGGTCATTTTGAGTTTTACTCCAGTAACAGGAGTATCAGAAATAACCTTTGTCCAATATGATAATCGTCCACTTGTTATACCAAGACCAGATACTTCTGCAACAGAGAATGTATATTTACTTCCATTCTTTGACCATACAGCAGAATTTTGAGCTGGTTCAATATAAGTAATACCCTTAGTCCATGTTCCCGACAATCCATCATCTTCTTCATCCGGACTACCCTTACATCCCATCATCATAGCCCCTGCAATCAGCAGCAGAGCGGTGAGCTTAAGTACCTTTTTCATAATAAATCTCCTTGTTAAAGCTTGTAAATGCTTTATTCAGTTTTTGTATTTTTTTAATTGTAGTCCATAAAAACCCATTTTGCAAAGCTTTTTTTTGATTTTTCAAGATTTTTCCAGCCAGCACGCAATCCCTTTTCTTCAATATTATAGTTGCAAAATCCACATTTGATGATATAATTAGTTAAGGTGGGCTACTGGGATAAATTTGTCTATTTCTCCTGGTGGCCCCTTTTGTCGATTAAAATTAGTTTATTATTAAAAAAAAGACCGAGGATATTTATGAAAAAAAGTTTGCTTTCCGCTTTCTCAATTTTTTCGTTAACATTTTTATTGCTTTTTACCGGGTGTGAGATTGGTATGGGTGCCAGTGTTGACCTGGATGCGCCGATTATTTCTGTTAAACAGATGCTTAGCGGCCAATCACGCGTAAATTCAAACTTCGAAACGAGTATTTATTGTCATAAAGATGTTACTTTTGTTGGTTCTGCAGAAGATAATCTGAAGGTTACCAATGTTCGTGTAGATATAAAATGGGCGGAAGATGCCGACTACAAGTTCCTTCAAAACGCAAAACTTGATGGAAATAACTGGACAGCCACGCTTTCTCTCGAAAAGGAGGGTGCCTGCAGTCTTAAGTTTGTGGCAGAGGACCGCAGCGGTAACTACACCGTAAAATCAGCCAAAATCGTAACACTGTTTGTAGATAACAATGCACCGGTTGGAGATTCCTGGTATATCGACCGTCTTAATAACGGTATTCAGTACAGTCTTCAGAGTCTTGATTCCCTTAAAAACATAGTTCGCCTTGATCCTGAGCTTACACAGCCTGCAAATATTGATGTTGCGCAGAATGTTGAATTTGATGTTTGTTCTGCCTTTAGCGATGCTTCGGGAATTAATAAGGTTACAATCAGCATTTTTGATGAGAATGGAAACAAGGTTCTTGATAATATTCAAAACTCTGCCGGAACAAATTATGCTCCTCGCTTTAAGATTACACATGACGCTCTTGTAAACGCAAGGCCTGCTCTGGCTAACGGACTTCATTATCTTCAGGTTCGCTTTAGTGCCGAAGATACTGTAACTGACCCTGGTGCCAACAAGGTAGAAAACACTCCTCTGAGTCTTGGCTGGTTTATCTGGTGGCCGGAAAGTGATAATCCAAAATATTCAATTTCTGATTTGCAGAAGGATGCCGGTGGAAATCCTTTCCTTGCCCTGAATATTGGTGACTCGCTTAGTATTACTATTTTTGATGATGATGCGTTGCGTGATACCTTCTCCTGTGAATTAACAGATGAGAGACCTGAAGCACAAAGAAAGGTTACTAAAACTGCAAATGCAAATGAACGTGAAAATACTCTTATTCTTACAGCACCTTCAACTCCACACCAGATTACACTTAAAATTAATGCAACTGCAAAATCTGGTGCTCCTTTGGATGTAACTTTGCCGGTAACTGTTTCTGATGAAACCATACCTGCACTTATTATTACTGCCCCGGAAAATAACCAGATTCCTTCTGTAACAGGAAATGATAAAAATATCCACTTTACAGGTTTGACACTCGATAAGTCAGATTGTAAATATCTTGATTTTATATGGGTACCTGATTCAGTAGCTGCTACAACTTCAGCAAAAAAAGCAAAGGCTGTTGCCTGGGCTGACTCAATTGCTTCTGTTCAAAACGGACATGATACCCTTAATCCAACTGGTGATGTAAAACTTACCGAAGGAAGTGATGCATTTGCCGGAATGAAGCTCTGGTCTGCAAAATTAACAGATGCCGCTAATGATGGCAGTGGCTTTAAGAAAAAGACTTTTAATTTTAATCTGTCACTCATCAATGATTTTGGAAATGAAAAGACAGATGATAAATATTTCTTAATCCGTTTAATCCGCGAAGATGGAAAGTATAGCGATACTGATTTCCAGTTGTCTGCCGATAATCTTGAACCGGAGATCCTGCACACAACTCCTGCAGGCAATATGGCAATCATAGATAAAGACGAAGATTTTACCATTAAGTTTTCGGTTCAGAAACAAAGTGGTTTGCCTTTGAAGGAAGTCAAATTATGGCATGTTAAGAAGGATGGCACGACCGAAGAAATTACAATCAGTCCAAATAATCAGGCTGAATATGCATCTGGACAGTTATTTAGCACTTCTAACTTAAATAGTCTTATTCAAGATCCTAATTATCCTGATGATCCTACTAAAAAGATAAGATCGCTCCTTCCAGGTTATGCTGCAAACAACGAGAACCCTATTTACCGCTTTTATACAAAAGATATTTTGGGAAATGAGAAGACAGAAGATCTACAGTTTATTATTAGTTCTAAACCTGCAATAAACACAATTACTTCTTCTGCTCCGTCAAAAAACAAAAAGGGCGATGATATTCTTATAAATGTTTCATTCACAAAATCTGTAACAGTTGGTGCAGACAGGCCAAAGCTCAAACTGCAGGGAATAACAAATACAGACGCGAATATAACAAACTTCTATGCAGATTACTATATGGGTAGTGGTTCTACTACACTTGTATTCAAATATACTGTTCAGGAGGGAGATTCTTCATCCGGTCTGCAGGTTTACAATCATCCAACTAATGGTCCTCTCATTCTTGATAATTTGGAATCATTAGGTGCTCATCTGACTCTTGATGATAATAATAATCTTCAGAAAAAACGCGAGGATGACCCGATTACAATAGACGGTACAGCACCTGTCGTAGAATCTATTTCTGTAGAAACTGCAGTTGATGCTGCTAATAGTGTAGGCGGGGTAAAATATCTTAGGGCCGGTAGAACTGTAACGGCCAAAGTAACAGTATCTGAAAATGTTACGGTACAGGGTGCGCCAACCTTTAATTTGAAGTGTGGAAACCAGACAATTTCTTTAGTATGGCAGAAAATTGTTGAAGAAGGTGGTAAGCCAGTTTTATACTTCAGTAAGAAAATTGAGTCAACAGATCCTAATGGAGCATGGACATATAATAAGGCAACCTGTATTTCAAATATTACTACAGTCAAAGATGATTATGATAATCCGCTGGAAAATAAACTTACAGGAAATGCAGATCCTAAATGGTACATAGATACAGTTAGTCCGGTAACTCCAAAGATTAGAAATGCCGGCGATACTGCAGATTTAACCGGTGGAAAATTTCAGAATTCTTTGTCTTTCATAGTTAAAAATCCACAGACAGATGCTACGGCTAAGTCACATGAAAAAATCCAGTATTCTACAAATGGCGGTACAAACTGGAATACAGGAACTTACACAGAAGGAACAACCGTTACATTGAATTCTGATGCAATGTTAACAGCCCGCATCACAGATTATGCAGGAAATGTTTCTCCTTATGCTGCGGCTCTTGATATAAAGATAAGCACTTCATTCCCGGACTTTACTGTGGAATGTACAAACCCGGATGGAAACTATAAGTCTGGTTCAGTCTTAACATTTAAAGTGTACTTTACAGCTCCTGTAAACATTCCTGCAAGCTCCGGAAATAGCAGACCTTATGTTGAGTTTACTGACGGCAGAAAAGCATACATTACTCCAACTACTGCACAAAACGGTGTTACGTCTGCAAGCTTTACATATACCACAACCAATACAGATGATTTTACTGTTAGTGTTGCTACAGGTGGTATTCATCTTACCGGAGTAACAGATGAATATGGTTTTGCACAGGGTAACAAGGTTCTTGCTGCTGCTTATAACAGACCAAATCTTCATTGTGATAGCGTTGCGCCTCTTGTAACAAAAATGGAAATTGGTGGCAGCAAAGGTAACAATATCTATGACAGTGCACAGGCAAGGACAATAACACTTACTTTTAATGAGAATGTAGAACTCGGAAGCGGAAAGCTTTACTTAAGGCAGGTTGCAGGATGGGCTATTCCGCCGGTACTTACAGCTTCAGAGTTTAATACAATTTGTAGTTCATATCCGGAAGGCAAGGAAATTCTGTCTGTCCAGGAAAATGAAAAAGATATGGAAGATTCTGCATGGGATACCACTACAAATGAAAAACAAAACAATGCGGGATATCATGGAACAGGTCAGTATGTGGGACCATACAAGAAATCTTCTCAAGGTATTAAGAATGATGGTACACCAGATGTTTCTACAAAGTATGTTCTTGATTTTGATATGGATATTTGGGAAACCGATACTACACATTATTATAATAAAACCTTTGTACCACGAACTAATAAAGCAACTGAAACATATTCAGCTCCAACCACAAATCCACGAACTGCAAATCAGATACGTGCTGTTCTTGAAAAAGTTCATTATCACGAAAGATATATGAGTGTTACGACGGCATCAATTAATAACAATGTTGTAACCCTGAGTTTCCCTGCCGGATTGTTTGGTGATACAGACTTACCAAATGGACGTAAATGGGAGCTTGTAATAGAAAAAGGTTCATTCATGGACCAGACTGGTAATAAGTTTGGTGCAGAAACAGATGGAAGTATAAAACAAAAAGATGCCGTTCAAACTGCAACAGGCACTTCTGGTTCTCAAACAGAAAACTTTGGAACCTGGGCTCGAGGACGTTCAACATTAGCACAAGACGAGACTCCAGTAGTTCTTATTAAGAATAATACAGATGAATATTTCTGGTCGGATAAGGCTGCAACCCCTGTAATTCGAGTTGACCGTTATAGCTATGGAAATGGAATTTTCCAAAGTGATGAGGATGCACAAGAATCACAAATTGCTGCTACAGGTGTAACTAAACCTTCCGCTTATGTAAGGGTGAGAATTGATTGTGAAACAGAAGGAGCTACAATTACATATAATTATGACGGTACTTCAAATATTCTTGCTAATGAACCTACTTATGATGAAGGGAATGATCATCACTGTCTCAATAATGCGGATGGGAAAAGCTCAACTAGTTATTCCTATGTAACAACGACTGCTGCTGTTCTTGATAGTATTTCTTTGACTGGTGCCGGCGTACACACAGGAACAATAGATAAAACTCAAACCATTATTTTTGCTGCAGGTAACGGAGATTACACTCAATCTTACAAAGGCTATGTCAAAGCAAAGGCAACCAAGAATGGTGATAGTGGGGAAGGAAAGGAGGGTGTTTTCCAAACAGTTGTGCGTATTATAGATCCAAGACCGAATGGAGGTACTGAACATTATTATTCTCATACTGAAGCGTTTAGTATAAGAGGAACAACTGGAATGAAAGGTGAACCTACAATTTCTCCTTTCCCTTTACGAGATAATCAGTTCTTTTCTCCGTTTATCCGTCACATTTATAGGGAGAGAAATCATGTTAACAATAGTACAAGTTTCTATTGGATAAGTTATGAAGTTCTTGTTCAGTCATCTTTCTCCGGACATTCTTCATATAATAATCAATGGATTGCTCAATGGGGAATTATGTACCCTGGAGAGTTTACTTATTGTACAGGATTCAGAAGCTGGTAGTAGAAAGGGGAGAACGATTATGAAAAAGATGAATATAATAAATAATATTAAAAAACTTTATAAAACGTCTGCCCTTACTGCATTTGCAGTTATCTTTGGGCTTGGTGCAGCTTCCTGCGAAATTGGTCTTGGTGCTGCAGTAGATATGGAAGCACCAAAGGTTGCAATTACTTCGCATCAGGATAACGAAGCTGTTCCACAGAGCTTTGAATTACAGGGTACTGCTTCGGATAACGAAGAAGTTACCATGTTTACTATCGATTTTGACGATGCAGATATACACTATCAGATTGTTCCGGGAACAGACTGGCAGAAAAAGACTTCTAAATCTAACGGCTGGCAGACAGTAAAAACCGATGCTAACAATTATTGTAAGCAAACAGACGGAGTATGGAACTGGTCTGTTGTTGTAAATACAGATGAACGTGCTTCTACTAAACAGGGACACACTTACAATCTTGCTGTTTCTGCTACAGATGCCCGTGGTAATACCGGTAAAAATTCTAAACAGGAAATGTCTCTTATTGTAGATACCGAAAGTCCTGATGTAAGCATTTATAAGCCGGAAATTTTCAGTTCTTACGCAAGCCTTAATGCAGATAAGGAAGCCGGAAAATATGCGCTCAAAGACGGTAACGTTCTTTCTTCTCTTTTGAACGGAACAATTCAGTTGTTTGGCCGCCAGGATCAGGCACTTTCTTTTAAGGCATTACGAATAGAATTTGATAACGGACAGATAGAGGGAGCAAAAACTACTGTAAATACTCAAACTTCTGTAACTTCAATAGAAGAAATTCTTTCTTTGCAGGATGCACAGCTTGCAGATGCTTCTGAGCCAACTGTATACTTTACCAAGACTCTTACCGGTGCAGATTTGCGTGAATGGGCACTTACTGTAAAACCGGAAGAATGGGCAACAAATGCGGGTGGAGTTGCTAATGGTCTTAACACAGGGCTCCATATAATCCGTATTGTAAGTACAAGTTTGAGTACTTCTAATGCCTGGCAGCGCAAGGTTTTGGGTTACTTCTTATGGTGGCCTGAGGCAGATAAGCCATGGATTACAATTGCTGCAGGTGATGAAACAGAAAAAGCAGCCGGTGCTTATGAATGTTATCCAGGCTCTAACATTTCCGGTAACATTCAGGATGATGACGGAATTGTAAGTTTTGTTACTACTCTCTATAAGCGTGATAAGGACCAGGATACAACTACACCATATACTTATCCGGATGGAGAAAGCGGAACAAAAACTCATGCCTTGCCGCAGACAAACGCCGGTGAAAAACCAAAATATTCTGCCTGGACTGTAGTTGCTCCTGCAGAAAATGGCAGTTATAAGATAGTCCTTGAATTAAAGGATGTATACAATAATACAGATACTGTAACAAAGTATTTTGATATTTCTGATGTACGTGCTCCGCAGATTAACATTACTTCTCCACTTAATGATACAGACGCAATTGTAAATGCAAATGGAGATATTACCTTTAAGGGAACTATTAGCGATGACGGTAAGCTCGAAAGCGTTGCAATGGTATGGCTTAACCCGGCTCTTAGAAATACACCTGAAAATAAAATTCAATATCTTACCGGAAATGACAGATCAATAACAGGTAATGATGATGACCCGGACTGGAGTATTGGAACAGAATCCGGTGTATATGACGGTGCAGGAAACAAGATATTTAAATTTACACTAACTCCTGGACAGAAAGAATTAACTTTAAATAAAACAATTAATCTTTTTGCCGCAAGCGGATTAAATATTGGTGGAAAATATAACGGTAAGGAACTCCTTCTTTGTGCACAGGATTTTATCTTCCGTGCTTATGACGGTCATAAGGCTACTGTTAAGACTATAACTCTTGCCGGCGATACAGATGCCCCTGAATTAAGCTTTAATACAGTAACAATAGAAGGGCAGACAAAGAGCATTTCTTCTTCTCCGGTATTTGGTAGCAGTGCAAACGGTAAAGCTGCTGTAATAACAGGAACCTGGAGCGATAAATTTAATTCAAGTGTAAATAACAGTTCAAGATTTTTTGATTTAGTAATAACCTGGGGAACCGGAGACCAGCAGCAGACAGCAGTTGCTACAAGAAATAATAATGGAACCTGGACTGCAAATATACAGGCTCCTAGGGCTGGTGGAACCATTACAGCAACACTCAGAGACTTTGGTGGCAATACTAAAACCATTCAGGGTGCTGCACGAATTGAAACTTCGGATTTAGGTCTTGCCCGTTTTGGTTGTCTTAATGATGACGGCTCTTATAATCAGGGCAAGGTAATCCAATTAACTGTTGAGTTTACTAAGAATACAGATGTAGATACTACAAATGGAACCCCAACTTTAACCTTGAACAATGGTGGAATAGCAACCTATAACCCTGATATTACAGGAAATAATAATGAGTATGGTAGTGGAACTGCAATTCATATTTATGAATATACAGTTGGTTCTACCCAAAGCGAAAATGTAGCAAAGCTTTCTGTAACAGCTATTAATTCAAATGGTGCAGTCTGGAAAGATTCTGCAATTCTTGCTTCTGGAGATCAGGTTGGTTCAATTGTAACAGAAAAGATAAAAATTGCTAATCTTCCTGCTCAATCAAATCTTGCAGATTCAAGAACAATTAAGATTGATAATGTAAAACCAACAATAACAAAAATAGAACCTGTTTCTGCAACAGGCTATTTTGCAGAGGATGCTTCAATCCTTCTTAAAATGGAGTTTTCAGAGGATGTTACTATAACAAATCCTGGTTCTCTTGCAGTACAGTTTACACATACAAAGAATGGAAACAATGTAACAACTACCTCTTCTACTGTAAGCGGTTCAAAATACGTTTTGTTTGAATACAAGGTTAGTGCAGGCGAAAATGCAAATCCTTTAACCTTTAATTCTCTTTTGCATACTAATGTTACAGTAAAAGATCTGGCTGGTAATACTCTTTCTAACTGGACTCCTTCTTCCAGAAATTTTGCAGGCTTTGTAGTAGATACAACAGCTCCTGCAGCTCCTGGTTTTGGAACCTGGGCTCCACAGTCAGTAATTTTCAGTGAATCTGGAACCTCATTTACAATTACAGGTGAAACCGGCGCAGAAATTGAATATACCACAGACGGTGGAACAAACTGGATTCCATATACTACAGGTTCAACTATAACTATTACTAACAACGGAACCTATCATGTAAAAGCACGCCAGACAGATAAGGCTGGTAATATGTCACCAGCATCTGCACAAAAAGACTTTACTATAGACAAAGGTGAGCTTCTTACAAAAATTACGGCAAGCACTTCAAGCGGTACTTATTCTACAAATACCGCAACAAACAAGATAGAAGGTCGCATAGAATTCCGTAAACCTGTAACAATTGCGTCTGGTGCAAAGGTAACCCTTAATGTAAACAACAGTAAAAAACAGGTTGCAATAAAGGAGTGTGCTTCTGGTGCTCACGAAAGTAATGTATTTACTTTTGATTATACTATTACAGAAGGAGACTCTATAACCAGCAACGATAAGCTCGATGTTGTAGGATGGACATTCTCTAATGTAACATTCAAGGATGCAAACGATGCTGATATAACAGTTGCAATGGCTGTTCCGGCTGCTGGTAAAAACAAACGCCTTAATGAAAATAGAGATATTTATATTCTTACAGGCAAACCTACAATTGCAGATGGTAAAATTACCCTTGTAGAAGAAAATGGTAAACCGGTTCTTAAGGTGGAATTCGACCGTGCAATAACAAAAATGAGCGGTACAATTACCATAACTCAAGATACGTCGGAAGGTAATTATCATGTTCCTGTAGTATTGAGTGTAGAAGAATATAATGAACTTACAAGCAATAATTCTGCAGTTGAAGGCTCAACTAAAACTGTTCAGGAAATAATATCTGAATCATATCAAAAAGATGTAAATGGAGCAAAGCTTCTTTCAGATAATACTTTGGAAAATGATACAACTACAAAATATGTTTTAAAATTCAATATTAATGATACAGAAGATTCAACTACAAAACTTGTTTCAGCTTTTATTAAAGCAAATAAACATAAGGTAAGTATTCCAGTAGTTGCTGATGAAGTTACTTTTGAGAATAGCAACAAAACGTTAAAAATTGATTTAAATGATACTTATAAATTACCTGTAAAAGGAGCAAGTTATATGGTTTATATACCGGCAAATCTTGTTGCAGATACTGTACAAAATAAAAATGCCTCAAAAGAGGCAATTATTAATGTTTCTGGAGTTGAAAAACCTGTAATAAGAATAGACAAATCAAAATATACAATTTCAAATGCTGGAAATACTGTAACTGCTAGAGCTAATATGGTTCCTGCACAGTCTGCAAAAATGCGTATAGATTGTCAGACTCCTGATGTAGAGTTAAAATATACTGCAACAACAACGGAAAGTCCTGAAGTAACAGTAAATGAAAGAAGATCAACCCCGTTTGTAACAAAAACTGATGATCCAGAGGCACCAGCGTCAGCTGATACTAGTTATACAAATAATGCCCAGATTACTCTTGCACAAGGAAATGATTATTTAGTGAATAATTATGATAATGCTACTGGATTAAAGATAGCAATTATTGTAACTGCAAAAAATACAAACACAAATGAAATAGAAACATCTTATGGGTATGCAACAAGAACTGTATTAAAGTTTAACCTGTCAAGTCATTGGGATGATAAAATTGATGATTATTCTTCAACAGGACTCAGTAATACAGACTTAAAAGTATGGTTAATGGGAGGAGATAGCCCATATGGTGGAAATTCTAAAGATCCTTTCCCTCTGTCATGGTCAGATCCTGGCAGCTGGTATTTAATGAGCGGAGCTTTCCCTGATAACAGTATGTTAAGTCAATGGTATGTAGTAAGTTGGGATATTACATCTGCTACCTATCATGGTTTTGCAATTGGAACAGTTCCAACAGATGCTTCAACTATGGGACCGAGTGAGTGGTATCCTGGTGAAAATTCCTGGACATCTCAGAAATCTAATTATGTATTATATCCAGGTGAAACATTAATTATGGATACTGCAAATACTACGCCAACATTCTGGTTTAGAAGGGGTAACAGAACTAAAAGATAGTTTTAATCTAAAAACAAACGAGCACATTCAAGGATGTGCTCGTTCTTTATACGACAAACTATTCTTTATACCTTCGAATCAATTTGTTTCTGGAGTTCAATGACTTTTTCGAGTGGAAGGCCGATACATCGGGAAACTTTTTCTGGGGAGTCGCCTTCTTTTAGAAAGTTGATGGCATCTTCAATGGCCTTTTGCTGTGAATTGTACCCCTTGTCAAGGACACTTAAGAAGAAGGGATTTTTATAATCCATGTTGTTTAAACTAAAGCTTCTTCAATGGATAAATACCAGTAGTATAATACTGATAGAATTCATTTGGAGAAAGTTTTGCCAACTTCC
>JAFZYR010000025.1 GCA_017616165.1 Treponema sp.
AGTAAATATCATTGTAGGCAAATCTATCGCCATAATAATTCCATTTTTTTAAAACGGGAAATAATCTGTTTTTATATGATATAATTTCTTTTTCTTTTTTAATTGTTCTTTGTCTTTCAAATTTGAAATTGTCGATTTGTACTTTCTGGTCGATTTTTTGTATTTCATAAATCCACCAGTTTAATTCAGGAGGAAAATCAAAATCTTGTGCGAACAGATATACATGAGAAAATAATACGATTAGAAATAAAATTACTTTTTTCATTTTTCTCTCCATATGAGATTTATGTCTTTATTATAAATCACAGTTGTTGATTTGTCATCCGAAAGGCTGTTTTACACGCGGAATGTATTCTCCTTAGGTTTTCCCCACAAAAACAACAGTACTTGCGGTTTTGTGGGGAATTAAACAATCGCAACGCCTAATTCAAGTCAATTATTCCCCACAAAATACGCAGTACTCACAATTTTGTGGGGAAAAAACAAGTTACAATACCTATTACAAGCCGAATTTTCCCCACAAAAACAACAGTACTTGCGGTTTTGTGGGGAATTAAACAATCGCAACGCCTAATTCAAGTCAATTATTCCCCACAAAATACGCAGTATTCACAATTATGTGGGGAAATTCCAAGTCACGATACCTTTTTCAAGTCTCTTTTTAACCACACACTTATATATTCTTAATTATAATATTCAATTTTTCTTGCAGCGTTAATATGTCATCAATATTCTTTTCAAAGGGAATATGAATGAACAGAAACTTACAATTAAATTTTTGGTCTTTTATGTAATTCAGACTGTTCCAATAAACAAGATTGCAATAAGAGCTGCCCGGATTATAACTTTCTGTGTAAACGATATTGTTTGTTTCAAGCAGGTGCTTCAAAGGTTCAAGGTCAAAATTTGTTTTTATAATTTCGCCCTGATTTTTAGCAACCAATTCCAGACAGATTTTATTTTTGATTTGTGGTTTCTGCCCAAAACAAATGACAATGTCAGATTTTTCAATTTCTGCTCTGGCAATTTCTGAATCTTTGATTTTATCACTTGGTAAAAAGACTGTAGAAAAATCTAACCCTTTAACAAGAAGTTCAGCGGATGTATTTTTAAATGCCAGAAGGGTTAGTTTTTTATTCATATCATTTTATTTATTATATAGTTGTTCAATTTTTTTAATCATTTCTTTATCGCGGCTGAGTCTGGCTGCTTTAAGACAGGATTTATCAAGCTTGGCACCATATTCCAGCAGCAGGTCTACCTGACTTTCCCAAGTCATTCCTTTTTTTATAGCTTCGTAAAGCGGGGTAGTTGCCTTTTTTGATTTAAACTTTTTGAGGGCCTTTTGTTCGGTCATGGAAATGTATGAAAAATATTTTTCCTCATCAAAAGGAGCAAAAAGACCTTTGATATTGGGGTCGGCTCCATTGTCCAGCAGGGCTTTTATTACTCTATTTGAATATTCATTTTGTTTTTTATCTTCAAGATTATCAAAATAAACTCTTCTCCAGATATAAGGTAAACGGTTTATATCTGCGCCATATTCAACCAGAAGCCTTATCATTTCTTCAACATTATCACTGGGATAATATTTGGAACTGACTATCAGCAAAGGATTCTGTTCTTCCCAAATACAACCTGTAAAAAAACAGTTATCAGGATCATAATCTTCATCAAGAAAATGTTTTGTTTCTTCTACATTATGGGTAAGCAGTGCTTCATAAAACTCTCTATTATAAAGCTTTAAAATCGTTATACCAATTTCCTCATAATATTGAGATATTTCATCAAATTCTTTTTCGATTTTCCCTGCGCACGAGGTATATAAAACAAGAGAAATCAAAATCAGACTTGTGAAATAAAGGCACTTTCTTTTGCCGATTGTTACATCTATTTTCATTTTATTCCTCAAACAAGATTTTCACAAAATCTCGCCTTGAATACATGATTCTTATTATTTTTTATAATTTCATCGTGATTTTTTGGTATCATTTTCAGGTGATTTTACTTTATCATCCCGCCATGAAAATAACATTCATAAATTTGTTGGCCGCGCAGAGTGATTATTTCTTTGCCCTGGAACCATTCAAAATCACCGTCTACAGAGCAGGTATATTCATATTCACCGTTCTGAAATTTTTCAGGGCCGCGGAAGGGTTTTTCAAAAGGAACGTTGGATAAAGCTTCTTTCAAAAAGTCTCCGCTAAAGTTCTGGCCGGTAACTCTGCCAACATAATTCATGCTCCAGTATGGAACATCAGAAATCCACAGCGCTTCTTCACCGGCAAACTTGTCACCGCCAAGATAGGTATCGTAGTACATAAGGTCGCCATCTGAGTAAACCAGATCATGAGAGGCAGGGCGAGAAGAACTTGTTTCTGCCCCTTTTCCGGCGTAAGTTTTTTTCTTTGCTTCAAGCAGGAAGTCGATTATTTTTTTGTCCATACAGGTTTCTTTATTTTCTAAACTTCTTCACCAGCCCCTGATAAACAAGCAGTACTGCCATGAGCGAAAGACCGATGATGTCTGTACGGGTTTCCGGCAATACACAGAAGAGCCCGGCAACGGCAAACAAAAGGCGTTCGATAACGTCAAAAGAAATCACAAGTGCGCGAGCTTTGTCTGTACCTGCAAAAAGACCTGTGTTTTTAAGACCGTAACCTTCAAGCGCAACGCTGATGCCGAACATTCCAATGAGCGCAGTTATAATAATCATAATTACACCAAGAGGAGTTGCATCCAGCCAGAGCATCTGCGGGTTGTAAACGCACATGTATGGAATGATAAACGCACCGATTGCAAGCTTGGTGGCATTGACCGCTGTTTTCATAGGCCGCGCTTTGGCTATGGCCGCACCCGCTATGGCAGCTAAGGCAACAGGTGGAGTAACGTCGGCGATGATACCAAAGTAGAAGGCAAACATATGTGCAACGATTGGCTGAACGCCAAGCTGGATGATTGCACCTGCTGTAATTGTTGATGTAATCAGATAGTTAGCAGTTGTAGGGGCGCCCATACCAAGAATAATCGAAGCAATCATTGTAAAGAACAAGGTAAGGAACAATTTTCCGTGGGCGAGTGAAACAAGACCTGCACCCATCTTCAAGCCCAAGCCTGTCAAAGTTACAATACCAATAATTATTCCGGCCATACCACAGGCAATTGCAACAGAAATAATATTGCGGGCTGCGGCACAGATAACTTCTACGATGTCTTTTCCACCGAAGGTTGGCTTGCGTCCCTTAGCAAAGTCTACAATAGAAACTGTAACTCCAATTATAAGACAGGCAACAATTCCCATCAAAGCGGCGAAAACTGCTGTAAAGCCTGCGCACAAAAAGTAAATGATTACGATGAGCGGCAAAATCATGTAGCCTTTTTTGAGGAAGAGCGGCAATGCCTTTGGAAGCTGCTCCTTTGGAAGACCCTTAAGACCAAGTTTTTTTGCTTCGAGGTGAACTGTAATAAAGATTCCTGCAAAGTACAAAATGGCAGGGATAATTGCGGCTTTTACAATTGTGATGTATGGCATGCCAAGGCTTTCGGCCATGAGGAAGGCAGCGGCACCCATAATAGGAGGCATGAGCTGTCCACCAGTTGAGGCAGCGGCTTCTACGGCACCGGCAAACTCACCCTTGTAGCCGAGCTTTTTCATCATCGGGATTGTGAACGAACCGGAACCAACTGTGTTACTAACTGACGACCCCGAAACTGTTCCAAGCAGCGCACTCGAAAGTACAGCAACCTTTGCAGGACCACCACTTGCACCACCGGCAATTGCGTTACATACATCAATAAAGAACTGTCCGATTCCTGTTTTTTCGAGCAGGGCACCAAACATGATGAACAGGAAAATAAAGGTCGAACAGGCGCCAATCGGAGTTCCAATAATTCCTTCTGTTGTATAGAACAAGTGCGAAACAACACGAGTAAGTGAGTAACCGCGGTGATTAAGGAAGCCCGGCAGATACTTACCGATAAATCCGTACAGAATGAAAACGCCCGCAATAATCATAATAGGAAGTCCTACAATACGGCGGCAGCTTTCGAACAGAATTACAATGGCAACAATGCCAACAATAATATCAAAGGTTGTATAGGCTCCGGCGCGGGTAAACAACGGCTGGATATTTGTTTTAAATATTCCGTTGATGAACAAAAGGAACTTTTCTGAATAACCGCCAACCAGATAAAGCCAGCAGGCAGCACCAACAAGTCCAAGCACTACGTCGTACCAAGGCAGAGTATTTTTAGGACTCTTCTTTGTAGGAGGGAAAAGCAAAAAGGCGAGCAGCTGAACAAAGGCAAGGTGAGTTGCACGCAAAACCTGGGCTGTAACAAGGCCCGAAATTGTTGCATACAGCTGGAAAAATACAAACACAAACGAAACGATAACAGTAATATACTGTCGCCAGCATTTGTGCTCACGATATGCCTGCTCGCGGTCCAGCTCCTGCATGAGCTTTTTCATTTCGTCTTCGTTTGTTGTTGGTAAAATGTCTTCGATTGGTCCGCTTGAAGGCTGGATTTCTTCTTCCTGTGTCTGTTCAAACTCGTCCATGTTTTTCTCCTGGATTGCCACGGCGCTTCGCGCCTCGCAATGACGTTGTGTTATAATTAATCTATTTTATGTGCCAGATATCCGGCAATACTTACTTTCTCAATTTCAAAAATCAGGCTGGTCTGCGGTTCAAAAAAATCCTTAAGGGGAATCTCTTTAAAGTCCGCGTCGTCAACTGCAAAGGTGTGATCTGCAATCACGCCAACTGCCATGACAAGCCTTGGTACAAATCTATTTATATCCGAAATTATGTAGCTGTCATCAAGCTTTGTAAATGTAGCACCGGGGATTTCTTCCGGCTCGGGAATGCCTGCACCATAAGAAACAAAATACATGCTCTGCAGGATAAGCCCGCCTTGTTTTTTATCACACTTGTAGTAATCGTGTATGCGCCCCTTATTCACAGAATGCGTATACGAAATTATAAAACCGTTCCTGTAACCCTGCGCAGAATAAACCCGCTCGTCAGGATTTTTTCTGTTGTAGATTGCAAGAACGGTTTTTGAAGGGGCGAACAAAGCCACCCCTCCAAGTAATAAAATGATTGATGTAAATAAAAAAATACTTTTTTTATTCATGGATTGCCACGTCGCTGCACTCCTCGCAATGACATGCGATTTTTGCGCAATGACGCCCCATTAGTTCATCAAACCAATTTCTTTATAATACTTAAGTGCACCAGGGTGGAATGGAACCGAAACACCGGTAACTGCTGTCTGGGCAGAAACTTCCTTACCCTTTGCGTGTCCGTTTGAAAGATCTGTAAGGTTAGAGAACAAAGCCTTTGTCATATCATAAACGGTTTCTTCATCAAGCTTAGAGCTAACAGCCAGAGTAGCCATGATAGCCAGAGCACCACAATCCTCATCAGTTCCCTTATAGGTTCCGCCCGGAATAGTTGTCTTTGTGTAGTAACCGTACTTAGCACAAATCTTGTCGGCAGCTTCACCGTCTACAGGAATAAGTGTAAGACCTGCAGTAAATGCAAGCTCCTGAAGCGCAGCGTTAGGAACACCGGCAGTAACAAAACAGCCGTCCAAAGTACCGTTCTGGATTCCATCAGCAGATTCCTTGAAAGAAAGGTTGCTCTTTTTAATATCATCAAAGGTCAAGCCATAACCTTCCATAATCTGCTTAGCGTTGAATTCGACACCGGAACCTGCAGCACCAACAGAAATGCGCTTTCCCTTAAAGTCTGCAACAGACTTGATTCCACTTGCCTTAGAAACAGCAATCTGAACAACCTCAGGATACATAGTTCCGATTGTCATGATATTTGCAAGCTTTTCGCCGGCAAACAAATCTGTTCCGTTGTATGCATAGTCCATAACGTCGTTCTGAACAATTGCAAATTCAGCTTCGCCCTTATTGATAAGACGAAGGTTTTCTGCAGAAGCACCGGTTGCCTGAGCAGTTACGTTCATATTTTCAAGCTTAGTGTTCCATACGTTAGCGATTGCACCACCGAAAGGGTAATAAGTACCGCTGGTTCCACCAGTTGCAAGAATGTAATTTTTTGTTGTTGAACCTGAACAGCCTGCAGCAAGCAAAACAAAAGCAACTGCTGCAAAAATGCCAGTTATTTTTTTCATGTGAAAATCCTCCTGTAAAGTATGAATAATTTTACAATATAATTGTTATGAATTCAACAATGACATTTTACGAACATTTTGATATAGTATGACATTATGAGAAAACTTCTGACAAAATTTCAGGCCCTCGTTTTTGCGGCTTTAATCATAATGCTTTTTACCTCCTGCCAGGACAAGGTAATGGGTTACAGTGTTCTGCTTTGGGATATGCCCGAGTATGAGCTTCAGAGTGGAACCGTACTGCCTGTTTACATACGTTCAAATATTTCTCATGTGTATGTAGCAGGAATTACCAGCCATGAGGCCGACACCAAAGAACTCAAAAAAATTGAAATACCCTTGTGGCAGCTTACCGAGCCTGTAAAAAAAGGCAAGCTTTCTTCTGTCACAAAAAAATATGCAGACTGTGCGCACATGTATGCCTCCGTAAAACTGGACGGACTCCCATGTCGTGCAGAACCGGTTAATACCTCCAAACAGGTTTACCGCCTTCGCAAAGCAGAGGTAATAAAGATTCTTTACAAGGGAACAGGCCAGGCCCCGATGACCGGTGGTGTTCCTCTGGAAGGCGACTGGTACCGCATCCTCACAAGGGACGGAAGCCAGGGCTGGTGTTTTTCCTACAACCTCAATCTTTACGAAACAGATCAGACAGGTCAGCAGGTTGGCGGCGAAAAAATAGAAGAGGAAGAAGAGGAAGACAACTACTTTAATTCAATCCTCAACAAGCCGTGGTATCCGGACAGCTTTAGCACAATGATTTCCAGCGGCAATATAGACATAACAAGGCTGCACACCTCTTATAACTTTACAATCGATACAGTAAACAACAAGGTTTCTCTCAATATGAGCGGCATCCACGAAAGCTGGGATTACACAGGCTACACCAAGACCGACGACTTCCAGTACACACTCAACGATATTCCAATCATTGTAGTTTACAAAAAGGCTACCTTCATTGTTGTTCGCTACACCGACGACAGCGGAAAACCACAGGAGCTCAACCTTGTAACAATTGCCGAAGATATCAATGCAATTGTAGCTGCCGAAAAGAAGCGCCGTTCAGATGCCTACGCCAAGGTTGCAGGTTCAACAGGCGAGCTTTCTAGTTCAAGCTATGGTAAGCTCAGCTTTAATTCCGACGGAACCTTCCGCTGGACAGGCTACAAGCTGCTCGTTCCTTCTGTAATAAGCAGTGCCGCCAAAAACGCCGGAACCTGTTCCGTTAAATATGCAGTTTCAAAGCAGCTGCAGGATATGTATGACGGCGTACTTTCCTTTAAGTTCGAAGGCTCATCAGAAGAAGTAAACTTCCTGTACAAGCTCGAAAGCGGAGGCCTGCGCCTTGAAGTTGCAACCGACGCAACCTACAACGGAATACTCTTAACAGAACGCAGCTCAAGTCCACTCATCCTTTACTTTAAGGATAACTAGGCCATTTGCTTAAGGAGTTAATGCTATGGCCTTTGTACAGTTTTCCAAGGTTTCGCTTGCATTCGGCGACCGCGATATTCTAAAGCAGGTTAGTATAAACTTACAGACCGGCTCCAAGGTTGCGCTTACCGGGGCAAACGGCTCGGGAAAATCTACACTCATAAAAGTCTTAGCCGGACTCATCAAACCCGACGACGGAGAACGCGCCATTCAAAAGGATTGCCGCATTGCCTACCTGCCGCAGTCGGGACTCACACACCAGGGCTGTACCTTAATGCAGGAAGCAGACAAGGCCTTTGAATACGGCTACGAGCTTCAGAAAAAAATAGACGACCTTGGAGAGCAGCTCCAGCACAATCCGCCTAACATGCAGGCCCTTGCCCAGCAGCAGGCCGACCTTATACAAAAGCTGGACGACTCCGGCTGGTATCGTCGCGAATCCGTTGCACAGTCCGTACTCCTTGGACTTGGTTTTTTACGTTCAGACTTTGACCGACAGACCCAGGAATTCAGTGGTGGCTGGCAGATGCGTATTGCACTTGCCAAGGCACTCATGACAGGACCGGACATCCTGCTCCTTGACGAACCGACCAACTACCTGGACATAGAAGCGCGCAACTGGCTCGAAGATTTTTTGCAGGGCTTTCCCGGCGGCTTTTTACTTGTAAGTCACGACCGCTATTTTCTGGACGTAACAATAAACGAAGTATACGAGCTTTTTAACGGCGAGCTCAAACGCTATCCGGGCAATTTTACCCATTACGAAAAGGTTCGCGAAACAGAACTCAAAACACTCATTGCCGCTTACGAACAGCAGCAGCAGGAAATAAATAAGCTTCAGGATTTTATAACACGCTTTGGCTACAAGGCAACCAAGGCAGCACAGGCTCAGGAATATCAGAAAAAGCTCGAAAAAATGGTGCGCATAGAAATTCCCGAGTCCCTCAAAAAAATGCATTTTAAGTTTCCGCCGGCTCCACATGCAGGACGCCTTGTGCTTCGGCTAAACGGCATTACAAAATCCTACGACGGCAAAACCAACGTTCTGGACAATCTGGACCTTACTCTGGAAAACGGACAGCGCCTTGTAGTAACCGGACGCAACGGAGCAGGTAAGTCCACACTCCTTAGAATTATTGCAGAGCAGGACTCCAGGTTTACCGGTGAAATAATTCCTGGCGCCGGAGTAAAAATCGGTTACTTTAGTCAGGACAACGCCGAGACCATAAAGGGCAGCCAGACCATTTTGGAATACATGGAAGAAAATGCACCCCTCGAGCTCATACCAAAACTCCGCGATCTTCTTGGTGCCTTTCTGTTCCGTAACGACGATGTTTACAAAAGCCTCGACGTTCTTTCCGGTGGAGAAAAGTCCCGCATAGCCCTGCTGCAGCTTCTGCTCCGTCCCGTAAACCTGCTCATTCTTGATGAACCTACAAACCATCTGGACCTGCATTCCAAGGATGTGCTCCTCAATGCCCTGCGTGATTTTGGCGGCACCGTTGTTTTTGTAAGCCACGACCGCGGTTTTATCCAGCAGCTTGCAACCCAGGTTCTTCATCTTGAGCCCGGCCACGCTAAGTACTACCCCGGGGATTACAATTATTATCTGGAACAGACAGAAAAAGGAGGGGAAAGCCTTCCCCTGTCTCCAGCTGCGGTGGTTTCGACAGGCTCAACCACCCCATCTTCCGCCACCCCTTCTAACGGGGAGCCCGCCCCCCGTAACGCCCCCCAGCTTTCCTGGGAAGAACAGAAAAAACTCGAAGCCGAAAAACGCAAAAAGGCAAAGACACTCGCAAACCTTGAGCAGCAGCTTGCAGATCTGGAGCAAAAAAAGTCGGAGCTGGAAAACCGTCTTGCAGATCCTGCCGTATATTCCAACGGCGAAAAGGCTAAGGCAGTTCAGCGCGAAATAAACGAGCTTGCCGTCAAAATAGAAGAAGTTACCGAGCAGTGGATGCAGGCCAGCGAGTAGCTTTCGGCGCCCTCAAGAAACCCATTTTAATTGAATTTCCCATAAAAAAGTGCCATAATCACCCACAGAGGTAACAAATATGGAAAAGAAAATTTTAAACAATTATGGATCATTCGACATTGTATTCGCAAAAGGAAAAGGCTCAACTCTCTGGGATGTAAATGGAAAAAAGTACATAGACTTTCTTTCCGGAATAGGCGTAAACTGCCTGGGACATGCCTACAAGCCTCTGGTCAAAGCAATCTCAGATCAGGCAAAGCGTCAACTCCATATTTCAAACTACTACCTCAGCGATATAGGACTTGTTTTTGCAGACGAGCTTTTGGCAGTCACCGGCTTTGAAAAAGGATATTTTGGAAACTCCGGTGCCGAAGCAAACGAAGCCGCAATCAAGCTTGCACGCAAATACGGTTATCTTAACGGCGGATCAAAAAGACAGACAATCATTACTCTGGAAAATTCTTTTCACGGAAGAACCCTTGCAACGCTTACAGCAACAGGTCAGCCAAAGTTTCATCCGGACTGCTTTGCTCCGTATCCGCAGGGTTTTAAAACAATAAGGGCAAACAATTACGACGACATAAAAACTGCCTTTGACGATACCACAGCCGCACTTTTTGTAGAGTGCGTACAGGGCGAAGGCGGCGTAAACCTTTTAGACAAAGAATGGATTCTGGCCGCTGCAAAAGCTGCCCGCGCCGCTGGTGCAATTGTAATGGCAGACGAGGTTCAGACCGGTATAGGCAGGACTGGAACCTTCCTTGCAAGCGATGCCCTGGGCTTTGAGCCGGAGGTTGTAACACTTGCCAAAGGAATTGCGGGCGGTATCCCTATGGGAGCCTGTCTTTTCAGAGGTAAGGCAGCCAATGTTTTTGTGGCAGGAGACCATCAGTCTACCTTTGCCGGAAACCCTCTTGCCTGTGCCGCAGGCTGTGTTGTTGCCGAAACAGTAAGCGACTTAAACTTTCTGGACAGAGTAAGCCACGCCGGAGACTATATCCGCGGAACAGTTTCTGCCTGGAACTTCCCGTTTGTAAAAGAAGTAAGAGGTCGCGGACTTATGATTGGTATTCAGATTGATACAGCCATTAATCCGGCAGACATAAAGCTTCGCTGTCTGGAAAAAGGCTTGTGCATAACAACAGCCGGCTCTGACGTTGTAAGATTCCTGCCTCCATTAAACATTTCCGACAAAGAAATTGCAGAAGGACTTGCAATCTTTAAATCTGTGCTTCAGGAATTTTCTGACGGAAAATGCGGGACAAAGGCTTAAAAAAAAGCGTATTATTTTTTAGTCTCATAATGCTTTTTCTCGCCCCTGTTTTTAGCGGCGAGATGAGCATACCCCGTACAGTAAAGGTAATTTCTACACAATATTTTGATATTCTCTTTTGCTCCCAGAACGAAAAAACTGCGGTCCTTCTTTCGCAGCAGGCCGACGAGCTTTATCTTAAGGCAAAGCGCACCTTTGACTGCAACCACGACTTTAGGACAATAGTAGTAATTTCTCCAGACTCCGACACGCTTTCCGTGCAGTACACCGCATCACCTTATAACCGCATCGTCATTTTTGATGCCGTTGGCCGCATAGATACCGGTTCCTACAGCAACGGACTTCTGGATCTGTTCTATCACGAAATAGGCAGGGCAGTGAGTCAGTCTGTACGAAGCAGTACAATGAACTTTGTTGCCGACAAGCTGCTGGGAGATTCGTTTCAGCCAATAGGATTATTAAATGTCCCCTGGTCCTTTCTGGAGGGTGCCGTTTATGCCGGAGACGAAAAAAGTGTTTCGGCTCTCCTGCAGGACAACTGGAACCTTCAGCTTTTAGTTCAGGCCAAGCTGGAAGGAAAGTTTCCATCACTTCTGCAAATATCCGGTGCCTACGACATCTATCCCGTAAACAGAATGGACTCCATTGCAACCGCAGCCTTTTATGCCTATGTTCAGCAAAAATGGGGCATTCAGAAATTCGGCGAATACTGGCAGGAAAGCGGCAAGCTCAATTTTTTCAAGCTGGACACAGGAATCTTTTATATGGTTTACGGTCAACAGCTCAAGGATGCCTGGCAAGAATTCATAGACATCATTCCGCTTCCGGGCCAGTCCTTTGAAAACGAAAAGTCCGGGCTCTTTCTTCCGGTCGACTACGATTCAAACTATAAATTTATTGTGAGCACAAACTACGGGCTTGTGTGGTACGACGAGCTCAAGGAAGAAGTAGACATTTCGGTTTTTTACGACTACCAGAAAAACAGGCAGCTTTTGTTCCTGGCAAACAGCGTTACAAATCTTACAGTTTCTCCGTGCGGACGCTTTCTGGTTATTTCACATGTTCAGGGCGGCATTAGGGAAAAATTTGAACAGGATGTAGTACGCATTTACGACCTCAAAAAGCGCAGGTTCCTTTCGCAAAAATACAGCATGCGCGATGGAGCAATCGTAATTCTTGAAAACGGACATTATGCAGTTGCCGGTAACGATGTAAGCGACGGTTTTTCAAGCCTGGTCATTTACGAATGTCAGGAGCTCAACGAGCTATTGGGAAAAACAGATTCTGTTTCACAGCTGGTTTATACACGAAGCTTTGCCGATGGAATAACACCTTATAATATTGTTGCACTTTCACAGAACAATTTTGCAAGCCTGTTGTGCAAGAACAATGACTGGTACATCCTGCTTTCAAACATACAGGGTGACGGTGAGGAAAAAATCTTTACGCTTGCACGAAAGCAGGAAACCTTAAAAATACGAAACCTTCGTTATGCCGATTACGCCGAGGTCAGCGGAAAACGAACCGACCGCGGCTCCAAATACTGCCTGCTGTTTGATTTTGTATTGCAGAACAGTCTTTCGTTTGTACGCACCGGCTGGATTTTTCTGGATGCAAAGTGCGTTCCGTATCAGACCTTAATTACTGCCACAGACTTTTACGGTGGCATGGGCTCGGGCGCAATGTTCAACTGCAATCTGTATTATGCTTCGCAAAAATATGATTATTCGCAGCTGCGCTTTGTAAACCTCAACGACATTCCTCTTGAGGACGCAGACATTTATTATACAGACACAAGCTTTACAAAACGCTACAGCCGCCAGGATTCCTTCACGGCAATGGAACAGAGCTTTACAAAATACTCGCCGTTCAAATATCTGCGCAAGGGCTCGTTCGAATTTTTTATGCCGGTACGCAGCATTACACTAGAGGAAGGCTTAAAGATTGAGCCTGGTCTTGGTGTTGTTTTCCAAAGCCAGTCAGACCCTTTTGACAATACACATTTTTTAATTTCCGCCGCCAAGGGCTTTATTCCTCTGGATTTTACCACTCTGTTCAATGCCAGCAAAAAAGAGGAGCAGGAGCTCAAGGCCAAAAAAATTGAGTTGAGCAAGGATGCCACCTTTGCCGTTCAGTTTGTAAATACCTCTACGCCCGCAGACATTACGCTTGCTTCGGTATTCAAATTTAACAAGGCCGGTGAATATACGTTTAATGCACTGTCAGACATTCAGTTTAGTCTGCCGCTGGCAATGACCTTCCGCCGCCTTGTGTTTAATTTTTCCGGAGAATTTATTTCTTCTACAACCTACTGGGATACGACACAAACACAGCAGTATCCAAATCTGTCGCACTGGCCAAAATTCAAGGATTCCTACCGTCGCTGGCAGGCAGTAGCAGCAGTTTCTTATTCAAATATACATCAGTACGGAGTTTCGCCGCTTAAAAAGCTTGGAGTTGCTGCCGGTACAAAAATCAATTCCTTCTGGAGCTGGGGAGAGTGGAATCCTTTCCAGATAAACGCAGGCCTTTATGCAACCGCCGAAATTCCTTTCTTAATGCCGCTGCAAAATTACAAGGGAATCATCCTCAGTCTGCCGTCAACAATTCATGCAGAGCTTTTTTATAATAACGGAAAAGCCGTAGAAGCCTATGCCCAGGTGCTGTTCTTTGGAATGGAAATTCAAAATGGTTTCTGGCGCCTGTACTTTCCGCGGGTAGCACTTTACGGAGGCTATGACATTGCCCTTGAATATGACACCGCAACAGTTCATCTGCCCGACCTTCGTCACCCGGACCGCTTTTATGAGGTATTTGGTCACTGTTACTTAAACGACAGCTTTTATTGTATTCTGGATTTTGGCCTTACGCCGGTTATAGGAAAATTTTCAAAATACAAGCTTGAGTCCTCGCTGCGTTTTGAAAAATTCTTACGCAGCAAGGAATTCAAACTCAAGTTTGATATACAGATAACAAACTAGTGTCATTGTCGGGCTTGACCCGACAATCTGTTACTTAAACAATTCTTTAAACTTACCAAGCAGCACATCTGTTTCTATAGATGCATCAAGGTCTGTAATCTTACCCTTGCCCTTGTAAAAGTTGATGAGAGGTTCTGTCTGCTCGCGGTAAACATCCATACGATGCATAATAGATTCCTGCTTGTCATCATCACGCTGGTAGAGCTCTCCGCCACACTTGTCGCAGATTCCTTCTACCTTTGGAGGGAGTGTAAGAACGTTGAAGTTTGCACCGCAGGCCTTACATACACGGCGTGTAGAAAGACGGCGGATAACAATTTCGTCCTGAATTTCAAAGTTTACAACCTTAACGTCATCAACCAGCTTTTCAAGCATTTCTGCCTGAGGAATTGTGCGTGGGAATCCGTCAAGAATATATCCGTTCTTGCAGTCATCCTGAGCAAGGCGGTCCTTTACAAGCTCAAAAGTCAATTCATCGCTAACGAGCGAACCTGAATCAATAATAGCCTTAACCTTTACTCCAAGCGGAGTCTGTGCCTTAATATTTGCACGGAAAATATCGCCGGTAGAAATGTGCGGAATCTTATAATCCTCAGCAACCTTAACAGCGAGTGAGCCCTTTCCAGCTCCCGGTGGTCCTAAAAAAATGAAGTTGTTCATATTCTAATACTCCTTAAATTTAGATTCGTTTTTAGTTTTTAAAGTATATACTATGTGTGGGATTTTTTCTATAAGGAGGTTGATGTTACAAGGATTTATCCAATTTGTCATAATATCCAGGGCAGCCAAAAAGAAAACTTTCAACTCTGCCATCGCCGTCCGGACACCAGATATTTATTTGTTTCTCTAAACAAAAACAATAAAATGAATAAAACACCCACTTAACAAAGAAAAAAGTAAGTTAAGTAGGAAAAAACTCAAATCTAAAACTTATACCCTGCGCTCAGCTTGAGGGAAAAGTCGGTATTAAGTTCAAAATGGTCGTGATTGAAATAATTCAAAAGCATGCGGAGGTTTGGGCCAAGGCCCCAGAACCAGCCTTTTTCTTCGCTCATCCAGAAAACCTGGAAACCTAAATCGCAGACAGGCAAAGCGCTAAAGCCGTCTAAAAAGCCAAGCTGGGCGCCTGCTGCAAAGTTTCCTAAGAGTTCAATATGATGATTTTTCCAGGTTTCAGGTTTTTCAAAGGCATAACCTGCTTTTATATCTGCTTCAAGTACAACTCCAATAAGAGCCGGAAATGTTCTGAAACCTGCATACATCTTTAAAGGAGAAGCTGCTGGAATTTGAAAATCTGCTCCTATCATTGGGATCCCAAAGGCATGTATTTGAGGCGAAGAATCCCCTCCGTATTCTGTTACAACAACAGGCGCTTCTATATCTGCCACAAGCAGAAACGAAGGCTTTGCAAACAAACCAACCGAACATGTCAGAAAAAGTATTAATGTAATTAAGGTCTTTTTCATAAGCTTATTTATAATTCTGTGCCGTCTCCAGGACACTAAAGAACGCAGGCTTACACTCGTAGTCCTTTTCAAAAAGCAGTGGGCGCTGGAGCTTGTTTACGGCATCGGCGTTGTTGCGGACCCAGGAGGCTTCGTCCTTTGTGCCCCACAGGGTTACGCCGCTAATTCCGTTTTTGCCAGGGAGCTTGCGGTATTTTAAGAAAAGCTCAAAGTACTGGGCATAAAGCTCTCCAAGAGCCTCCTGATTTGCAAGCTTTCCTCCAAAGGCAATTTCCATTTCGGTTACCTGAACGTCTACTCCAAGTGCAAGGAAGGTCTGAACTGCTTTTTCGTAATCAAGCAGGGTAGGGTAGGTCATGCTTACGTGAGACTGCATTCCAACAACATCAATGCGGGCATCCTTGGTGGCCTGAATATGCTCAACTACCTTACAGATTGCCTTTGTTTTGCTTGGTGAATAGCTTGAATAATCATTATAGGCAAGCTTAACGTCGGCAGGTGCATAGCGGTTTGCATAACGGAAGGCGTTTATAATAAAGGTGTCGTCCTTGTAAATATTGTACCAGTGGCTTGTAGTGCGCAGCGGGTTGTCGGTCCAGGCGCCGTCGGTACAGGCTTCGTTTACAACATCCCAGGTAATTATGATGCGTTTGCCGCCATTGTATATGTCTTCCCAGCTTTTTACAAATTCCAGAACAGATTTGATGTACCATTCCAGTCGGGCGTTCATTTCTTCCTTTTCTACATAAGGCTCACCGGAGGTATAATTTTTCTTAAAGAACCAGTCCGGAGTCTGATTGTGCCATACAAGCACGTGACCGCGCATTTTCATATTGTTGTCGCGGGCAATTTCCAGTATCTGGCTAAGGCGTGTAAAGCCCGAAAGTGATTCCGGTACCTTGTACAGATGGCCGTCTTCTCCCTTAAAATCTACAACAGAGGTTGGCTTAGACCAGTTAAAAATAAAGTCCGGCTTACATTCATTTTCGCAGGTAAAACAGCTTGCCTGGTAGCTGGCGCCTTCCATTATGGTTGGATCCTTAAGCTGTGTCTCCGGAATTGCAAAGCCAAAATAATCAAAGTAATTCTTGTAGGCATCCTTAAGAGCCGGCACATCCTTCCAGTTTGGCTGAGCCTCACTGCTTTCTGTAGCTGTGCTGCCCAAAGACTTTGGAACCGGAATCTGCGCTTTTGGTTTTTCCTTTACGGGTACACAGGAAACAAGAGCTGCCATAAATGTTACTGCCAGCAAAACACCGGCTAAAATATTAATTCTTTTCATACTCCATATTTTTATCAAAAATATTGGAAATAAACAATGTATTATGTTAAACTAAATGGTGAAAGACCCATCCTTATTGAACGGAGTTTTTATGAATAATTCGCCTGTTTCTTTTATTAAAAATATTATACGAGGGAGAGGTATATTTAATATAGTACTGATATCCCTTATATTGCTTTTTTCTTCCTGTGAAAATTTTTTAAAAGGTTCAGATACAAAGGCCGAGCTTGACCAGGCAATTGCCTATGCCAATGCCAAAGAAGTAAATGTTTCGCTTTCCTGTAAAGAAGAAATGGGAACAATCTTCCCGCAGCCAACCTACCAGGCAAGGCTTGATTTTGAGTTTGAAGTTCAGTTTATTCCGAATACAGATAATTACATAGTTACAGATGCTTCTTCAATTCTTAAGGCAGTTAGCCGAATTAATGAAGAAGAAAGCCGCGCCGATTGCGTAGAGTTTACTCCGGTAGAACAAAACTACGAAGACAAAAAAGCAGGCTTGTACCGTGTAAAAGTTAAGATTGTAAAATATGCAGATGACATTAAGCTTATTCCGGCTTGTCCCGCAGTTCCAAAAATTAAGGACATCTATCCACCGTATAATCCGGCGGGCTATAACCAGGATACTGTAATTAAAATTACATTCAGTAAAGCAGTTGATCCTCAGTCGTTTGGAAATTTCAATTGTATTTCATTTAATACCGCTGAAGGAAATATTTCTTCTTGCTATGGAACACCATATTTTTCTTCTGATAATACTGTTTTGTATATTCCGACTGTGCCTGGAAAGAGGATAATAGAAGATGACTCTCAAAGCAATAATGTAGATGTTACTATTAAAATTGATTGTACAAATATAAAAGATGCCCAAGGTTTATCAATTGTTCAAAGTGAGCCGTATATTTATTGTCTTAAAAAACAAGTTGATGGTGTAAACCCTATAATAAAAAGTGTACAGGCTACTACAACAGGTGATACAACTGCATGGTATTATCGCGAGCTTACAGACAAGGCTTTTGACCAGTGGTCTGCGGCAGAAGTCAAAGAAGCCGACAATACGACTGTTAAATATTACTATGGAGATTTTAGTCAGAATCACGTTGGAAATAGTATTCATATAAGCTTACAGGGATATGATAATGCAGATGCGGTTGCAAGTGTTTGCGTGAAGGAAGTTTTTGTTAAAACTGCTTCTGGTGATGAAGCGGGTACAAATGGAATAAGAACATATTATGAGAATATTCAGATAGTAACAGATGAAAATGGGAATATCGTTTTTACAGAGGATGGCAAAACCTTATATGCTATTGATTTTGATTATGAATTCAAAAACGGTCTTAACGGTCTTATATCTCTTGAAATTTCTCTTGTTGACGGAGCTGGAAATCATTCTGTAGTAAAAAACTATAGCGTAATAAAAATGTCTGGAATAACCAGAAAGTTATCTTTTGATCTTGCAGTAGATCCGGATTTTAACGCGAGTCCTGAAGAAAACTTACCACAGCTTATAAACGGCAGATATAAAAGTCATATAGGTGTTCCACTTTCACTTGGGGGGGGGACAGGTTTGGGTACAGTGCCAACATTTAATTTTTCTATAGGTGAAACAGATTATATTTATGGAAATTACGAAAGCACTTGTTCAAGCTTTGTTATTTATTTTTTTGATGAAAATGATAATCCGATAACAGTTTTTGAAAAAAAGAATTTTACAGAATATCTTACAATTAGTTATGAAATTGGAGATTATCTTAAGAATGTTCTTATAGATACTTACCGCGATACAAAAGCAAAAGCTGTTTTCTATGAAGCCAATGGAATAAAGAAAGAATTAGATTTTACTATTCCAGCGCCAGGTGAAATTCTTGCTGTTAACAATAATAATATTCTGACAACAAATGTTGTATATAAGCCTGGTGCTGAAAAAAATCTTTATTATGTAACTTACAAGGAATCTGAAGATGCAGACGTTTCTAAGTTTTGGAAAAGGAATTATTTAGAGGGAGATAAAGATTTTAATTTAACTGATTTTAAAGATTCAAATAAACTGGAAGAATATCCAAACGGAATCTACACTTTTTATGTAAAGGAATCTTCGATTTATGGAGAAACTGTAGCAGAAGGTTGTACAATCAGGCGTGGTTTTACAAAGCCGTTTACTTATATAAAAGGAAATTCTAATATACAGACATTGAATTGGTATCCTTCAATTACAATTAAGACGAATACAATTGAGTCGTCAACAAAAATACGGACTGTTGAATTCAATATTGATTATCCGTCGGATGAATACTTGTATTACATTGTAGTTCATACAGCTGGAAAAGTATTCTCATCGGAAGAAAGAGCAAAAACTATTAGTTTTCCATATCTCAAGGACTCTAACGGGTCGATAAACACATATTACTCTATAGTCAAAAAAGATTCTTATCAAAATGTTGTAGGAATTACCATGGAATTTTATATTCCTGGTGTGGGTAATTATGATATATCTCCCCCTATGTTAAAGTACTCAATTAATAGTAATAATTCCAGCCAACCTTTTCATTACCATGATGCTTCATATTTTTATTTCGATGATTATGAAATAATTAATAACGATGGAAATAATAATCGTGAAAATGGTGATGTAGAATTTATTTGCTATTATCTGCCGATTAATGTAGGAGAAAACCCTTCTGTTGATGTTGTTAAAAATGAAAGTGTTTATAGTACTGCATCTCTGACTATTAAGAACACAGGAATTTATCCAGGTCTTGAGATTCCTTTTTATGACCTAGATTTGGGCGAATACTATCTTTATGCATATCTAAAAGATGCTGCCGGTAACGAAGCGTGCGAACGAATAGCAAACAAATATTATGATACTTCGACTGGAAAAGTCAGTATCAATAATCGTGGCGTAAAATATTATCTAATGAATGGAAGTCCTTCTGTTAAAAAAAATGTTAGTGAAACAATCGAATATATTATGATTTTGGGACCTAATAATGATACAAGTATGTATAAATATTACTTGAAGAAAAATACCGATGGAAAATGGGAGTGGGCTATACTATTAAAAGAGGATGCGACAACCTTATTTTATAGTTCTCACAATAATAAGTACGAAAACGAAAAGAATCGTTTTATAAAGGTTATATCCTTTAATACAACAAAAAAAGACTGTAACCAGCAATTTGGCTTTGCACATTTCAGGAATTATTATTATTTCCCAAATTATATAATGGAAGAAGTTACCTGTAACAGTACATCCTGGTTGAAAGTCGAAAATGGATATCAGATTTTCTGTGATGCTCCTGCATTTGCTCATACAATGTATTCAAAAATCAAGATTACAGAAACGACAACCAAAGACGATGCTCTTGAATGGGAAACCCGTGCCCATGAAACAGGAATTGTAGTTGATTCAGAAGGCAATGGCTTTACCTACAAGGACGCCAAAGACGAAGCCGGCGATAATCTTTACGAAGTCCCGGATGGAGACTGGTACACAATAATCTGTCACTTCGCCGACGGCACAGTACTCATGAGTCCTGTGCAGCAGATGCATAGATAATCTTTTACGCCGTAACAATTGTTTGTTGTTTCTCTGCAGATACTTCTTTTGCAAGTTTTAGTTTTACTTCTCTAAAATATTAAATTGTCATTCGTAAGCGATTTTGTCCATAATAGACTTCAAAAAATTAAGGTCTTTTTTCTGAACAAATTTGAATTTGTAATGCGCCAAATGCTGTCGTACGGAGGAATGTATTTCTTTCGTACGGACGGCTTTTCCATAT
>JAFZYR010000026.1 GCA_017616165.1 Treponema sp.
AGCGCGTGAGTAAGCTCGTGAGTAAAGGTAGCTACAACTGTCTCTGAAAAAAATGAAAGATCCGGAACAGCTCCCGTATCATACATAACAATTGCAGTATAAGGAGTGTTTGTCATAAAGGCATTGAACTGCTCTACGGTAGAAGTAATTACTACCGGAATGTGCAAAAATGGTTCAATGCCATAATCGGCGGCTATCTGCAGATAAATGTCGTCTGCTTTTTCGTAAAGAATTTTTGCCGTGGCAGCGTTTTCTTCGGCATAGATTATATCAAACCACTGGGTCTGAGTTACTCTAAGCTTATCAGCTCCGGCCATTACACCCTGATGTGCAAAGACCGAAGCCCAGCTGCAAAGCATAAAAAGACAAATTACCGCAAAAAGCCGTCGTTTATTCATAAGGCTGGCTGTATCCTACATCTTTGGAATTTTCTTTACTGCATACTTAAAGTAAAGAACACCCAAAGGAGCTGCAATTACCAGCATGATTGCAGAAACTATTAATAAGCCAAGATTGTTCTTTGGCAGCAGGAATATGAGCAGAACCATAAGTGCAATAAAGCCCATGGTAATAAAGGTAGAAACTACAGCGTTCATATTCTGCTTAAAGGCAGCAGTAGGATTTTCCCACTGGAGCTTTGGATTTACTGTATCAATAAACATTTCTATGAAAATCAAAACAAACGAAGCAAGCAGGGTGAGCACAGAATATTTGAGAGTCATAGAAAGAATGTCTGCTGTTGTAAACGGAATGTAAAGGAACTTTACAAGTCCAACAAAGAACAAAAAGATTATTACTATAGAAGCAATACAGTAAATGAGTGCGTGCCAGAACTTTACGAGTACAATTGTGTCCTCCGGAATTGGCATAGCCTTAAGGTCGTAGATTGCTTTTCCTTCGCGTGAAAAAGAAGTAGAAGCAATGTTTGCACAGTTACCCATAAAGATACAAACGCCTGCAATAATTACTGTAAAGAAGTATTTTACGGTCTCCAGACCCTCCGGGCTCATTTGTTCGGTGAACATAGAAACCATCATTGCGCGTACTTCTGCAATGCCTGAGCCCTTGGCGGCGGCAAAGCTTACTGTAAACGAAATAAGGAACATTACCGGTACCAGAAGAATCATAAGAGGTCCGTTACCAAAGAAGGACGGCTCGCGGAAAATAGTTCTTACATCGCGCACAAGCAGGGTATGGAAAATCGAATTGGTCTTGAGCTCCTTGTTAAGTACATCCTGTGCCTTTTCCTTTGTAATCTTTTTTGTCTTAACATCAGAAAAGCCGTTGAGCGAACGGATATAAAAAGGTGCACCAAGCGGAATGAATACAAAAACTATTACGGCAAAGATTGCTGCCATTACAATAATAGGAACTATTTTTCCGCTGATTGCATCTGCAAAGAACATAAGGGCCGGAACCTTTTCTGTCCAGATGCGTATAAGCTGAACAAACAAAGCAGCACTGCCATCATCCTGATCCAGAAGCATGGAAAGCTTTGAAGAGTAAATGCTGTAGGTAAATACAAAACACAACAGGAGTACTGTTGCAAGACTTGTAAGAATCGAGCGGTTACGAAGCTTTGGAATTAAATTCAAAAACAGCAAAAGCAGGGCGTAAATTACAAATACGGCAAGAGCTTCTACGGCAAGAATTGTTACCAGCAAGCCCACATAAAAAAGCGGATTTGTAAGAAGGCTGGCCTTTATACCGTAAATGATTCCGCCCACCAGCATGATTGCGGCACCAAGAATAAGGTCCGAAACTGCAGTTACTCCAACCTTTGCCCCGAAAATCTCTACAGGGGTAAGCGGCATTGAAAGAAACTGCTCTTCACCGGAGCCTGTATAATAGTTTGTGGCGGCTGCAATAAAGCCAAAGAACATTACTGCGGCAAGTGCTGCAAACATAATGAATACAGGCATTTTATCTATATCACCGCTGTTTAAAAGACCGTTTCCTATCCTGCTCATAATGAGGATAAAAAGACCGCCGGCAGCTACGGCAAAATAGATTAAAAGTGCAATGTATAAAAGATTTTTAAGGATTCCCTTTATGCCCTTTTTAAAATTTTCCAGGAACATTCCAAAAGAAAAGTTGTTGGAGGAAAAAATCTTAAAGAGAGGCCATAGCATCTGATTTTTCATTTTATTCCTCCGAAACAAGCTTAAGGAATATGTCTTCGAGCGACTGTCCGGCTGCACCGTGCTGCTGCTGAAGCTCTTCTATTGTTCCAATAAATACAATCTTTCCCTTTTTGATAATTCCTACTCTGTCACAAAGCTTTTCTGCAACTTCCATTACGTGGGTAGAAAAGAAAACTGTCTTTCCGGCAGCGGCACGCTCGCGCATTATTTCCTTGATTGTAAAGGCAGCTTCCGGGTCAAGACCAACCATAGGCTCATCCAAAATCCAGTTGTTAGGATCTGTAATAAGACTTGCAATGAGGAAGAGCTTTTGCTTCATACCATGGCTGAAGGAAGAAATGCGGCTGTTCAGGTTTTCCAAAAGGCCGAACTTTGAACAGTAGGTTTCGATTCTCTGCTTTTTCTGATCTGCAGGAACCTTGTAAACATCGCTAATAAAATCAAGATATTCAATTGCCTTGAGGCGCGAAAAGGTTTCCGGGTTATCCGGTACAAAAGCAAAGGTGCGTTTTGCAGCAATAGGTCTTTCTTTTATGGAAACGCCGTCGAGGAGGAGCTCTCCTTCATCCGGCTGAAGAATTCCAGTAAGCATTCTGATAGAGGTTGTTTTACCTGCACCGTTTGGACCAAGAAATCCAAAGATTTCTCCGTTATTAACGGTCATAGTAAGAGAGTCAACAGCCTTTACAGTGTTTTTATTGTAAGACTTGGTTACGTTTTTAAGTTCTAACATATTAAAATCTCCTATGAGATTCTATGTTAGACTAATTTTAATTTTGACGCAACATATACAAGTGTTGAATTCCAGTAGATTGCAATTTCGTTGGTGCTGTAGCTGGCCCAGTCATCAATAAAACAGCGCAGTGGCGGCAGGTTTAAAGGTCCAAGCTTTTCTTTGGCAGCCGCATCATAAAGACCTTCGCATGGGCCCCCGCTTAGCATTCCAGGCATTGCATCTCCAAGGGTTGCAGAAGGTCTGTGATGCGGATATTTTACTGTGTTTGCGCCAAAGCCTGTTACATAGCACACGTTATTTGGATTACAGCCAAGCACGTAATCAATCTGCTTTTTGGCAGCCTCGTAATATTCGGTGCGGCCGGTAAGGTCGTAGGCAACTAAGAGCGAATGGGCGTCATCACAAACATGTCCGCAGCTTCCCCAGTGAACCTTGTCCAAAACTGTTCCAAAAGAAGCCTTGTTTACACGGTCCAAAAGCTTGTCTGCATGTGAAAGGATGGAATTTGTAAGAGTCTGAACTACGCTGTCATCGTTGATTTTATCTTTTGCACGCAGGAAAAGCTCTGTGCCATAGCCGGCAACCATTCCCCAGCCAAAGCCTTCGTGCCATTTGTTGATCCACGGAAAGTCCGGATTGTCCGGCTTGTCGATTATGCTGTTGCGTATTTCCATTGCCCTTGAAACATAGGTCTGGTCGCCGGTGCGCAAAAAGAGTGCTGCGCAGGCAAAATAACGCTCGTCGGCACTGGACCAGTCGCCGTAACCACCGGTTGTAATTTCAGGTGGATTTTTAAACAGCTCATCGTCGTGGGTTTCCAGGTATTTCCAGGCCTTAAGCGCTGCGTTCATAAGAGACTTAGCAAAAGCCGGGTCGCTGGATTTGTAAAATTCTGAAGCAAAGGCAAGGCAGCCTGCAAAATCGGCAGTGGCAGTGCTCGAAACAGGAGAAATTACAAGCTCATCCTTTTCGTCCTGAGGATTTATAAAGCCGCAGAAGTGATAGCACGAAACCTTATGGAAAACTCCGCCGTCGGGACGCTGCATTTTGAGCATCCATTCCAGTTCAAAGCGGACTTCGGCAAGGATGTCAAAAGAGATTGCCGCGCTGCGCTCGCAATGACGTGTAACCGCGCTGCGCTTGCAATGACGTGTAACCGCGCTGCGCTCACAGTTACCGGCTTCGTAGGCCATAAGCAGGTCCATTACAGCCTTGGAGGCAGCAACAATATAGCGTCCGTAGTCTCCGGCATCATGCCAGCCGCCGTTTACTTCTTTTTTTACATCTGTGCCATAAATTACAGCAGGGGTAGCATGGCAGGCAGGGTGTCCCCACTTATTAAACTTGTTATCTACAGTATCCTGTCCGCAGCGCGAAAGATAAAAGTAATATAATATAGAAAAATATATGTCGTCATAAAGCCCTGTTCCGATATTAACAGGCTCACTCTGTGCAGTTTTACCGTCCTTAGCTGTTACACGAATAAAATATGTGCCGGCTGTCTTAAAGCTCGAAAAGTCCAGGCAGCATACTGGCTCACCGGCAACACGGTCGGTTATTGGTGGGTTTGACTGCCCCGTAAAAACAACAGCGCCGTCTGCTTTAGAGCAAAGCTCAAAGCTTTCTCCCCCGGCAAGCCCGGTAGCATAAGCAAATTTAGTGCCGTCAAGCACATATCCAATCTGATTCACAAATAAAGCAAGTTTAATTTCCATATTTCCGATAATATATGAAAAAATAAATAAATAATTGAACAAATATGTAATATAATCGAATATAATTGATTATATATATTGATTGTCAAAAGTTATTTATATATGAATAGATGGGCCGTCGCCGGAACCCGCCTATATACATATTAAACTATATAAAGGGGTTTTTATATGAACAATAAAAAATCAAATATATATAAAATAACATTTTCGCTTATGTTACTTTTCTGTCTGGGCTGTGTGCGATTGTGTGCACAGAATAATAATATAACCCCAGGCCAGGCTCAGTCTATGCGCGAAAAATTTGTAGACGAGGTAAAAAAGCATGTGGGGGCACCTTATGAGTATGGTGCTGTAGGACCGGAGGCCTTTGACTGTTCGGGGCTCATTTATTATTGTGCACGCGAGTCCATTCAGGTGCAGCTGCCGCGTACTGCAAAGGCTATTTATAATTATGTACGCATTATTCCGGACGAAAAGCGCGAAATCGGGGACCTTATGTTTTTTAAGACCACCAGCTCCTCTACAATTTCGCACATTGGTGTTTATATAGGAAACAATCAGTTTATTTCTGCAATAAGCGACGGTCAGAATACCGGAACAATAGTTTCTTCACTTAATCAGGATTACTGGAAGGGACGTTATGTTTCTACAGGTCAATTTTTGCCATCGGGCCGCGAAGAAAACAAAAACACTGCAAAGCTTACCGAAACCGAAATGCAGGAGGACTATGTTTACGAAAGCGACTCCCCTGCCCCGCAAGGCTCCAAGGCACAGACAGCAGCCTATTCAGCAGAACCAAAAAGCTTTGCCGACAACCTTATTTTTGATACCTCAGTTTATTTTGACTGGTCGTTACTTTCTCCACGTCAGTTTGTTTTTAGATACAGAGGCATTGATGCGGGCTTTCATGCTAGATATGAGGGCTGGACGCTTAATCCGGGAGTGGGCTTTTTCCTCAGGTTTAATACGGGACTAAGCACCTTCCAGCTTCCTTTAATTTTGAGTCTTTCGGTAAACGATTACCTTAGGGTTTACGCAGGACCGGTTTTTACCTTTGGCGATGTAGACCTCATAGATACGGACAAAAAGATTAAGGGCTCGGTTTTTCCCGGCATAATTGGAATCTCGCTTTCTACGCCTCAGCTTAAAATTGCAAAGGTTGGAATTCAGGCCGTTCAGGATATAAACTATACGGTGTACAACAAGCTTGATGGAGCAGCGCTTCCTTTTGTAGAATCTGTTGCGGCAGGGCTTGTAATGTATACGGGAATAAGGGTAACGGTTCCTCTTTCGGCCTTTACTAAGTAGGAGTCAGATTATGAAGTTTTTGAACAGAAAGCTTTTTTATACAGCAGGTGCCGTTCTTGCTCTTGCAGCCGCAGTTTGTTTTACAGGCTGTACCAGCGAAATATCTATGGAGCTTAAAAAGGACGGCTCTGTTTCGGTTGATTTTAACGGAGTTGCAGGAGACGCCTTTGCTTCACTCATAAGCGCTGCAACCGGTGGAAATGCTTCTGCTTCTTCACAAAATCTTGTTTTTAATACAGAAGAAATTGAATACGAAATGTCCATGAACGGCTTTAGCAACGTAAAGGCTGTTTCCAAAAACGGTAAAGGTCTTAGCGTAAGCATGACAGATAAAAACGGCAAGAGTGCCCTGTTTAGCTCGGGCGTTGTAACTGCTAAAAACGGAAAGCTTGGAATTGTTTTGAGCCGCGAAAAGCTGGTGGACTTTTACAACAAGGCAGACAGTCAGACTGCAATGTTTTTGGACATGCTGCTCGCCCCTGTTTTTAACGACGAAAAAATGAGCGAACAGGAATACCTGGAGGTACTCGCCTCCTTCTACGGCCAGGAAATTGCAGATGAAATTGCTGCTGCAGACTTTCGCATAAGTCTTAAAAACGCCGATGGCACACAGACCATCCAGAAAATCAAAATCACAAAGCTTTTGACACTGGATGAGGTTGTAAGGTTTTAAAACTATTCTGCCTTGAGCGCCATAAAATCCTTAAGCTGATTTTCCCTAAGTCTTGCAAAAAACTGTTCCAGCTTATTATAATCACAAGTTGGAACAGAAAATAGCGGCTCCTCTTGTGGCGTTGTTTTTTCATCAAGGTAAACCTGAATTTCACAGAGGTCCTGACTCAAGGTTAACGCAAGCTGAATATGTGCCGCATCAAGGCCGGTAGATACAATGACCTGTTTTATACCATTCTTTTCTACAAGCTCACAATAGCATTCGGCCATTTCCCTGTCCCTATAGCCTGAATAAGCACACCGGTTCATTTTTTCCCCAAACTCTTCTGGAGTAAATTCAAACGGAAGCTTAGGTTTCTTTTCCTTAATCTCTTCCTTAAAAAAGGCTTTTGCACTCTGTAAGAATATTTTATTCATTTCTTCTACATGACATTTATAGAGCTTATGGCCATACCCATCTGTTGTTTCTTCATACAACGAATTAATAATATCTGGTGAAAAAGCATTATTCAAATACGTAATAAAACCAGGCACATAGTGATATTTTGAAGCCGGAATAGTAAATTTTGCTGTACCCTCATGACGTACATATTCATAAACATCAAAACACAAGTCCAGTTCCTTGTTATTTTCTTTAAGTATTACATCAACAGTACAGGTTTGGTAAAATTCAAAAGGATTAAAATAAAAATAAACACATTTTGTTGTGTTTTCATCCGTTGAGTCGTCTTTATGATTCGAATCGAATTCATATGGACATTCCACACTTTTATTAGGATCAAAATTATACCAGAGCCTATCCAGTATTTCTTTTTCATTCGGCTCAGAACGAAGATTTCTATTGCCTTCTATTGATTTGCTTTGGAATACGTTTACAGCCTTTTGTATTATCTGATTTACGCATTCCTGAGCCTTAGGTTCAAGGTCATTATAGGTTATATCCTGTTCATTATGCCAGTCTGGTAAAAACCTGAATAATTCTCTGTAGCCATTATTAATTTGAGTTACAAATTCTTTATAGCACGTATCAAAACAGGTATTATAAACGGTTATACTGCAAAGCGGCTTGTTGTTTTGATGAGTTTTTTCTCCAAGAAAAAGCTCTATTCTTTTTTCATCATCACTCAAGGCAACAGCAATTATTATGTTGAGATTTAATATTCTAATTTTTTCAAGCTTTTGTTTATATGTATCAACCGTTGTTATTTCTTTATTAATAAGAATATCTTTCCAGGTCTTTCGAAGTTTCTCACTCCACCATAATCCGCCGGCCTTGTTAGATAATGCAAATTCTTCCCAGCGTTTAAGGACAATTGGAATATATGAATTTTTATACTTGCTCCATTCCAAAGAAATTGTTCTTAGTGTCTGTATTTTTCTGGCGCCTTCAAGCACGTCAGCCCTTCGTTTAATATACTCAGGCAATTTTTCAAAGCTGCCATTAAAAAGATGAATTTTGGCAATTACCGGCAGCATATTAAAATGCTTAAAGGACTCGGGATAAAATGTGTTGTACTGGGAATTAAAAATTAAATATGGTTCAAAATTATATTCTATAGGATCGGAATAATGAATATTATTTTTTTCAGCATACTCTTTTTCATATTCTAAGGTTTTCTTCCAGCGCTCCTGCTCCTGAGGACTTGGTTTAAAAGCATAATCCTCATAGTTTGTACTTTCCGCATCCTTTTGCACAAGTGAAAAAGTTATATAAATAAGATATGACATAAGCTCAAATTTATAAATTTCATATAAATCTGATTGTGCTGTAAGCATAACTTCAAGGAAATCATTCACTGTGTCGTAAAAAGCTTCGCCAAAGTCTTCCTTTAAATTAAAATCAATTGTCAACTCCCCTTTTTTGTCAAATAAGCCGTCAAATGTATCTGAGCTTGGTTTTGCAATAAGGGCAATATTTGATGTAATATAATTATATTTTTCTATTAAGAATGCTACTCCTATTGATTTTTTATCCTGATACTCTTCAATTTCATCAAGATATTTTCTACACTCCCTTAAGAATTTCACAAGCGTTCTTGGCGCACTAATAATTTTTTTAAGAGCATGATGTGAACAAAAATGGGTCTGCATGTTTCTGTCTGCAGAATGAAAAAAATGAGTTCTAAGACAGCATTTATTAAAATCATCCCAGGATTGATTTTTTCCACATTCATCAAAGTTTTGTTTTGATTCACTCCATAGCCTGAATGTAAAATCTTTACGGTATATCCAGTTTTCCCAGTCTATGCCATAACAGACCGGTTGAGACAAAAAAGGCATAGTAAAGCCGCAGTCAATTTTCTGTAATTCCTCTGCGTTGGGAGGGTTAAATTCTTCGTACCAATTTCCATTCCTTTTGACATTTTCTTTTAATGGTATAATACGTAACTGTGCTTCGCGAATAAAATCGAGCATGGTTAAAATTTCACGGGAATCTTTATTAAAGTTAGACAATGTAAAATAAAGATGCAGTATTATTTCGTTGCTGTTAAAATGTGAGCTTTTGTTTAACGCACAAAAATCTATCTGTGCAAACAGTGTTGCTTTATTGATAAAAGTAAGCTCAAATATTTCATTCAGTATTTCTGCAGTTTTCCGAGAATCCCAAAAATTATTATCCTTGATGTTCTGAAAAAAAGTATCTGCTATTTTCATATATTTATGACAAACTGAATCATCATAAATATCATAAGGCATGCCCACAGAAAAAACAAAATCCTTTACAAACTTAAGTAAAGCAAATGTAAATATTTTTTGAAAAAGCTTCATTTTATCATCGCTTTCTTTTTTTCTATCACCTACATCATTATTAAAGCTTGAAAACGCCATATAATTGAGCGCCATAGCACTGTAATTGTTTTGGATTTCAGGTCTGTTTTCCATTAAATCACAATATATCAGATAATCCCTAAGCTCTTCTTTTTTCCTTAAGCCTGGAAACTCTGCTTCTAATTCTTTATAAGAAAGCTCACTCGCTGCCTTGTCCACAAAAAATATAAGGGCAGGATATTTATCCATATATTCCTGGAAAGCTTCAAGTGTATTACGAAAGGCTTTAACACTATCATACTTGTCTTTGCTTTCTGTTCCAGAAAATAATTCTTTGAATAAAGACTCAATTATCTCAAGCTTATTTATGATTGAATGGGTAAAATCTTTTTTGTTATACCGTCCAAGCAAGGGGAGAATTTTAAGCACGTCTTCTATAGTAAAATCTACAGGTAAGAACAAATCCTCATTTTTGCCTTCCCTTTTGTAATTACTGTTTTTTATTGTATCTTCATACAGCTTATTAAATACGTGATTATTGATATTCCTGAAGAATTTATCTGTATCATCACATAAAGAATCTGCAATAAACAAATATCTTGTATTGTCTTTATAAAAAGCAATGTTCGGCTCTGTACATTTTTCCAGCTCAGAAAACAAAAGATTTACAGTAAGCTCATCATATTTAATCTTGCGGCCCAGGCGATGTTCGAGCAATTGTAATAACAGCACGGACGGATTAAAAGGAAGGTCTTCGTACCAATTAGTTAATGTACCATATTTATTCCGTTTTTTTTCTATTAAGAGTATTCCATATATCTGTACCAACAAAATAAACGACTTTTCATCTTCAACTGAAAAAGAATCTGTCAGTACGGTTTGGAGAACGGGAAAAACTTCATTAATTTTTCCATATGGATAATCGTTATCGGTTAAATAATTCCATATTTCATTAAGACAATACTGTAAATCTTTTTCCATACTTTACCTCATTATACATCCAGAATAGCTAATCTGTAAAATTCAATTTAGGAAAGGCTTACGTAATCAGCACCAATTACATCCATGCGCTTCATTGTTACCTTACGGCAGATGTCGCTTTCGTTGTTGGAAACCAGGATAAAAGATCTGGTGCCCCCGTCTTCGTCATTGAGCTGTTTTACTGCGTGGCCTGTAGTCCCACTTCCGGCAAAAAAGTCCAGGACAATTGAGGTAGAGTCTGTTGTTGCCCTTACAAATTCCTTTATGAGCTTTACTGGCTTAGGAGTTGAAAAATAATCGCGGCTTCCAAAAAGCTGTTCAATTTCGTCCTTGGCAGAGGAGTTGGTTCCAAAGCAGTCAAAAACTTCAGGCACCGGAGCCTCTTCATCATAAAGCTTGCCGTCCTTAAGATACGGCTGCATTATTTTGTTAAGCTGTGCGTCCTGCGATTTTGCTGCAAAAACCACGTATTCATATTCTGTCTGCACCTTGTCCGGATTACGCACCACACGGTTTACGTCAAAAAACTCATGCTTGGTTTTCCATTTTTTTACAACCACATTTTGGGCTCCAAAGATTTTATTGCAGACAAAGACAATATCCTCAAGTCCGCCCTGGTCTATGTTTATAACGGCAAAGCCATCCTGCGACAAAAGACTGTGGGCAAGTGCGAGCCGTTTTTCCATAAAGCTTTTATAACCGCCTGCAAAGCTGTCATCCTTATAGCCTATGTAATCAATATGGGAATTATAAGGAGGATCAATAAGCACTGCCTTTATTTTTCCTTCATAACCGCTCTTAAGACTTTTGAGGGTATAAAGGTTATCGCTTTCTATAACGTAATTTGTGCGTTTGGTGCGGGTAACAATTTTTGCCGGCGAATTAAGAATTACATTTTTATCGATAAAGCAGTCCTTATAGACACTAAGCTCCTGCAGGCTTTTGCAATGTGCAAACGCCCATTCACCAATATAAGAAACAAGGTCTGAGCAGTAAACCTCTTTGAGTGAATTGCAGTCTGTAAAGCAGGTTTTACTTATTACCGAAGCATTGTGAAGCTGAATTGCCGTCAGCTCGCTACAGCCGGAAAACGCTCCCCTTTCAAGCTTTGTTACTGTGTCGGGAATATGAACCTCGCCCTTGGCAAGCTTTGACGGATAACACACAAGTGTAGTTTTATCTGCATTAAAAAGGATTCCATTTTCTACAACATATTCCGGAGTTTTGGATACAAACTCTATATTGCTGCAGCCCACAAAGGGATTATAGCCAATGGTTTGCAGAGTTGCCGGAAGAACTATGGTTTTGATTCCCTTGCAGTTCCAGAAGGAATTGCGGCAGATGCGTTTTACATCCTTTAATACAAGCCGGTCGGTTTTGATGGAATTAAGGCAGCCGGTTACCGAAGAAAAATCTGCATCATAAATAACGTCGTCTACTATATTATATTTTGGCGAATGGTTTTCAAGCTTGAGGTTCTGGCAGCCCGAAAAAGGATTGTTTTCCAGCTTGATTACAGAGGCAGGTATTTCTATTTTTGTAAGTGAATTGCACATAAAAAAGGCATGCTTCCCCACAAGCTTTGTTCCATTTTTAATGTGGTATTCTGTGGCCCCGCTATTTATAGGATAGTAAATGAGCCTTGTAAAATCCTGATTATACAGGGCGCCGTCTACCAGCTTAAAAAACGGAGATTCATTTTTAAGCTTAAGGTTTGGACAGCCGGCAAAGGGATTGTTTCCCATAAAGCGTACATTCTTTGGGATTGTTACTTCTATGAGGTTACGGCAGTTGTAAAAGGTGTCGCCGCCAAGACTTTCAAGGGTCTGAGGCAGCACAACCTTTTTTATGTTCTGGTTATCCCAAAAAAGGCCTGAGCTTAAGGTTTTAACACCCTCAGGTACATAAACAACCTCAATACAATCTGACGAATAGCTTACGGCAGTTGTTCCTTCTATTTCAAACAAGCGGTCATTTATAACCTGCGGGTTTGAAAACTCTACGGAGAAAAGACTTTCCTGGCTTTCGAAAATTCCGTTTGTATAAATCTTATCATCTGCAAGCCTGATGCAATACTTGCGTTCTACAACCCCGCTTACAAGCCTTGAAGTATAATGAACGTTTATTACACCTTTAATTTTTTCTTCTTCAAAGGTGTCTGGCATATGGCCCCATTCATAGCAGGTAATTTTGTAATCCCAGTAACGAAGGGTGCAGCTGTCCTGCTCGCCGAATATTATTTTTTCCGGCTTGGCGCCAAGCTCTATAAGACGGTCTATGCATTCAAGCACAACAAAGGACTCCGGTGTTTTTAATGAAATAAACCCATCTAAAGCCCTTACATCAGCAAAGACTGCTTGCTGTCTGTCTGTATAAACACCGGCAAATTTATTTACAGAATATTCCTTGGCAAAAAGGTCCTTTCTTTTTTCTTCAAAGCCGAGTGCCCAGTAAAGTGCCTCGTACTTCATGTCCTTTGCAATTGAGTTAATTTCCTGAATTGAGTAGTTTTTATTTTTCATATTTGAATTCTCCAAAAGGTATTTCCTGGTTATAAATTAATTTGTTCAGCTGATATACAATCAGATTTGCAATCTGTTCAGGGCTATTATTATCGCTGGTATCCACTACCGTAAAAGGAAATTTCTTTTCCCTGCAAAAAGAAATCATCCTTGCATAAGCAAGCTCCGATAAGGCAAGCTTTGAAAGATTAGGATCATTTTCATCGCGCTGCTTAAGTCTGTATTCAATTGCCTGCGGATCGGCATACAAAATAATTGTATAATCAGGCATCCCAATTTTTTTGATAAGCAGGTCATAGATGTCTGAGTTACACCCTGCCCCGCTCCAGCAATAATTAGAAACTATGTGCCGGTCGGTAATGATATTCTGACCTTTAAATTTTGAGTGCAGGAATAAATTATTCAGTCCGTAAAACCAGGCTGTAAAATCGCGGTCGGGACTTTCGTTTACCCTGCGGGCAATTTTTTGATATTGCTCCACGCTTTGAGGTGAATCATCAAAAATATAGTGGAGAGGTTTTTCTACAAATGTAAATCCAAGCTTTTGTGCAAGTATTCTGCACACGGTTGTTTTTCCAACACCGTCCATTCCTTCAATTGCTATATGCATTATTTGTTCTCCTTGCGGTGGGCAACCTCCGCCGTCTTGCCCTTTGTAAAGCCATCAAGAATTTCAAGATAACCAGAAACCCTGCGGATACGTGCAATGTTTTTTCCTCCACAGACAGGACATTTATCAAAAAGACCGGAGGTACCGCAGTCACGACAGACATCCTTTGGAAAATTAAAGCCCAGATAACGAACACCGCTTTGTATGGCAACCTCTGTAAGCTCGGCAAGACCTTCTGCATTTCCAAGAGGCGCTTCTCCAAGCTCCACATAAGAAATTGATCCGCCGTTTGAGTATTTGTGGAAGGGGCCTTCCAGCTGCAGCTTTTTGATTGCAGACACTCCGGAATCTACATCCACGTGGAAGGAATTTGTTAAAAAGCCTTTTCTTAAAAAAGCGTAGTTTTCATCAGCATTTATTTCGTACCTGTTCAGATACATGTCAAAGTATTCTGTAAAGGCACCGCTTATATTTTCTCCTGCAGTTGCAAGCAGCGAAAAATTGATGCCGTATTTTTTTGTAAGAGAATCGGTGTAGCTGCGCATGAACGCAACAAAATCAAGGGCAAGCTTATAGCTCTGGTCATCCTCCCAGAATTTTTTTCCGGTAATGAGCTGGATTGTTTCACTCAAGCCTATAAAGCCTATTGCAAGAGTTCCGTGCTTTAAGGTTTCCTTTACGCCCACCTTATTCATATCTTCACACCAAAGCTTATACTCGTGATTTGTAGGGAACAGCTCTGGCTTTGCATTCAAGGTTTTTTTCCAGCGGTCCACCAGCGTTTGAGCTGTCTGTCCGGCAATTTCCAGCCACAGCTTTTTAGTTGCCTCATATTTCTGCTCCACCGTCTGCGGCTTATCGTTTTCAAAAATAGATCTTAATGCTATGAGCGGCAGATTGATGGAAACGTTTGCAATATTACCGCGGCCAACCGAGCCCTTGCAGCCATGAATATCATCTACAACACGGGTACGGCAGCCCATTACCGAGAGCAATAACGGGTCTGTGTTTTTATCTTCTTCGCAGTCGCACAAAAGATAGGTCGGTATCATCTTTTTGGCAGAGCAGTTTAGAGACTTTTGATACAAGTCAAAGTTTGGGTCAGTCTTTGAGCGGTTCACTCCCTGATGTACCTTAAAGATGATGTTTGGCTTGAACACAAGGTCGCCGGCGTTTTCAAATTCGTCAATAAGTGTATAGGTCAAAAATCTTGAAAACTCATCTGTACCAAGTCCGATATTAAACGAAACATAATAGCTGGTCTGTCCCATTCTGGTGTGCATATTATTGCACCACAAAATCATGGTGCGAATACAGGCCTTGAACAGCGGCTCGTTGCCCTTAAAGTCTACGCCAAGCTTTGTAAAAATATGTGCAAAATCAATATCAAAATTGACCAGTGCCATGCCGCCGGACTGCTCATTGCCCATTTTGGCAAAAAGCTCCTTCATAAAATCAAAGGTGCCTACAATGATTAAGGTTTTGTCCAGACCTTCAAAGTCCTTGTACGGAAAGGCATTTTTTATATCAAAGCCAAGACAGTTGTAGGTACGTCCGTAGGCATCCTTGTCGTGCACGTACATATAGCCGTTTGGATAATTATTCGGATAATCAAGCTCTTCATACTCAAAGGCTCTTTTTCCAATATTGTATATTTCACCCACATAAGATTTTCTGTCTGCAGCGTTAAGCTTTTCCTGATTTTCTTTAAGCATGTTTTACCTCCAAAAATTTCTGATTTGTTGAACCAACAAAGGGCATGAGAGAAGTCACCTTTGACTGATCAAAAAGTCCGGTCTTTACAAAGCGCAGGTATTCAAGTATTTCCTTGGGAACATCGTCGAGCTCATAGCCTGTATAAAGACACAGGTCAAAGTCCTTGAGTTGTCGGCAGAGCTCTAATACTTCCTCCTTTTGAAGCAGAGGCTCTCCACCTGTGATAGTGAGTTTTTTGTTAAAGCATTTTTGTCTTAAGATTGAGGCGAGCTGTTCAATTTTATACGCAGTACCGCCACAAGGGTTCCAGGTGCTTTTGTTATGGCAGCCCTTACAGTGAAATTTACAGCCCTGTAAAAAAACTACAGTCCGTAAGCCCGGTCCGTCGCAAAGAGAAAAAGTGTCTCGAATTGAATTAACTCTGATTGTGTTTGGCATTTTCAACCTCTATTTTTATATAGAGATTGAAAAGCAAAAAGTTGACTGTTTTTAGAAAAAAATTGTAATTATTTTACAAAAGTTTCTACAACTGAATTGTCTGCGTTGCTGTATGGGGCAGGAACGTATTTGTCGGCGTTCCAGTCGTTTTCCCACTTAGAATTGTCAAGGAGGTAGCGGAACTGATATTCGCGGTTAGCGTCAAGCTCCAGTTTTACAGAAAAAGAACCGTCTTTTTCCAGATTCATAGGAGTATTTGTACTGCTCCAGCTGTTAAAGTCCCCTGCGATATTAATCTGCTTTGCACCCTGAGCAGCCTGAGCCGAAACTGTAAAAGTTACCGTACATTTTGTTTTGTCTTTAGAAAAAGACTTTTTTAATCCCATTGTTATAAACTCCTAGACCTAAAAATATAATATAATGGAAAAAAATGCAAGTATATTAAATTATGAATACCTATTCCTTGAATAATTAACTTTTTTCTATTATATTATATTCACATCCGTTGATTTATCCAAATTGCAGAACGGAATCCGCCGCGTGGGACGGCTGGTAAATCTTGCTAAAGAGGAGGTCCATTATGGACGCTGTCTTAAACAAAAATCACTACTTATTTACATCTGAATCTGTTGGGGAAGGACATCCCGACAAGCTTTGCGATCAGATTTCGGACGCAGTACTTGATTACTGCCTTGGGCTTGACCCGGACGCACATGTTGCCTGCGAAACCTTTGCAACAACAAACTTTGTGCTTACCGGTGGAGAAATCAAATTCTTTGATAAAAGCGTAGATATTTCTAATTTAGACAAAAAAATCGAAGAAATTGCCCGCAGCGTAGCAAAGGAAATCGGCTATGACAGCGAAGAAAAGGGCCTTGATTACAAAACCTTTGAATTTATGAACCGCCTGCATGCTCAGTCTGAAGATATAAGTCAGGGTGTAGATGGTACAGGTCTTGATGAATATAAGGGTCAGCAGGGAGCCGGAGACCAGGGAATGATGTTTGGCTTTGCCTGTAACGAAACCCCAAGCCTCATGCCAGCCCCTGTTTATTATTCACACCAGCTTTTGCTTCGTGCAGCCCAGCTGCGCAAGAGCGGCAAAATTGCCTGGCTTCGTCCTGATGCAAAGAGTCAGGTAACTGTTGAATACGAGGGTCACAAGCCTGTACGTATTGATGCAGTTGTAGTTTCACACCAGCATGATGATAACATAGAACACGATATTATTGAAAAGACTATAAAAGAAGAAATCATTAATCCGGTTCTGGAGCCTACAGGACTTTTGGATGAAAATACAAAATTCTACATTAATCCTACAGGCCGCTTTGTAAAGGGTGGCCCTGACGGAGACTCTGGTCTTACAGGTCGCAAAATCATTGTAGATACCTACGGTGGTATGGGACGTCATGGCGGCGGAGCCTTTAGCGGAAAGGATCCTAGTAAGGTAGACCGTTCTGCTGCCTACATGGCACGCTACATTGCCAAAAATATTGTTGCCGCAGGTCTTGCAGAGCGCGCAGAGGTTGAGCTTGCCTATGCTATTGGTGTTCCGTTCCCGGTAAGCATTATGGTAGAAACCTTTGGTACCGAAAAGGTTGAAAAGGCAAAGATTGCAGCTGCCGTACAAAAGACCTTTGACTGTACACCGGCCGGAATTACACAGACTCTTGGACTCAAGGCTCCAATCTATGCCAAAACTGCCAGCTACGGACACTTTGGCCGCGAAGGCTTTCCTTGGGAAAAGACCGACAAGGCCGACGAGCTCAAAAAGAATTTGTGATTTAACCCTTTTAAAGTTATAATGTCTCTATGGTGAGTTTTGAAGATTCCGATTTTGTGCTTTCAATCATAAAGGAAGCAAAAATCGGCTTATGGAAAATTGAAACAGAAGAAGGCAAACCTCAACGCCTTTACGCAAATGAAACTGTTTACAAGCTGCTTGGAGTAGATGGTAGTAAGCTTACTCCGGAAGAATACTACACTGCCTGCTTTGATAAAATCGAAATCAACGATAAAGCTGCTCTGCGCAAGGCCTTTATAAAAATGCTTAACGGGCATTTTACCGAGGCCCAGTTTGCCTTTGAGCTTTCTCCTAAAAAAACTGCATATTTTAAAGCTGCAGGTTTTAAAAACAGCAGCGGGAAAAAGGTCATAAGGTACGAAGGTGTTATCCGCGATATCACAAACATTGTAAAGCTTCAGAAAAAAAGCGAAAAGCAGGAGCTCCAGCTGCATGAGTACAATAATTCCGAAATCACTTTTTTTGGAATTGCCCAGGCGCTCTGCCACGATTTTGAAAGCGTTTACTATGTAAATATTCAGACCGGAAAATATTCGGAATACATTGGTCACGGTTCTTTTAAAAGCTTTAAATTTGCCACAAAGGGAAACGACTTTTTTGAAGAGTCTGTAAAAAATCTTCCAAAGGCTGTTTATCTTGGCGACCAGAAGCGTGTAATAGATTTTATGACAAAAGAAAACATCATGCCGTCTCTGCTTGCGAGAAAAACTATTTCCATAAGATACAGGATTGTTGTAAACGGCACACCGCTTTTTTACAGGCTCACGGCTGCCCCTTCTGTAGCACAGGACGGAGATCACTACATTTTTGGTGTTCAAAATATAGAAGAAAACGTTAAGCAGGAAAAGGAATACGCAGAAAAAATCCGTCTTGCAACCGAGATGGCAAATTCCGACGGGCTTACAGGCTTAAAGAACCGTCTTGCCTATGAACGTGCCGAAGAGCGCATGAACGAAGAAATTGCACAGGGAACAATCAGTCCTTTTGCCATAGGCGTTTTTGATGTAAACAATCTTAAAAAGACCAATGACAAATACGGTCACGAAGCAGGCGACATTCTTATCTGCGAGGCAGCCAAGCTCATCTGCAATGCCTTTTCGCACAGTCCTGTATTCCGCATAGGCGGTGATGAATTTGCAGTAATTCTTCTTGGTGCAGACTTTTTTGACCGCGAAAAGATTATGTCAAAATTCCGTAAAACAGCCCTGCACAACAGAAAAAACGGAAAGCCGGTTGTTTCTTCGGGCTTAGATGAATTTATTTTTGCAAGCGACTTTAAGGTAAGCGATGTCTTTGACCGTGCAGATGAAAAGATGTATGAAAATAAAAAGAAGTTGAAGAAGAAATAGATTAGTAGTTGGGCCCCCTGAGGCTCCTGTGGGGTCCCTGAGGCTCTCGAAGGGCCCCCGAACAATGACGATATGTTGTTAAATACTGCTCAGATTACACAGATAATGGAACGTCTCAAGGCTGCAAATCCTAATCCCAAATCGGAGCTGGAATATGTAAACCCCTATACTCTGCTGGTGGCGGTAGTTCTTTCTGCGCAGGCTACAGACAAAAGCGTAAACCTTGCAACCCGCAGTCTGTTTAAGGTGGCAGACACTCCTCAAAAAATGCTTGCGCTTGGGATGGACGGGCTCATACCCTACATCAAATCTATAGGACTTTATAAAAGCAAGGCAGCACATATTCTACAGCTTTCGCAAAAGCTCATAGACGATTTTGACAGCCAGGTACCCGACACCCGCGAAGAGCTAATGACTCTTGCAGGCGTTGGACGAAAAACTGCCAATGTAGTTTTGAACGTCATTTTTCATAAGCCCACAATGCCGGTGGACACTCACCTTTTGCGCATATGTCCAAAGATTGGACTTGCAGAAGGCACAACCCCCGAGCAGGTAGAGCAGTCACTTTTGGAGCGCATCCCACAAAAATATCTGCAGGACGCACATCACTGGCTGCTTTTGCACGGAAGATATGTGTGTACCGCTAGAAATCCAAGGTGTAATGAGTGTATAATAGCAGATATATGTAAGGAGAACGCAAATGGACGAAGTATCTGAAGGATTAAAAAGTGCAGGAAGCTCATTCATGGAGCAGACTTCCTCTTTTATTAACTGGATTAAAGGCTTTCTTACCTGGGAAAACCTGTTTAAGGTAATCGGAGCCCTCATCATCATATTTATTTTCTGGATTATATTCCGTATTATTGTACGCGGTATTAAAAAGGTTCCGGAAAAAAAGCTGCCTAAGGCACGCTCACTCATACTCATAAAATTCTTACGTTATGTCTTTTATGTAATTATCGTAATGTACGTATTAAGTCTGTTTGGTGTTAAGCTTAGCGCCATCTGGGGTGCTGCCGGAATTGCCGGAGTTGCAATCGGTTTTGCTGCACAAACAAGTGTGAGCAACCTCATAAGCGGACTTTTTGTAATTACCGAAGGTGCCATCAAAATTGGAGACACCATCATTGTAGACGGAATTACCGGTGTTGTAGATTCTATCAACCTCATTTCGGTAACAGTTCATACTCTGGACAACGAAATGGTGCGCATTCCTAACTCTACAATCATCAATACAAACCTTATGAATAAGTCGTTCCACAACAAGAGACGTCTTACAGTAACCTGCCCTATTGCTTACGGAAACGACCTGCAGCTTGCCTTGGATACCTATCTTAAGGCTGCCGCTTCCTGCGAAACAGTTTTGAAGGACCCTGAGCCTGCTGCCTGGATAAACAAGTTTGCAGATTCCGGAATTGATATTACTGTTGCAGTATGGTTTGACCCTCAGGATTTCCTTAAGACAAAGAGCGATCTTCACATTGCCATCATGAGGGAAAAAGAAGCCGTTGGACTTGAAACACCATTCAACCGCCTCGACGTTTCCATGGTAAAATAGACCGCAGGACCCGCACACCATATCCAATGGAAAACTATTATTCACGCTACGACTGGGAGACAATGCTCAAGGCAAACCCTCCCGGTCAATACAGCGTATCCGAATATCACAATATTCTTTGTCCCAACCGCCCGCAATTTCTGGACCGATACCTAAAGCTTCCCTTGCTCAAACGGCTTGAAGGGGTGGGACTTTTATGCGGAACCGACTGGACTCCGCTTTACAAAAACCGTTTTTATTATTCACGCCTGGACCATTCACTTGGAGTTGCGCTCATAATCTGGAACTTTACCCAGGACAAGGCACAGACCATTGCAGGGCTTTTGCATGATGTTTCTACTCCGGTGTTTTCGCATGTTTCAGATTTCCGCAAAGGAGATGCGCTCACTCAGACTGCAACAGAAGAAGATAACCTTAGCCTTGTCCGTAGCGACCGGGAGCTTGCCCGCCTGTTACAGGAAGACGGTCTTACCATTGAGCAGGTAGAAGATTATCACAAATACCCTGTTGCCGATAACGAGATTCCCAAGCTTAGTGCAGACCGCCTTGAATACATGTATCCTTCGGGCATGGCGCTGGACGGCAGCTGGACGCTGGAAACTATAAAACAGACCTACCAGAACCTGCGTGTGCTCAAAAACGAAGACGGAATTGACGAGCTTGGCTTTACAGACACAGACCTTGCCCTTGAGTACTGCCACCACTTTTGTATGATTGGTCACATCCTTCAGCTTAATGAAAACAAGCTTACCCTGCACATGCTTGGACAGATTATGAACATGGCAGTGGAACAGGGTGTTTTGTGCGAACAAGATTTTATGAATAAGAGCGAAAGTGAGATTATGGATAAACTGGATTTTGCGGTCCCTGAGCCTGTCGAAGGGCCACTACACCATTTTGCTCGCTTATACCACACCTTCCGAACTATGACCCGCATAGAACACACAGACAATCCCCTGCCCGCTGAAGACTATTTTTGCGTCTCTCTTAAGGTAAAACAGCGATACATAAACCCCCTGGTTGCAGACGGAAAGAGGCTTTACGACTGCAGCGCACAGGCCCGCACGCTCATAGACGATTTTCTGAGCTATTCAGACACAAGTTACGGTTGTGTTCGCCTTGTAAATTCCACTAAACACTGATAAAATTAAAGCCATGGAACAGTACAAAAAAGAATTTATTAATTTTATGGTTCAGAGCCAGGTGCTTAAATTCGGCTCATTTACACTCAAAAGCGGCAGACAGTCCCCGTTTTTTATGAATGCAGGTGCCTATATTACAGGTGCACAGCTGCAAAAGCTTGGTGAATACTATGCCAAGGCCGTTCACGATAACTTTGGAGACGATGTAGATGTTTTCTTTGGTCCTGCCTATAAGGGAATCCCGCTTGCAGTAACAACCGCCATTGCCTACTCTCAGCTTTACGGAAAGGAAGTAAAATACTGCTGCGACCGCAAGGAAGAAAAAGACCACGGTGCAGACAAGGGTTCTATCCTCGGTTATAAAATCCAGGATGGAGACCGCGTTGTAATCATAGAGGACGTAACCACCTCGGGTAAATCAATAGACGAGGTTTATCCAAAAATAAAGGCGCTGGAAACAACTCCGGGTGGAATCAAAATTGCAGGTGAAATTGTAAGTCTTGACCGCCTGGAACGTGCACCGGATTCAGAGGAATCTGCCTTAAAGGTAATTACAAAGAAATACGGCTTCCCGGCAGTTTCAATCGTTACAATGTCGGAGGTTATAGAAGCACTCTACACCGACGGTGACAAAACAGTTATTACCGATGACTTGAAAAAACAGCTTGATGAATACTACGCCCAGTGGGGTGCAAAATAAATCGGCATACAGGAGTACAAAATGAAAGGATCTATCAGAAAGCTTATTACAATTTTGATAATGCTTGCCCTGACTGCAAGTGTAAGCGCAAAATCAAAGACCATCATAAAGAAAATTAAGCGCGAGGTTATTAATACCAATGTAAAAACAATTTCTTCGATTGTTGTACTCTCTAAGTCCGCTGCCGAAATACTTTCGGAAATGAATGCCGTAGACCTTATTACTGCGGTTAGCGAAAGTGCAAATATTTTTGGAGAAGAAGCTGCCAAGTCTGTAATTCTTGACGGCGAAGAAGATCTTGAAAATATTATTTCCTACAAGCCGGACCTTGTTTTCCTTGTAGACGGAAAGCATCGTGCTCTTGAAGATGCCCTTGATGAACGCAATATTGAATGGTACAAGATGTATCCGGATTCCATTCAGGAGCTCAAGGACCAGATTTTTGAAATTGGCGAAATGCTTGGCTATGACACCGAAGCTCTTTCTGTAGTAACAAACATGGAAGAACGACTTGATGAGGTTAAGCAGGCTGTTGCACAGTATTACGAAACAGAGGGCTTGAGCAAACCTATAAACGTTTATTACGAAGAATCTGATGACCCGCTTTCTACTATCGGTTCAAGATGCTTTATGCACGAAATAATAGCAAGTGCGGGTGCAAGAAATATTTTTGAAATCATTAACTCTGCAAACTGTACTATTTCTTCTGACCAGGTTATTACACTTAATCCGGATGTAATTCTTATTCCGGCTGCAAATGGAACCTCTGTAGAAGAAGTAAAAGCCCGCGAAGGCTGGCAGAATATTTCTGCTGTAAAGAACGACAGAATCTATATAATTGACGGCGCAGAATATGGAAAGTATTCACCCCTCTGCGTTGATTCAATCTACAATTTGTTTGAACTGCTCAAATAATTAAAGTCTGTAAACACTGCCCTGCCGCCTGTTTTTTGTGTTGAATAACAGAACAGGGCAAAGCGTACTCCCACAAACTGATCCAGCGTGTATCTTAGCTGGACAGGCTCTCCAAGCTGAACAAAGCCCGCTCCAGAAGCTTCTTTTTTGTACATAAGCCTTACCTTCTGCTCAGCTTTTGTAAGGTCAAACTCAAGTCCAAGCTCAATAACTGCGTTTTCCAAAGGCAGCTGTGTTTTTATATCAGGCGCGTCGGTATCATAAACACCCATGGACCACGGGGTATAGCTTATTTTATGCTCTGCTCCAACAAGATAAAGCTTTCCGTTTTGGCGGGTTACTGCAATAAAGCCGTACTCACCTTCCAGTGCTGCAAGCCCCGCAAAGTCACCTTCGTTTATGGCAGAAGCATCCAGTGTAACGCTTGCGGCACATTTTTCGCCAAGGGTACGCTGTGTGTAGGTGTTTGTAGCCTGAGTAATATTTACAACAGTTTTTGTGGTTGTTATCTGGTAGCGCGACGGCTCTACCCTGCAGGCAGCCTTGTCCGGAATATGATTCCACTGCCAGGCGGGATTTGTAAAAGCATTACTCCAAAGTGGAGCATACTTATAACCAGGTTTATTATCTATAACTTTGGCGCCATCTTCAACAGCTGCATAAACAGGCATGCCGTCCGCACCAAAGCTCACAGGCACCAGAACCGGAATGCGTCCCAGGGCTCCGTGATCCTGAAAAAGAATTCCAAACCAGTTGCCTTCTTTGTCCTGGACAATTCCACCCTGGGCAACACCGCTGTTCCAGCCGCCAAGGTCAGAGCACAAAACATCTTTGCCTGTCCACGGGCCTTCCAGCTGGTCTGCCATATAGCAGGCTTGAGTTCGCATTCTGCCCTTTGGAATATAAATCATAAAGTTGTAGTAGCGGCCGTTTATTTTATAAAGATGGCTCCCTTCGTAACCAAGAGCGCATTTTTCCCTGTCGCTCTGGATTATGATTTTGTTTACACCGCCTTCCTTTGGGCCGCTTAAATCTGACTTTAATTCTATAAGATGAATTTCTGTGTTTCCGCAGACAGTGTAAACACGTCCGTCATCATCCCAAAAGAGTGACATGTCATGGTAAAAGCCCTGTATGTTTGCTTTAGTCCAAGGGCCTTCTATTTTGTCTGCAGTATAAAGATAGGTTTTCTGTGTGTCGTTGGCAACAAAGCTTACATAAAACTTACCCTCATGATAATTGAGCGAAGCTGCCCACATGCCCTTGCCGTAAACTCCGCGATTATCCTTAAGGGTCTGGCGCTCGGTTGGCTCGAGCTCATCATAAACATAGGAAGCAAACTCCCAGTCGGCAAGATTGTACGAGCGCAGAATTACACAGCCCGGCATAAAATGCATTGTAGTGCTCACCATGTAGTAGCAGTCATCCACGCGTATTACATCAGGGTCGGGATAATCGCTCATAATAATATTTGCACTTACATTTTTATACTCGGGCATGGTATTCTCCTATTTAATTTCTATTCCGCCAACGTCAGTTTTAATTTTGATTGTCTTGCTGGTGTTTCCCTGCTGGCTGTACCTGCGCTTGGCATTTGCACCATTAACCTGGATTGCACCTACATCAGACCTGGCATCTATATTATATTCATTGATTGCCTGTGTAAGCTCAACACTTATAGCACCAACATCAGAATTTGCCTTAAGCTGGTGGAACTCTACGTTCTTAATGGCAATGGCACCTACGTCGGTATTTGCGTTGATATTCTGCACGTCAATTCCCGACAATTCTACAGCGCCTACATCAATATCAAGATTGATTGCTTCAAGCTGGGTTCCAAAAGGAACTGTAATTACAATCTTGCAGTTGCCGTTTGTAACAAGCTTGCTTTTGTAGTCAGGCTGATTAATTTTGAGAGTACCACCTGAAACTGTAATTCCAGGCTTTAAGCCCGCTTTAGTATACGAGCCGGAAATCTCAAAACGGTTTCCGCGTTCTATGGAAACGCCCATAACATGTGCGTCAATCTTAACAGAATCAAAGGCCTGAAGCTCATTTGTAAAGGCATTCTTGCCGCTTGTAGCCTCAATCTCTATATCAAAATCGTCGTCAAGGTCTTCGTCAAAATCATAATCATACTCATCGCTGGTAACACTTTTAAAGCCGTTTTTTATAGCTCTTGAAACCGTTCTTCCAACCGAAGGTCTTGCTGCAAATCTTAAATGAGAAGCAGCACCAATTATAATGCACGCAATTGTTACGCAGGTCAGAATTATCATGAAAATCTTTTTGTTCATTATTCACCTCCATAGATGCTGTCTATAAGTCTTCTTACAACGCCGGCAATCGGCCAGATAATCCAGGTAATGCCCCACTGGAAGGTAAGGAAGCTTATACAAAGATATACACAAGTTACCGAAGGCCAATATACAGACATTATAACTCTTACAGTTTTGTTGGTATATACAGGCTCCTTATCCTTTGACTGAACATAAGCACCACCGATTGTTTCTTCAGAATTGAGTGCAAGGAGCTTCTGGTAAAGCTTGTAGCGGCTGCTGCTGTAAATTATAAAGGCAACTCCCACTGCAACAAACAAAAGAACAAAAACTCCGCCCCAGTTTTCTGAAATGCGCAGGTGACCATCGCCTATTATGATTGCAGGAATTGAACAGCATACACAAAGGGCAATACCGGTACAGAACATGGCTGTATGAACAGACTGGAACTTTCTTTTTTCTGCTACAACAAAATCTGCAGTAGAAGGACTTATTGAACAAGGCTCATATTTTATAAAGCGCCACTGTTCTGTTCTATTGCCACCCAGGATGCAAAGAGCAACACCAACGGCAATCAATACAAAAAGAAGAGTAGGTCCAACCCAGATAATACTATCCATCTCGCCAAGAATTATTGTAGGAACCGGACACAGAATGAACAGGGCTACACCAATTGCAGTGAATAAAATAGAAGCAATCTTGTCATTAATGTATTCCTTAATTTCTTCCATTGTTACATTGCGGCGGTTGCGTTCCTTCTTTTCGCCAATAACCTCTTTAATGCCAAGTGAGGCAGATACCTCATCAAGATTACCAAACTCTGCAATAACCTTTGCTACTGCTTCGTTTTCTGTTTTTCCTTCGCGAATAAGCTCTGTGTACTTGTCTTCCATCATCTGGAGCAGCTCGCGTTTTGCCTTCAATACTTCATCTGTATTAGGAAGGTTTCTGAACATCGATTCAAGATAATTTTTAATAGTTTCCATTTGCAGCCTCCTCTCTCTGGCTTATAAATTTTTCTACCACTTCCTTGGTAAGCTTCCATTCATCACATTTTTCATCATAATAAGATTTGCCCTTGTCGGTTATGCGGTAATAGGTTCTGCGCTTGCCGTTTTCGGCTTCCTGTGAATATGATTCCACGTATCCGTTTTCTTCCATACGCGTAAAGGCAGAATATAGCGTCGTTTCCTTTATAATGTATTTTTCCGACGTCAAAGCCTTTATGCTTTTGGAAATTTCATATCCGTAGGAAGGCGATTTCTTGAGCAGGCAGAGAATCATCGTATCGTTATAACCACGGATGACATCACTGCTGATTGAAATCATATCAATCCTCCTGTTAGAATAATCTTGTTGTAAAGTCCAGGCCCTCCCGCTGCCAATAACCTCCGCCAGCTGAAGAAACCTGTCGGAGGCCATTGTCCGCTCCGGGCCTGGACTTTACAATGCCTTCTTATAACAGCAGTATTAATACTGCTTTCTTATACCTAAACAACTTACTACGTCAATCGTTACTACGACTGTCGTACTATATTTATCATACTACGACTGATGGGGTATGTCAACACTTTTTTTAAAAATATGTTATAATAATTTTGTACGGAGTCCCCATGACAAAAAGTCGACTTTTTTCAATTATCACTATTGCCTGTTTTGTTTCTATACTGTGTATCCCGCTGGGAATTGTTCTGATGATTTATTACACCAGCTGGAAAAAGAAAACTAAAATCATTCTTACGCTTTCGCTCACAGCCTTTTATGCAGCGCTCATTGCCTTTGTGCTTTTTGTCAGACCTTCCATAAACAGCGGAGGCATTTCGTTGCCGTTCGGTTCAAACAGCGGCTATACTGCCTTTGATTCGGGTTCAGGCGGCTCGGGCAGTTCCAAGGGCGGAAAAAGCAGCGGCGGAAAATCAAAGGAACCAAGGCTGCAGGACACCGAACGACTTCCTAAAAACGTAAAAAAATCTCAGGGCAGCGGGGCAAGCAAGGCCATCTACCCTATTTTATTTTTCCTTTTTATGCTGTTCCTTATAATCTGGTTAAATCTGCGCTCAAAGGGAAAATCCAATTATGAAAATCCTTATGTAGATACAAACAAATACAAGCTGCCGCTGGCGGACAACGCCAAAATGCCTATGGTTCACTTTTTGCGACTGGAGCTTAACGAAAACGAAAAGCTTAATTTTGCAACCGAAACAAATCAAAAGGGAAACGAAGGAAACTTTGTTGTAACTAATCAGAGGGCTGTTATATTTTCTGTACAGGAGAACGTAGAAATACCTCTGGAAGCAATAACCGGCATTTCTTCTGCAACCTCTACCGTAATGGTAATTGCAACAACAGAAAAAAAATACTATGTATTCATGCCGGAAAATCAGATGAAATACGCACTTGCAGTTTTAAAATGGACTGCTAAAAAATAAAATCTATTTTTACTCTACAGGAGATTCTTTATGAAAACTTTACTCAAGGCAGCCTGCCTTTTCAGCGCTTTATGTATTTTTACCCTAGCCGGCTGCAAGGGATCAAAAGGCAAGGCTTCTTTTCAGTCAGCAGGAGCAACCAGCAAGATAAGCATTGCAAAGGAACGCACTCCGGTTGTAATGACGCTAAACAACGATGTTGCCTCCTTTGATTCCATGACTCAGTTTTTTAAGCCGGATTATGCCAGAGAAGCTCCTGAAGATGCAGAAGAAACAGAAGGCACCGACGGTTCAAAAACCCAGGGCTCAAAGGGCAAAAAGAATTCCAAGCCCACAACCTCGGTTATTCCGGGACTACGAAAGCTTACTGAATATCTGACCTCTTATACTTCCGAGAAAAAACGAATTAAGCTGCCGGAGACAAAAAAGGCAGACTCTCAAAAGGAAGAGGATTATTCGGACAGACCATTAACTGTAGAAGACTGGGGTCCAAAAACAAGCATAGTTTCGGAAGCAGAAAACCCAAGCTTTTATGTAATTTTTTCGGTTCCGGTGCGCACGCTCACAAGCCTTGATACTGCCGAAGACGCTGCGACAATAATGAGCATTGAACCAAAGCTCAAGGGAAGCTACCACTGGTACGGAACCCAGCACATTAGCTTTGAAGCCGAAGAGCCGGCAGATCCGTCAACAGTTTATACAATCAGGGTAAAGTCAGACCTTACTTCCATTTACGGTGACACAATCACAGGAGAAACAACCTTTAAAACAAAGGCCGAGCCTGTTCAGATAAAAAACATTTACGGCGGTTATATAAAGGAAAGGGATTTTGCCTATGACAATACAACAGGTGCCCTTCCCCCTTACGAAAACCGCGTGTTTGTACGCACCAACTATCTGCTTACTGCCGATGCACTTGCAGACAGACTGGAGCTTTTTATTGGAGAACAAAGGCTTAGCCGTTCAGACTTTACGGTAGAAGGTGACTTTACCAACAAATCCTTCAGCTGGTGGAAAAACGAGCCTGAATGTGACGTGGATAAAAATAAAACAAACTCCTTTACGGTAATAATAAATGCAGAGGTTCCGCACAATAAAGTCATCACGGTAAAATCTGCAGATGACACAAGAAAGTTTACCTACAAAACCCTTCAGCCGTTTGATGACCAGGGGGTTCCGGAATACGCAAGCTATACCTCAGGCAATCTTGGAAATCCTATTACAGTAAGACTTACCCAGGCTGTAGACCTGCAGATGGTTCTGGACAAGATTCAGATACGCACAATGGACGACAAGGTTCTTCCGCTTACCAAAGACAATGTTATTATAAACGGCCGCTATCTTACCATTCACAGTCTTCCGCTCGAAATGGATACCCAGTATCGCTTTTATTTTATGAAGGGCTTTAAGGATATTTACGGTCAGACCTATAGCGACGGCAAATATAATTATTATCAGGAATTCCGTACACGCCCTGTAAAGGCTTATGTTAAGTACCTTGATTACGGAACAAAAATGCTGGAGGCCCAGTTCCCGCACAAGCTTATTTACGAGTATCAGAATGCAAACGAGGGCTCCTGGTATAAGGTCAGCAGCGTTTTAAATCCGCTTTTTACAACCGAAGAAAAAATATACGGCGACAAAATAATGATTGATCCGGGCGAAAAAAACAGACGCCAGTTTAAGGAAATAAATCTTGATGATTATCTTACAAACGGCCGCGGCTTTGTTCGCTTTGATGCCGAAACAAAATACAACACAATTAATTACAACAACGAGCTTGTAGAAAAATCAGATAAAAACCTTATTACAATTCAGGTAACAGATCTTGGAATTACAACGCGAATGGGTATAAACCGTGCTGTTGTAATGGTAAGAAGTCTTTCTACAAATGAGCCGGTAGCCGATGCCGACGTTTATATTATTCATGATATTAGTGACTTTATTAACGATCCGATTGCTCCAGATCATGTAATTGCGCAGGGTAAAACAGACAAGGACGGACTTGCTGTAATAAATTATACCGAAGCCCAGATTGTGGCTTATGAATCAGAATCAAAATATCAGTACAGCTACAACGACAAGCTTGGTGTTTATGTAAGCAAGGGCGACGACAAGGCTGTTTTTATTCCTACATCTCACAATTCGTGGAGGGACGGAGTTACAACCGCTAACCGTCAGGCAGCACGCAAGCCTGTTCAGCGAACCTTTATGTTTGTTGACCGTGGTGTTTACCGTCCTGGCGAAACTGTTACCTTCCGCGGCATAGACAGGGATCAGGTCTTAGGAAGCCTTGTCGTTCATAAGGGCAACTATACAGTTACTCCTCAGGAGGGCTGGTGGAAGGGCCAACCTATTGCAGAGCCTATAAAAGGAACTCTTTCCGAAAGCGGCGGCTTTTACGGCTCATTTAAAATTCCGGATGAACTGGAGCCTGGAACCTATACAATCCGCTATACCAGAGCAGATGCCAAGGATGAATACGACTACGAATCTGTATATTTTAAGGTTGCAGAATTTGAACGCGTAAAGACAACTGCTTCCATTACAATTCCAGAGGTTACCTACTACAGCGGCGACACGCTTACAGCAGAGCTTTTTGCAGAATATCTTGCAGGCGGCGCCTTGAGTGGAGCGGGCTACGAAAGCACCTGGTACAAGCAGGCCCTGAATATGACCTTTAATACTCCGGATACAAAGGGTTATTCGTTTGGTCCGGACCTTTATTCTTACCGCAGCTATTATTCCGAAACAGACGGCAAGCTCAACGCAGAAGGAAAGGCAAACCTTACCTGTAACTCCGAAAAAATTACGGACGGAACTGCCTACCAGTACCGCGTAGAAGCCGCAGTAACCGATGTTTCTAACCAGCGCATTTCTACTCAAAGTCAGGTTATTGTTCATCCTGCAAAATTCTATGTGGGTTTAAAGAGCACAAGAACAGGCGGCGGCTTTGCAAAAAAAGACAACAAGCTTGAATTTGATTATATTCTTACAGACATAAACGGAGAGCTTTTGAATAATGCTTCTAAAAAGGCTGCCTCTGTAAGCTATACACTCACACGCGAAGAATGGACAATGATTCACGAGCAGAGCGTAGACAACACACTTTATACACGCTACGAGCGCCAGGATGTAGAAGAAGCAACCGGCAGCGTAGAAATCAAGCAGAAGGGCAAGCTCGAAATTACTCCTGTAAATTCAGGCTGGTACACCCTCAAGCTCACTGGTACAGACACAGACGGCAACACAGTCGTTACAGAATACGGCTTTTATGTAACAGGCGGCTCTTCTTACCGCTACAACAACTATAATTCAGAAGCTATAAACCTTACACCGGACCAGTCACAGTACAACCCTGGAGACACTGCTCAGGTGCTCATGGAAAGTCCGCTTCCTGCAGGTGACTATCTTATTACAGTAGAACGCGAAGGAATCTTTACCGAAGAAATCAGGCATTTTGATTCTCCTGCAAATGTAATTGAAGTTCCTATTGCAACAAACTATGTGCCTGTAATTTATGTTGCAGTTTCTTCTTATTCTGTGCGAAACGGAGAGCCTACCCATGAATACGGAGAGCCGGATCTGGACAAGCCTAAGGGCTACTTTGGCGTAACACCGCTTTTTGTAAATCCTTATGTAAGAGCCTTTAGTGTAAAGGTAGAAAGCGACAAGCCGACCTACAAGCCTGGTGAAACTGCAACCTTGACACTTACTGCTACCAAGGGTGGAAAGCCTGTTTCAAATGCAGAGCTTACCGTTATGGCAGTAGACCGCGGTGTTCTTGATCTGATTAATTACCATGTTCCAAATCCTATTGAATATTTCTATTCAAGCTACAACTACCCTCTGCGTGTAAGAGGTGGAGACTCACGTGCACTTTTGATGGACCCTGTTTCTTACAGCATCAAGGATCTGCTTGGTGGAGATGCCTCCGAAGAAGAAAAGGATGAAGACAGCGAACGCAAGGACTTTAGGCCTACAGCTGTATTTGAACCTGTTGTAATGACAGACAAGGACGGAAAAGCAACCGTAACCTTTAAGCTGCCGGACAGCCTTACAACCTACAGGGTTACTGCCTTTGGTGTAAAGGACGACCTTTTTGCCCTGCAGGAGGATGAATTTGCAGTTCAGAATCCTATAAATGTTCAGCAGGTTCAGCCAAGAAAGCTACGCGAACGCGATACTGCAGAATGCGGTGTGCTCATAACAAACCTTGACGGCGAAGGCCACGAAATTACCGTAAGCCTTGAGGCCCGCACCCCTACCAAAAACACCTCTCAGGATGAACGCGAAGGCCGCATTACTGTTCCTGGTGTTGCAGTTGTAGACGGAGAAGCTACTCACAAGGTATGGGTTGCAAGCGGCGAAAGCACTGTTGTTTATTTTGATGTTGCAGCCCAGCAGCAGGGAACCGTTGAACTGGTTTATACTGTAAGCTCCGACATACTCAACGAAAAGCTCAATTCTCCTGTAAAGATTGAAAAGACCTTTACCTACGAAACTGTTGCAGCCTACGGCGCGCTTGATGATGACAAAAAATCAAAGCAGAGCGAAATTGAACAGCTTGCAATTCCAGGCTTTGCAAAGGAAGGACGAGGTGACCTTACCTTTACAATTGATGCAACAAGACTTGGTATGCTTAGCGGTGCAGTAAACTATCTGTTTGACTATCCTTACGGTTGTCTTGAACAGCAGTCAAGCGCAGTGCTGCCGCTCATTGCCTTTGGAGAATATATTGATGTATTTGGTCTTGATTCAAAGATTGCAGACATTAATAAATGCGTAAAAGCTTATATAAGCAGCTGGGGTAAGTATCAGCTAGAAGATGGAGGCTTCCCTTACTGGCCGGGCGGAACCTATTCCTCACTTTATGTAAGCATGCGCATGGCATATATTTATGTTCTTGGAACACAGCGCGGCTATAAACAGGAGGACTTTGGTTACAGCCTGCCAAAGCTTTTGAATTACATTTACAACAATGCAAACCTTTACGAAAGCTATTCTTATGATTATCTTAAGGCCTATGCCGCTTACATCTTTACTCTTGCAGGCGATTCACGCATGAACGCTGTAATGGATAAGCTGTATGCAAAGCGTGCAGACCTTAATCTTTCTACACAGGCGCTGCTTGCCCTTGCCTATGCAAATACAGATCAGTCAAGGGCAAAGACTATTGCCGCAGAAATAAGAAGCTATCTGCAGATTGACGGCCGCACAGTAACAGTACTGCGCAAAACAAGAGCAGACATGTGGGACTGGTATAATTCCGACAGCGAACAGATGGCTCTTATTCTTCAGTTGTTTACTACACTCAATCCAAAGGACAGTATGGTAGACAGACTCATCTATACCCTGCTGCAAAACCAGAGCCACGGTTACTGGAACAATACTGCAACTACAAGCCGTGTACTGGAAGCAATTTATACCTACATACAAAAGCGCGAGCTTGACAAAACAGATTATTCTGCAAGCGTTAGTCTTGGAGGCAAGCAGGTGCTTAGTGGAAGCTTTAAGGGAGCCGATGCTAAGCCTGTAACACTCAAGCTGCCGTTTGAGGATGAAATAATCAACGGACTTGCAAAGGATACTCCTCAGGAAATTAAGCTTGAGAAAAATGGAAAGGGTAACCTGTACTACACAATCGAAATGCGCTATGCAATTATGGACGAAAATATCTACGCCCGCGATGAAGGTCTTAAGATTGAGTACACAATTACAGATGCCGAAACCGGTGAAGTTGTAAACAAGCCTAATGAATCCGACAGCCTGCTCAAGCTTGTAAGCGGAAAAACCTACAAGGCAAGCATAAAGCTTTCTTCTTCAAAGGCACGAGATTATGTTGCTATGCGTGCCCCTGTTCCTTCCGGAGCCGAGATTCTTGATTCATCCCTGGTAACAACAGGATCTGTAGAAGAAGATAACAGCTGGGGAAGCTGGGGCCACTGGCTCAGTAACAAAACCATCCACGACAATGAAATAAGATTCTTCTGGGATGAGTTTGGTTCCGGTGCAACTACAGTAAACTTTACCTTCCGCGCTGCACGAAGAGGTGTTTATCCGCTTCCTCCTGTACAGGCAGAATGTATGTACGAAAGCGAAACCTTTGGCCGTTCAGACGGATACCTTTGTGTAATTGAATAGGCCTATGCGTCGTAAACTGATTATAGCAGCGGCGGCTCTTGCGGGTTTTATAATCTGCATAAACCTGCTGCTGCTGATTTTCCCCTTTAAGGAGCTTTCCTCATTTGAAGCAAAGCCTGTGTCGCAGATTTTTACTGATGATACAGGCAGGCTGCTTCAGATAACTGCCCTTGAAGACGGAACCCGCTGCGAATATACAAGGGCAAAGGACCTGCCCAAAGCCGCAAAAAAAATATTTATAAAGGCCGAAGACAAGCGCTTTTATTTTCATGACGGCGTAGACCTTTTTGCCCTTACAAGTGCCGCCCTGCAAAACCTGAGCAACAAGGGAATTGTACGCGGCGGCTCAACCATTACCATGCAGCTGGTAAAAATGATAAAGCAGGATTCCACGCCAAGTGTTGGCCGTAAGCTTTCTGACATTTTTTATGCAAAGGTTCTGGAGGTAAGAAAGTCTAAGGCATACATTCTTGAGCTTTACCTGAACAATATATTTTTTGGACATGGGGCTGTTGGAATAGGCTCTGCCGCAAGAACCTATTATGGCTGTACAGTACAGGAGCTTACGAGTGAGCAGTTATGCTGTCTTGCAGTAATTCCGCGTAACCCAAGCCTTTATGACCCGTTCAAAAACCCGGAGCTTTGTGCAGAACGAGCCTGCAGCCTTTACAATAAAATCTTTCATAAGAAATTTACCGTGCAGGATTTTTCAAGGCATTTACCTTCACGGCTTTTCAGCTATCCTTACGAAGCACCGCATTATATACGCTACCTTACCCAAAGCAAGACCGGGCTAGCAAACCCAAAAAACAAGGCTGACAATGTTCACACGCTTTCCATAAACCTTGAGCTTCAGCAGTATGCAGAACGCCTTGTAAACGACGGACTTACCCAGGCCATCGGCAGCAGAATCTCAAACGCAAGTCTTTTGCTCATAGAAAATAAAACCGGTACGCCTCTTGCGTGGGTTGGCAGCGCAGACTTTTTTGATTCCGAGCACAACGGCCAGATAGACGGAGTTCTTGTAAACAATCAGCCGGGCAGCTCCATGAAGCCTTTTTTATATGCCCTGGCGCTTGAAACAAAGAATGATGCAGGTGCCAGCCTGTACACACCAAACTCAATTCTTGCAGACATTCCGCAGGAGTTTGGCGGACAAAAGCTATATATTCCTTCTAACTTTAACAACCGCTATAACGGACCCGTACGGTTCAGGGTTGCGCTTGCTTCCAGCCTTAATGTCCCTGCAGTTTCGATTCTGGACAGCGTTGGTGTACCCGCCTATCTGGAAAAGCTTTATGAGCTTGGCTTTGAGTCTTTACGCCAGACAGGACAGGAGGCAGATCTTGGACTTGCACTTGGAGCTGCCGGGGTCCCGCTAAAAGAGCTCGTGCCCGCCTTTGCAGTTTTTGCACGCGACGGCAAGGACTTTGATGGCAACCAGATTTACCAGAGCGACACTGCCCGCCTTATAGATGATTTTCTTTCGGATAAGGCTGCACGCGTAACAGGCTTTGGCTACTCACAGGTTTTTGAAACAGACTATCCTTCTATTTTTAAAACGGGCACCTCCAACCAGTACCAGAATATAATTGCTCTTGGCGCTACAAAGGAATACACGATTGGAGTGTGGATGGGAAACTTTAGCGGACAGACTGTCGTTGGCAAAACCGGAAGCTCCCTGCCCGCCTGGATTGCAAAAAGCCTTTTGGATTATATTTACGGCAGCACCACCTCTTATTCTTATCTTGCCTTTGATGAACCGCAGAACTGGAAAAAAGAAAAAATCTGTTCGCTCAGCGGAATGATTGCAGGCCCGGACTGCCCCGCAACAGTTTATGAATACTGCCAGGAAAACAACACCCCTGGCAAATGCACCTGGCACAAAAAAGAAGATGGAGAGCTTAAGACCTTGTATCCGGCAGAGTACCAGCAGTGGGCACGCAAAACCCGCCCCGAGGTTCAGATTGAATACAATAATTCTCCGCTTTATATTCAGTCGCCAAAGGATAATTCGGTTTTTTATTATTCAGATTTACAAAAGGAAAAGCTTGCAATTTCTGTAGAGGTTTTTGGAGGACAGGAGGATGAGCTTACCGTTTATTATGATGAGCTTTTTTACAGTCAGACTCAAAGGCCTTTTTCGTTCCAGCTGCCGGTTGAAAGGGGTACACATAGCTGTACCGTTGTGTGCGGACAAGAGGTTGGAACAGTTACTTTCCAAGTAAGGTAAAATTGTTTGCAGTATTGCAGAAAATAATTCCGCTGCCGGCCTTCTGAAAGCATGCTAGCTCCTTTACTGCGGCAACAACAGCTTCCTTTTTATCCTGAGGAACAAGAATCATGAGCATTTCTTTTTCGGGAACAATGTCTACGCCAAAAAAGGTTGCATCACCTTCGCGGGCTGTTCCTTTTGCAGAAATTATTGTTCCACCACCGGCGCCGGCTTTGCGTGCAGCAGCCATAGCATCCTCTGCATAGCCCTTGTTTACGATTATATTTATCATTTCGTATTTTTCCATATTATCTTCTCCTGTAATCTGCTTTTTGTCTGCTCCGGTCTGTTCAACACTACCTGCCTTAATAAAATCATCAACGGCAATTGTAAACAGAACACCAAAGTGAGCTTTTTTGGTACTGCAGGCCTGTTCAATCTGATTACAAACCTTGTCTGCAATACTCTGCTCCACAATATTCATTGCAATATCCTTGGAGGTGTCGCCCAGTCCAAGCAGCTGAAGCACACTGTTAGAAGCAGTTCCGCGTCCCATTATAATTGTTCCGCCAACAGCCCCTGCCTGCTTTGCTGCATCTGTAATGAATTCCCCGCTGTTGTGAGGAACAATGCACATAATCAGTTTATACACCTTGACCTCCTTTATTATTTTTTGAGGTTTTGATTTTATAGATAATTCCCATTATTTGAATTGCAATAAGCGGCATCATTGCAACAAGCGCAATTACACCAAAGGAGTCGCTTGAACCGGAAGCACTGTTAGCTGCACCTAACGCAAACGAAAGCACAAAGGTAGAGGTAAGCGGACCCGAAGCAACGCCACCGGAGTCAAAGGCAATTCCAGTAAAAAGCTCCGGACAGAAAAGCATGAGCAGCATAGAAACAGCGTAGCCGGGGATAAGCAGCCATTTTATATTAAAGCCCGCAATGGCACGCCACATGGCAAGACCAATGGCAACAGCTGTTCCAACCGAAAGGAAAACAAGCAGCATCTTTCGTTTGATTGTACCACCGCTAACTGTTTCTACCTGTTCGCTAAGACACCAGACTGCAGGTTCGGCACAGACAATTATTGCTCCCAGCAAAAGACCTGTAAGTATGAGCAGGAAGGTCCATATACCGCCGCGCTCAAAGGCAAGAGCTCCAAAGGCCTGCCCCAAAAGCTTTCCTGTCTGCATAAAGCCGCCGTAAACTCCGCCAAGGAATACCGCAAGTCCCACAAAGCTGTAAACAAAACCAATGAGCATACGGAATACCTGGCGGGCAGTCATCTTAAGCAGCAAAAACTGAAAAACAACAAACATAACAAAAAGCGGCAGAATAGAAGTTAAGGATTCATGAATCACCTGGCGGACAATGTTAGTAGCCCCTTCGAGTCCTTCGACAAGCTCAGGATCCGCAGCGGTCAACGGGGCCCCTGAGCCTGTCGAAGGGCGCATTACAATGGCATACACCACCACAGCAAGCACAGGTCCAATAGACGAAATGCCTGTTAAACCAAAGGAATTATCCTGCTTACCGGCACGTACGGAAGAAACACCAAGGCCCAGCGCCATTATAAAAGGAACGGTCATCGGTCCTGTTGTTGCCCCGCCTGAATCAAAGGCAATTGCAGTAAACGAATCCTGCGCAAAAAATATAAGGCCAAAAAGAATTGTATAGCAGATAAAAAGTGTCCACTTGAGTGAAAGGTTTGTAACTATGCGAAGGAGCCCAAGCATTATAAAAAGGCCTACTCCCCCCGCAATAATATAAGTAAAGGTAAGCTTTTTAACAGAAGGAAAAACTCCCCTTACCTGATCTGCAAAAACCTGAATATCCGGCTCTGCAATAGTAACAATAAAACCAATGACAAAGGCTGTAATAAGAAGAAAGGACAGATTCTTTCTTTTTGTAAGCTCAGCACCGGAACGTTCACCCATAGGCTGAATGCCAAGGTCTACACCAAGAAGAAAAATTGTAAGACCAACTATAAGAAGAATGCCGCTTATAAAAAACTTAAGCAACAGCGAAGGCTCCAGCGGCACAATTGTAAATCCAAGCAAAAATACAATTGCCATAACGGGAAGAACAGAGACTGCAGTTTCCTTGAATTTATGAAGAATATTCATACGCGGTTAAATCTGGTAATTAAATAAATGCCTTCCAGCCCTTCTGTTCTATTCCGTGTACCCAGGCAGCTGCATATTTTTTTGCGCCCTCAAGGTCATGGTCACGGTAGTTTCCGCATTCCTGTTCTGTAGTAGCAGGAACAGGCTTATCCCAAACGGCAACCTTTTTAAGAACATTCATAATATGTCCGGCAATTTCTTCTTCGGAGCGGTCACCCCAAACAGTAAAATAAAAGCCAGTACGACAGCCCATTGGAGACAAATCTATAACGCCTTCCATTTCGTCGCGTATATATTCTGCCATAAGGTGCTCCAGAGTATGAATTGCACCGGTAGACATAAACTCCTTGTTAGGCTGGCAAAAGCGGATATCAAACTTGGTAACAATGTCACCCTTTTCTCCAACCTTTTTTGCAGCAAGGCGTACAAACGGAGCGGTTACCTTTGTGTGGTCCAGATTAAATGAATCTACGTTATATTTTTTTTCCATACTATTCTCCAACTATTCTCCAAGTTCCAGCATCTTTTTTACTAGGCAGGCGCTTGTTACCGCACAGACATCCTCGTTAAAAGAATAAGTTTTTTCTACAGACTCATCTGCCATATCAGACATGCAGCGCACAATTACAAAGGGCACCTTGTTTAAGGCACAGGCATGAGCGATTGCAGCGCCCTCCATTTCTACACAGGCAGGAGCAAAATCAGCCTTAATTGTTTTTTTAGCCTTGGAGTCGGATATAAACTGATCTCCGCTGGCAATAAGTCCTTTTACAATTTTGTGTTCACCCGCAAATTCTGTTTTTTCAAAGGCCCTTATGGCAAGCTCAGCAAGCGACCCATCAGCAGTAAAGCTTGGCTCCAGCCCGGGCACCTGTCCTTTTTTATAACCAAAGGCAGTTGTATCAAAATCGTGATAAACAGCAGCAGTAGAAACAACAAAATCAAAAACGCCAAGTCCCTGTCCAAGAGCCCCTGCAATTCCTGTATTGATTACCCTTGTAACTCCAAATTTGATTATGAGCAGCTGGGCACACAAGGCGGCGTTTACCTTGCCTATTCCGCTTTTTACAATTACAACATTTTTTCCGTGTAAAAGTCCGCAGTAAAAAGTAAGATTAGAAACCTGTACACATTCCTTATTCTGAATGCTGTTTGCAAGCTCGCGGACCTCCGATTCCATTGCACCAATAATTCCGAATTTTTCCATAGGTTTCTCCAGCTATCTCTGCTGTTTTTTCTCGTAATATTCTTTATATTCCTTGCGTGTCTTAAACTGATTCAGAACATCATCGCGAAGCTTATCTTCCAGGTGAAACTTTTTGATTACCACGCGGCCAATAGCCTTGTAAGCCATAAAGCCCAGAATAATGCCGCCGATAAGTCCGCCTACAGAAGCAAACTGGAACACATTTCCCTTAACCTGGTCCGGAAGATTCATCCATTTCAAAATGATAATAGCTTCCAGCAGAACAATACCAATAACAATGGCAAGTGTAATTATAATTTCAAAAATAGTTCCAAAAAATAAAAAGGTATTAGAAGCGCTCTTCTTTTTGCGGTATTCTATCTGATCCTGCTTACGGCGTTCCTGTTCTTTTTCGTCAAGCTCGTCCATTTCTCCGTTCATTTACTGTTCCTCCTCAAAGAAAACCTTTTCAACCTTTTTATTCTTTGTGCTTCCGTCCTTAATGATTTGAACAAGGAAAGAAACAACCAGCATTATTCCGCATACAACAACCGCAGAATCTGCAACATTAAAGGTTGGCCAGCGTTCAAGACCAAAAAGCCCGTAGAACTTTACGTCTATAAAATCTACAACACCTGCAGGGCGGAAGATTCTGTCTATAATATTGCCAAAGCCTCCGCCAACAACTCCACAGATTGCCCACTGCTGAACTCTTGTAAAATCCTTATTGCGTAAATAAACAAGAATAACTATAACCAGAACAATAATCGGAATAATTGAAAAGGCAACGCGACGAAGTGCATCTGGCCAGCGTGCGCCAAAGCTAAAGGCAACACCAGGATTGCGCACATGAATTATACGCAGAAAATCTCCCAGAAACTGAGCCCCTATAGTATTCATTGGAATAAAATGACAAACAAGAATTTTAGTAATCTGATCAAGTACAATAACAACCGCTGTCAGAATAAACGGTATAAGCTTAGATTTAATATCTTTTTCCATGAGGTTATTATATCATAACCCCGTCGGCTCATCAATAAACACGCACTCAAGACCAAGCTCTGCTTCCACCTTTTTCATGACAAGGGAAACGCCGACAGTTTCGGTTTCGTAGTGGCCGCCGGCAATTACGTTTATGGCATTTTCGCGGGCATAGTGGTAGTCTTCGTGGGCAAACTCGCCGGTTATGTAGCAGTCAAGGCCTGCTTCTACGGCAGCAGTAATGTCATCGCTAGCCCCACCGCTTATAATTCCGACAGTGCTTACAGTCTGCTTGCCGGTTTTAATAATGGCAGAAGGCTCTTTACCGGGACGCAAAAGCTTAGCGGCAAGCTCATCCAGTGTTAGTGGTTGTGCCAGCTTTCCTTTTACACCAAGAGTCATTCCCCTCCACTCGCCGAACATCTGACAGTCTGTAAGTCCAAGGCGGGTTGCAAGCCCCCAGTTATTTCCATAAGGATTGTTTGCATCAAGCGGAATATGATAAGCACAAAGTGCAAGGTCGCTCTTTATAAAGGTGCTTATTCTTTTATAAAAGTTACCTGTAATTGTCTGACAGTGTCCCCAGAAAAGTCCGTGGTGAACAAAAAGTACGTCTGCTCCGGCCTGTGCGGCAGCTTTTGCAGTAGCTTCGCAGGCATCTACAGCAAAGGCTATCTTTTTAATCTGCTTGCCGTCCGGGTCGCTGTTTTGAATCTGAATGCCGTTGAGCGAAATATCTGCAGCAAAATCTTCTTTGCGTAAAAATGCGTTTATATAATTGTCAAATTCAATTAAGGTCATCGTCCGCTCCTTGCAAGGAAAACCTTTTTCTTTGTTTCCATAACCATCTTTTTTGTGGCCTCGCCGTCTTTATCGCGCTCCTGACCAAGTGCCAGTGCAGTAATAAGGTCTGTCTGTCTGATTATGCCGAGCCCCGGTGTTTTATACTCCGGTATTGTCTGAAGGTCAAAAACAGCCATAACGCGTTCCGGATTTTTTTCCTGATAATTTATTGCGGCATCTGTTGCCATAACATCGGTTACAATAAAGAGGCGTGTTTTTTCGCCATAAAGCTCATTTACAAGCTTACCCAGCTCCTCCAGCTCCAGAAGAGAATTATAGGTATAAAATTCCTTTTGCATCCAGAACTTGTCGTTATTCATAAACCAGTCTATAAGCATGGCAGTACGACGGCAAATCTTTAAGTCCCCGATAGAGTGACGCCACCTGCAGTCCTTACAGAAAAAGTCTGCCGACAAAACCGTAAAGCCTTCGCGGGCCAGATACTGAAGATAAGGACGATAATAATAGGTGTCTGCCCTCTTGTCCGGAATGAACAGCACCACATCCTTTGTTTCAATAGTCTGTTTATTCTGAGGAGTAAATTCTGTTACAAAAAGATTTGCACTGTTGATGATGGAAGCGTCTTCAAAGCCGGAGCGGAAGCTTCCTTCGTAGCGCATAAGCTTTTCCTGCACGCCAAGCTCGGTGCTTGAATATTCAACCGGTGCAAAAAAGATTGTTCCGCCAATAAGGGCAAGAGCAAAAATAATTGTAATACCTGCCCACACCTTCATCAAAATACTGTAGTGGTCAATGTACAGGCGTTCGGAATAACGGAATAAAGCGTGAAAATTGGAAAGCAGAACCAGCACGCTCAATAACAGGGTCAAAAAGGTTATTGCATCAAGACCCCAGTTAAAAATCTGAATTACTGAAAGAACAAAACCAAGAGGACTTAAAACTACAAGCGAATCCTTTTTTGCATTTTTGATAATAAGGATGCGTCCGTTTGCAATTAATAAAATAAAGATGATTAAAAGTTCCCCGTAAAATTTCATCCACGCCTCTTTTATGTTTGCCGGGTTTGCCCCGTTAATTTCAATTTAATGATATTATTGCTTTGTTGCAAGACCCGAAATTTTTGAAAAGGTTTTTTCCAGATACTGAACCTCGCTTTCGGAAACAGCTGCCCTGGACAAAAGGCTTCGCCAAAAGCCTTCCATATCCTCGCGTCCGGGCATTTTAAAAAAGCCTATTTTCTGCATATCGTCGGTAACGCTCTTAACGGTTTTATCTATGCGTTCAAGGTCTACAGGCACTATTCCCCGGTAGCCGCCCTCTTTTTCCTCAAGCTTTTTTCGGAAAAGATGATAGCAGATAATCTGAACGGCATGACTCAAATTAAGCGAACCAAAGCCCTGGCTCGAAGGAATTGTAACACCGCAGGTACACTGATCCAGCTGCTCGTCGGTAAGCCCCGTGCGTTCGTTTCCAAAAACAACGGCAACCTTAGCACCGCTTTGAGTCTGAGCGTCTATATGGTCTGCAAATTCTTCGGGCAGATAAAGCTTACCGCGCTTTTTACCACGGCGTCTTGTTGTTCCTGCACAGACAGTACAGTCGGCCGTTGCTTCCTTTATGGAGCTGTAAAACCTTGCGTTATCAAAAATGGCGCCCGCATGAATTGCAAGCACATGGATATGTTCAATGTCGTAAGAAGAACGGTCGCCTACAATACGCAGCTGGCTTATATCGTTGTTTGCCATGGCACGACAGGCAGCTCCTATATTGCGGCTTTCGTCGGGATGATCTAAAACTATTACCAGGTTGTCCAGTTTCATGCAAAAAAGCTCCGCAGGTATATCCAGATAAAAACAGCTACGGCAATCATCTTCATGCCGGTGCCAAGAATAAAGCCTAAAAATGCACCCCAGGCAGCCTTAATGGAATTTCCAAATTCTCCGCCTGAATGAATGAGTTCTCCAACAAGGGCGCCTAAAAAAGGTCCGGCAATAATTCCGACAGGGCCCATAAACAGTCCCACAACCAGTCCGATTGTTGCGCCCCAGGTTGCAGCCTTGCTTCCGCCTATTTTGTTGGTCATAAGCACAGGCATAAAATTATCAAGAATGGAAACAACTACGGCAACTACTGCTGTGATTATAAGTACGATTAAAGATATTTCGTTATACTCAGAAAAATAGGCAAGCAAAAGTCCTGCCCAGGCAAGAGGTGCTCCTGGCAAAACAGGAACAAAGGTTCCCAGAAAGCCTAGAAGCAGCAGAACACCCGCCAGAACCGAAAATACAATACTCAAAGCCATATGCGTTTCCTATTTTCTAAACAGCTTGTACCACATAAGGATAATTTTGTATCGCATATATGGGAAAATAAGAAAAAGCTTAAACGGATTATGAGCAATTTCTACAAAAATTTCGTGGCCGCGGTCAAAGGTCTTTTCCTTTATGCGCTGTATGCGTTCAGAAAAAATACCGAAGCAGTCCTTGTAATATAAAAAGATGCTGGAAGAAAAGCGGTTGCGGCGTTTGTAAGCCCAGCAGTTTTTATCTTTTATACCTTCGCTAACAAGCACAAGAGACGGCTGAGACTTAAAAATAGCCTGAACAATATCGTCCTCGTCCTGCTTTGGATAATAACCCACATAGCGGCCTACAATGCGAAGGCCCGGGAAGGTGTCGCGCACATTTTTTTCGGTTTTCATGAGTGTCTTTTTGTGAGAACCAAGCAGATAAAGCGACTTATAGTGAGAATCAAGAATTCCAAGGACCTGAATTACTGCATTAAACGGATTATAGCGTACAGGCACCGGCTTTCGCAAAAACCTTGCACCCTTTAAAATGCTTTTGGAAATTGGAAGAATAAGGTCTGCATTTTTTATACATTCCGAAAAATCGTTCTTGCGGCGTGCCTTAAGCAAATCCCAGATGGAAAGAAAAACAATCTGCTTTGTACCAGGTTTTGCTAAAAGCTCAAGAATCTCTGCTTCCAGATTTTCCGGTTCACAGACATCTACCGGAACCCCAATCAAATTAATTCTTTCTATAGACATATTACCCCACCTAAATACCTAGTATAGCACTTTGTACCACAGCTATTCCATAGAGCGCTGCTGTTTCGCACCTTAATATATTAACGGAAAAATGAAGCGGACGTAAGAGTGCTTTTTTTGTCAAAAGCTCCAGCTCGTCCGGACTGATTCCGCCTTCGTTACCGCAGAAGATGCAGACTACTTGCGGTCCTTCGAGAGCCTCAGGGACCGCGCGGCCCCCATTATCAACAGCGCGCTCCGAAAGCACAAACCCAACCGCATTTTCTTCACCGCCCGCCTCTTCTTTCATCTTATTCCAAAGCTCCACAGCCTGTTCGACAGTTACCGGTTCAAAAACCTTTGTTTCTACAGGCGAACCGCTTTGCTGACGTGCTTCGCGTACAATGCGGTCAAGTCGTTCAAGCTTAGGGCCCATAAGTGCCTGAACGTTTCCCTTTTGAGCATATTCACTTATTACAGGAATTATATTTTTTACACCACATTCAGTTGCCTGGCGGACGATAAGCTCAAGCTTTTGTGGTTTGGGGATGAACTGGAAGAGGGTAAAATCTACGGACGCCCCTTCGAGTGCCTCAGGGACCACACTATTCGCACCACCAACCCCAGTGCTTGCACCACCAACCACGCGGGGTCCCTGAGGCTCCGTCGTCCTGAGGCCCTCGAAGGGTCGAAGGGCCCCACAAACCTGCAGCGTTATTCTTTGAGAACTATCATCAATCTTGCAAACTGTGGAGTTCTGAAGAGTGCCATCGGACAGGCGGAGGTTTACCATATCCCCTGCCTTCACCCGCAGCACCTGGCGCAGATAATGAAAGTCCTTGCCTTCTATTATAACGAGACCTTTTTTATCGGGATTTTTATTTACTATCAGTTGTCTCATCTGCCAGCGCCGATTCCTGCAGTTCCTTTAACGTCTTTGTCTTGCGCATAAGCTCGTTAAAGTCATTATTCTGAATAATTTCTATTGCCTTTGACAGCTGAAGGTCGTAATCAAGATCATAAAGCGGAGAGGTTTGAGTTCTCTGAACCTGAATACGAAGCAGACGGCGGATAAGGCGCTCTTCTATAGGATAAGTTTTTGCAATCACCCTGGCAGCAACCGAAATATCCGACTCCTTCATGTTTGGAGTTTTTTCCACAGTTTCGTTAATGATATTTGACTGAATGAGCTTTGTATAAGCCTCTTCTTCCTCCGGCGTCATTTCTTCAATATTTTTGATTTCGTAATCCGGCGGAATACCAATTTTATCTATATTAACATCACTCGGAGTGTAGTAGCGTGCCATTGTAAGCTTCATGCCGTCAATTTCGCTGAGCGGAATTACCTGCTGAACAGAACCCTTTCCATAAGTTTTTTCGCCCACAAGGTAAGCCATGTGATAATCCTTGAGCGCACCGGAAAGAATTTCCGACGCACTTGCCGAACCCTGATTTATGAGCACGATAATAGGAAGATTCTTTTTTACTGTGGTTTTGTCGGCACTGGCCTTGTATTCCTGATTTTCAAAAGCAAGACGGCTCTTTGTACTAACGATAAGTCCTGAATCAATGAACTTGTCTGCAACATCAACAACACTTGTGATAAGTCCACCCGGATTATCACGAAGGTCAATAATCATGCTGGTGTAGCCGTTTTTCTGGAACAGGTCCATTGCATCCTGAAGTCGGTTTGGAGTTTCAGGAGTAAATTCAATAAGGCGGCAGTAACCGATTTTGGTACCTTCAATCATGCCGTACTTTGCAGTAGGAACCTCGATAAGTGCGCGCACAAGCTTTACATCAAAGCGCATGTTTGCACCACGAAGGATTGTAACGGTAACTGGAGTTCCTACCTCACCACGCAGATGACCCAGAACCTCGTTCATTGTCATTTCCGGAGTAGGAAGCCCGTCAATTGCAATAATATAGTCTCCCGCATGAATACCGGCGCGCGCACCAGGAGTGTCTTCTATAGGACTTGAAACCTCTACATAAGCAGGCTTGTCGGCAGTAGATTCCGTTGGCTTAGAAATAGAAAGCCCTACTCCACCAAAGTTACCGGTAGTTGTATCATTAAGGTCGCGCATATAATCCGGATCAAGATAAAGCGTATAAGGATCCCCGATTGAATCCAGCATTCCCTTGATGGCGCCCTCATAAAGTATTTTCGGATCAAGCTCATCCACATAATTCTGCTGCACAAAATCAAAAACCTGATTCAGCTTTTTCATGTACTGAAACGAGGTAGCCTTATTTTCACTGGAACTCTGCGCAAAACAGGAGGAAGTAAAAAGTATAGAAATACTAATAATGCATATATAAAAATGTCTACGGATTTTATTAATTGTTTTCATACCTATACTATAACAAAAATATGCCATATAGGGCAACAAGTAATAAAATATGTATCCATTTGAAAACAAAATGGCGCGAGGGAAGGAAGTGGGGAGCCATTTTGTTTTTCTTATGATTCCATTATTTTTTTTCAAAATTTTTTAAATTTTTTCTAAACTTTTTTACTGCTAACCCGAAAATCAACTATAGGGTGGTGGAAACCCATGAGATAAACCACGTCGTGGTTTGAAAGCCCACCATGTGTTTTATCTATTAACCAAACTATAAGGAGATTATTATGGTTATTAATCACAATATGAGTGCTATGTTCGCTCAGCGTTCCCAGGGAATTCAGGATCTTAATACCGAAAAGAGCATGGAAAAACTCTCTTCTGGTATGAAAATCAACAGAGCCGGTGATGATGCTTCTGGTCTTGCTGTATCTGAAAAGATGCGTTCACAGATCCGTGGTTTGAACCAGGCTTCTACAAATGCCCAGAACGGTATTTCTTTCATTCAGACAACTGAAGGATACCTCCAGGAAACAACTGACATTGTACAGCGCATTCGTGAGCTTGCAGTTCAGTCTTCAAACGGTATCTACTCTGC
>JAFZYR010000070.1 GCA_017616165.1 Treponema sp.
AAAAATATGAACGGTTATCAAGATAAATTTGTGTAGTAAAAAGTTCTCCGCGTGCTCCCATATAAGCCCCCATTAAAACTAAAAGAACAATACCATAGAAATTAAGAAAAATCAATGTTATAATGACCGTATGGTTTTAAAGAATTTTATAGTTTTTGAAGGTATAGATGGGGCGGGGACTTCTACGCAGATTAAGAAGATTGTGGAAAGTGATCCTCAAAAATTTGTTGCTACTGCAGAACCAACGGGTTTGCCAACAGGAAAGTTTTTGCGCAGAATGCTGTCGGGCGAATTTCATGTTGATGAAAAAACAAATGCCTATCTTTTTGCCGCAGACCGCTGTGAACACATTTTTGGCAAGGGTGGAGTAAAAGAACTTTGTGAAAGCGGCAAAGTTGTAGTAAGTGACCGCTATTTCTTTTCAAGTTTAGCATATCAGTCAGTTTCATGCGGTCTGGAATTGCCAATGCTATTAAATTCACCGTTCCCATTACCAGAATATCTGTTTTTCTTTGAAATCAATCCAGAAATCTCACTTGGCCGCGTAAATGCCCGCAACGGCCAGAAAGAAATCTACGAAAACCTGGATGCTCAAAAGAAAATAGCAGCCTTGTACGAAAAAGTCATTTCCATGTACGAATCCGCCCCCGCCAAACGAGAGGAAATGAAAATAATACGAATAGACGCAACAAAAAGCATTCCCGAAATCTCTCGTATAATAAAAGAAGAATTAGAAAAATAAATACTATAAAAATAGTTGCAACTGAAAAAGTCCTGGAACGGAGTGGAAAATTGCTCAGCCTGCAGCCGACAGACATTTTCCACGGGAGTGCAAGGACTTTTTCCTTTAAAAATCAATTTTTATAATATTTCTTTATTTCCTAACATTCATCTTTATTATTCCGATAATCAAAATGTGAAAAAGCTTATTTTATTTTTAGTTTTCGCCAGCATTTTATTTACAATTCCTCTTTCTCCAACCCACGCCTACATGGTCAAATACAAGGAAGACTGGTACAAGCTTTATCACGTTCACTACCAGCAGTATCCCGATGACTGCATAGAAAACATCTACTGGCTCGAAAAAGCCGCTCAGGCCGACTTCTGTAATCCTCAGTATGTTGATTTTAAGATAGAATCAGAAAAGCAGTGGGAAAAATACCGCTACCTGTTCCAGATGCATATAAACCTTAAGCTTATTGAACAGCATCTGCGTCTTGGTAGAATCTACGATAAAAAATGCATTTATTTTTACGACAGTCCGTGGAAAGATGAATATTTACGAAACATGGAAAAAGCGTTATCTTGTTATGAAGCAGGCTTGTACTACTGGCAGGAAGCCAAGGTCTGGTGTGAAAAAGCAAGTGCGCCTTCGTTCAGCTTTCTTTTTATAACAGACAAACAGGCGTGGGAAGATGAAAGTGCCCGCATAGTCAGCGGAGACCTTGACTATGAACGCATGCTTACCCGTGAAATTGAACGCCTTAAAAAGAACATCGAAGAACTCCAGGCAATGGACAAGACCTACTAAGGTTTTACTATGGATTACAAATCACATTATTTTGACTGGGCTGCAACAAGTCCGGCAGACGAAGATATTTTAAAGCAGGCAGTTGAACTCACCCTGACTGATTGGGGTAACCCTTCAAGTACACACACAGTTGGAAAAAACGCACGCACACTTTTAGAGCAGGCACGCGAACGTTCTGCAAAAGCTCTTGGAGTTCCATCAGATACAATCTATTTTACAAGTGGCGGAACAGAAAGCGACCAGATTCCTTTATTGGCTCAACTGGCAAAGCCTTCGGCCGGAACAGTTTTAATAAGCTCAATTGAACATCCAGCTGTACGCGAGCAGGCTCTTGCACTTAAAAAATGCGGCTGGAATGTAGAACAGCTTCCCGCAGATAAAAACGGAATTATAACACCACAGGCAGTTGTTGATTCTCTTACTTCTGATACAACCCTTGTGTGCATCATGGCAGTAAACAATGAAACAGGCGTAATTCAGCCCATTTACGAAATTGCAGATGAAATCACAAAATGGAGTGCAGGTAAGCGTAAGCCTAAGTTCCACGTTGATTGTGTTCAGGCAGCAGGAAAAATCAATTTGAACCTTGCACATCCCGGCATAGACAGTGCAGCCTTGAGCTCTCACAAAATCTGCGGTCCTCGTGGAATCGGAATCCTTTATGTAAAAGATCAGTTCGATGTCTTTTTGCGAGGCGGCGGTCAGGAAAAAGGAATGCGAAGCGGTACAGAAAATGTTCTTGGAGCAGTTGCATTCTCTCTTGCTTTGGAACGCTACTACAACAAAGATAATTCCCAGCAGCGCCAGACAACAGATGACTTTGTAAAAAAACTTGCCGAACTTAAAGGCTGCACAATAGTTCCACAAGGCCGCCTTGAAAACCCTGAACTCTTTTCACCATACGTAGTCCAGGCCGCCTTTGACCATATCCCGGGAAACGTAATGCTCCGCGCCCTCGATTCCCAAGGTTTCTACATTTCAACCGGCAGCGCCTGCTCATCCAAAAAGAACAAACGCCCCGTCCTGGAAGCCATG
>JAFZYR010000071.1 GCA_017616165.1 Treponema sp.
TAAGGCACCTCCTTATTAACAATCTCGCTAACTGTGGTGGGCATAGTTGCCTCTTTTACCTCGTTATGCGGCATACTCTAATATAATAAGTGATTTTGTTTCTTATGTCAACAATAAAATATTAAAATATATGGCATAAAAAAAGACCCGCATTTGCAGGTCTTTTCTTTATTTTATAATTCACTCATTAACTTCATCTTGTAGTTAGTAAATTCATCTGTTGAAAGCATTCCGGTCTTTTCAAGATCCATGAGTTTCTTAACCTTGGTCTGGAACTCTTCTGTAGATCCGTTTCCTGGAGCAAAGATTTCATCAACGAATTCCTGCTTCTTAACTTCGAAGTCGCCCTGTGAAATAAGACCGATCTGAGGAAGTGCTAAGTAAAGCTGAACCTTGGTAACGTAATCTTCAACATTAGCAACCTTTCTGAGAAGCTCGACTTTCTTTGAGTGGAAGTCAAGTTCTGAAAGCCATTCACAATCTTTGAGAGCCATAAGTCTTTCAACAACAACTGTGAAGCTGGGAACATCGTTCCAAGGAGCATTTGTAAATGCATCGATAACGTCGTTCTGTTTCTTCTTGAATTCGCCTTCTGAAATGAGTTTAGCCTGTACAAGAAGCGGCCACTTTTTAAGTTTAGCGCTGAGTAATTCGATGCTGTCGAATTCGGAAACATCGATGTGATCAACTAACTGCTGAACTTTAATCTTGAATTCGTCTTCTGTAAGCATTTCAGCATCACGAAGAACGGGCCATCTTTCAAGTTTTCTTAATGTGATTTCATCGGGATCAAGATCTGAATACTCAACTTCTGCAAGTACTCCGTTCTTCTTCTCAATGAATTCAGCTTCATCAATCATGCCGCCGAGTTTAAGATAAGGAAGTCTCTCAACGTTTCTCTTGTATTCGCCGAGGTCTTCAACATCTGTTGAGCAGCACTCTTTGATGATATCAACTTTTCTGGAATCGAATTCTTTTTCGGAAAGCATTCCGCATTCCTTAAGAACAACGAGCTTCTGAACCTTTTCGTTGAAGTCTGTCATTCCGCAAAGTTCTGAAACAAGTTCAAGTTTCTTTGCATCGAATTCTTTATCTGTTAACATTCCGCAATCCTTGAGAACGTAAAGTTTTTCCATTCTCTTCTGGAAATCTTCGGAATCATTCTTTTTCTGCTGCTGAGGAGTGGGCTGTGCGGGAGCTGCTGCGGGAGCAGGTGCAGGTGAACCCTTCTGCATAACTGCGCTTCCTACGGCATTGGAAGCAGTTCTCATGGGTTCTGCAGGTTTTCTGTTAAGAAGTGCGCCACCGATAGCATCGCTTCCGCCGATACCGGAATCCTTCTTAACAACAACACTCTGTGTAACTTCCTGCTTGATGCTCTTTGCATCGAGGCTTGCTGAAGGTACAGGTGCTGTAGGAACAGCCTGTGCTGCGGGTGCGGGTGCGCTTGGTGTGGGAGCTACGGGACGAGCGATAGGCTGGCTCTGTGTTGTAGCAGCTCTTCTTGTATCATTTGCGCTACCTGCTGCAGCTGTCTTCTCCTTTAATTCGCCAAGGATCTCAACTACTACATCGATATCCTTAATTGCAGGGAAAATAGTCTGAGCTTTTTTGGTTCCGTACAAACTGGTTATACGTGTATTCATAATAAGAGCTACATCACCCTGATAATCGCCCTTATATACTTCTCTTACATCATTAATAGGATATTCGAAGTTATCGATATATCCGTTACGTCCTTCCTCGTTACAGATGAAAGCCTTTCCGGAAATTTTGGTGTCCTCAATCTTTAAGAACAACTTATCTCCGCCTTTAAGCAACTTATTCTTGATGCTGCCGCTGTAATTACAAGAAAATACCTGAGCAGTTGCCATTCCTTAACCTCCCTTTCGTTCCCCTTTAGCGTGGAATCATGAAAAATTATTATAAAAGCGAAAAAAGATAAAATCTAACATAATTAGATTCTCTCTTGAACGCTTATATCACTTAATTATATTACCAAATTTTATATATTTATTCAAGAACTTTTTTGAGTTATGCAAACTTTAATTTTTTAGTTATATATATTGTGTCTAAAAAAGCAAAA
>JAFZYR010000072.1 GCA_017616165.1 Treponema sp.
AACTTTTCTTTTCCAAGTGCAATGCTCTTCATTAAAAAACTCATGTTACGGGCAAGAGTACGCATTGTCTGTAAGCCTTCGGCATCAAGTTCGGCTTCTCCCTTTTCGCGGCCATGAACACAGTTCCAGTATTGGCTCGAAGCAACCGGCATTCCGCAGATTGTAAAATACTTATTCAATTCATCAAAGGTAGCAGAGCATCCACCGCGGCGGGCAACAACAACGCTTGCTCCTACCTTCATTGTTTTGTCAAAATGAGTGCTGTAAAAAAGCCTGTCTAAAGCAGCAATGAGTGTTGCATTTGCCGAAGCATAATAAACAGGACTTGCAACAACAAGACCATCAGCTGTCTCAAACTTAGGAGCAAGTTCATTTACCATATCATCAAAAACACACTTGCCGTTTTTAAAGCACGAACCACAGGCAATACAGCCGCGGATATCCTTGCTACCAAGCTGAATAATTTCGGTTTCAATTTTTTCTTCTGCAAAAATCTTTGCCAGCTCATTTACTGCAATGCTGGTGTTTCCGTTTGATCTTGGGCTTCCGTTTAGAATTAATACTTTCATAAGAGATCTCCTACATACTCTGTTTCAATATTTCTATAATTTCTTCGTGTGTGAGCTTGCGGTAACCGCCGTCCAGAATGAACGAGCCTTTTGCAATTCCGTCAAACATTTCCGGAGTAACACCAAGCTCTGAAATGTGAAGACACACACCGATTTCTTTCATCCAGTCTTCCATTGCGCTAAGGCCAGCTTCTGCAATCTGTTCATCAGAAAAACCTGCCCCCTGAATATCCCAAACATTCTTTGCAAAGCGCACAAACTTTGGAAGTCCATCCTTCATAATAAAGCGGTAATATGGGAGTGAAACACCCGAAAGTGTCATTCCGTGAGTTGCGTCTGTAAAGGCACCGATTGACTGACCAATCATGTGAACCATCCAGTCCTGAGACTTTCCGCGGCCAATGAGTGTGTTTAGTGCCCAGGTTGCAGTCCACATGATGTTGCTGCGGGCTTCATAATTCTGAGGATCTTTTACAGCAATGCGCGAAGAATGAATAAGAGATTTCATAAGGCCTTCTGCAAGGTAGTCGCTTGTGTTGTCATCGCTGCCGGAAAAATACTGCTCCATGATGTGGCTCATAATGTCAAAAATTCCTGCCACCATCTGACGCTGTGGGAGAGTGTAGGTGTATTTAGGATTCAAAATTGCAAACTTTGGGAAGACTTCTTCGCCGAAAACGTGTCCGATTTTAAGCTTCTGTGCGTGATTTGTGATTACAGAACCACCGTTCATTTCACTACCGGTTCCAACCATTGTAAGCACTGAGCCAACAGGAATAATTCTATCTCCAGCCTTTGGTTCTTCCATATTGAGGTAATACTTTTCCCAGGGATCGCCATCGTACCAGGCTGCAACAGAAACTCCTTTTGCATAGTCACATACAGAACCGCCGCCAACTGCAAGGATAAAATCAACATTGTTTTCGCGGGCTATCTTACAGCCTTCAATAAGCTTTTCGCTTGTAGGGTTTGGCATAACTCCAGGGTCTTCGAAAATCTCTTTGCCGTTTGCCTTGAGGATTTTTATTACTTCATCATAAATGCCGTTCTTTTTGATTGAACCGCCGCCGTAGCTGAGCATGATTCTCTTTCCGTATTTTGGAAGTTCAGTATTTAAAAAGTCCAGAGCGTTGTCACCAAAATAAAGCTTAGTAGGG